>CASEEV010000053.1 GCA_949287065.1 uncultured Collinsella sp.
CGCACGGGGCCGACAACGGGATGGGTAAACAGCGCGCATGTGCGGCGCTCCCACCGGAAGGCCCCGCGCCGGCCGCCCAGCCCGAGGACGCCCCCGTCCTTCTCGCCTTTATACGTTGAATCGGAAGTGCACCACGTCGCCATCGGCCATGACGTACTCCTTGCCCTCCATGCGCAGGCGACCGGCGGCCTTAGCGCCCTGCTCGCCGCCCAGCTCAACGTAGTCGTCGTAGGAGATGACCTCGGCCTTGATGAAGCCGCGCTCAAAATCGGAGTGAATGACGCCGGCAGCCTGCGGAGCCGTGGCCCCCTGGCGAACCGTCCACGCCTTGACCTCCATGGGGCCCGCGGTGAAGAACGACTGCAGGCCAAGCAGCTTGTAGGCCGCCTGCGCAAGCGTCTCGAGACCCGACTGCTCAAGCCCGAGCGACTCGAGATACTCGGCAGCCTCGTCTGCCTCGAGCTCCGAAAGCTCGGCCTCGACCTTGGCGCAGATCGGGATGGGCTCCACACCGTCGATTGCGTCGAGCTTCTCGCCCAGCATGTCCTCGTCGACATTGGCCACGTAGAGGATCGGCTTCATAGTCAGAAGGAACAGCCCCTTGGCGGCGGCGCGCTCGTCGTCGGTCATCTCCATGGTTGCGGCGCGCTTGCCATCGTTCAGCCACTCAACCAGGCGCTTTGCCACGTTCAGCTTAGGCAGGAGGTCCTTATCGCGCTTAGCCTCTTTCTCGAGCTTGGGAAGCTGCTTCTCGAGCGTCTGGATGTCTGCCAGGATGAGCTCGGTCATGATAGTGTCGGCGTCCGCCGCGGGGTCAACGAACTCGCCCACGCGCCCGACCTCGCGCATGACGTTGGGATCCTTGAAGTAGCGCACGACCTCGCAGATAGCGTCGGTCTCGCGGATGTTGGCCAAAAACTGGTTGCCCAGGCCTTCTCCCTCGTTGGCGCCCTTCACGAGGCCGGCGATGTCGACAAACTCAACGGTCGCGGGCACGATGCGCCCCGGATGCACCATGTCGGCGAGCACCTGCAGGCGCTCGTCGGGAACGTCGACGATGCCGACGTTGGGATCGATGGTGGCAAAGGGGTAGTTGGCAGCCAGGCCGCCCTTCTTGGTCAGGGCCGTAAAGAGCGTCGACTTGCCCACGTTGGGAAGTCCGACAATACCGATAGACAGGGCCACGATATACCTTCTCTCATGCGAAAGCGCCCCGCCGGACACGGCAAGGCGCCTGAACCTTCGGGAATATCATAGCCCATAGCCGCACGGCGCAAAGCCGCGTCACTCAAGCTCCCTATCCTCGGCGTCGTCCTCGGGCAAAACTGCCGACGCCACCGGCCGAGCCGCCCGGAGCCGGTTGGTGTACCTGATGTAGAGAGCGTCGATAGCGCAATGCAGGCTGATTCCCTCCACCAGCGAGGTGCGGTACTCGCGCAGCGCGAGCGGGCTCACCGCCACGAGCATCTCGCGGCTCGATCCTTCGCGCACGAGCGCCGCATTGCCCGATATCCACATGATGCGACACCCGGCCATCTTGGCCTGACGGTAAAGCCTACGGATATGCGGCGTGGTCCCCGAAAAGGAGATAAAGACGACCAGGTCGTCGGCCTTGAGATGGACGAGGGACCCAATCTGGTCCTTCACGGTCGAGAACGAGAAGCACAGGCGGTTGATGCGGTTGAGCTTCTCGCATGCCTCGCGGGCGGTGATGTTGGAAAACGAGCTGCCGTAAATGTAGACGTTCGCCGCTTCCGAAAGCCAGTCTACTGCTTGCTCGAGCACGTCGTCGGTCAGAAGCTGGCGCGTCTGGTAAATGCTCGCCTCCAGGGTGTCGAAGTACCAGGGGATGTCGATCCGATCGCGAAAACGCGAAGCCGCTGAGTCGCTGCGCAGCCACGCGCCGTACTCCTCCATCTGATCCTTGAAGGTCGTCCAATCCGACCCGTTCACGCGTCGGCAAAACCGCGATATCGTTGCGATCGACGTGTTGCACGCTCGGGCAAGGTCCCCAATGGCCATATGGGGAACTTCCTCGTGATGCTCGAGCACGTACAAGGCAATATGGGAGTCCATACTCCCTGCCTGGCCTATGCCCTCGACGCAGGCCCGCAAATTGGAATAGATCTCGTACATCCGCGCGTGATCCCCTCTTGCACAAAGCCGGGGGCGACCTGCGCGCCGCCCCCAGCCAGTTTGCAAAACCTACTCCATACCGAGGTATTCCCTCATTTCGGACTTGTAGACCGAGGCCTTGTTGCCATAAACGATCTGGACGCCGTCTCCCACATGCACGATAGCGCTCGCACCGAGGGACTCCTTAAAGTACGGGTCCTCCTTCACGAGGCTCGCGTCGTTGAGCTTCAAGCGCAGGCGGGTGAAGCAGGCATCGACGCTCTTGATATTTGCCTTGCCGCCCACGGCCTCGACGATCTGGGGGATAAGCTCGTTGGTCTGCGCGCTGCCCGAGGACTCGGCGCCTGCCGAAGCCTCGTCGGTATCATCCTCGCGACCCGGCGTCTTGAAGTCAAACTTGGTGATAAAGACGCGGAACAGCGCATAGTACAGACCAAAGTACGCAACGCCGAGCGGGATGAGCCAGAACCAGTTGGAGCCCTTGTCGGCGTTCATGATGCCGTTGAAGATCCACGACAGGAACGGGCCGCCGAACGCAGAGGGGCCGGGAACGTTGAACTCCACGAGGTACGTGAGCACGTAGGCCAGACCGCACAGCAGAGCGTGAATAACGTAGAGAACCGGCGCCACGAACAGGAACGAGTACTCGAGCGGCTCGGTGATGCCCATGAACGCGGCCGGGATAACCGCGGCGATCATGAGCGAAGCGGTCTTCTTGCGGTTCTTGGGCAGCGAGGAGCGCCAGATGGCAAGCGCGGCGCCCGTGAGGCCGAACATCGCGAACAGGACCTTGCCGTTCATGACGTACTTGCTGATGTCGATGTCGTACATCATGCCGGGGGTGTTGAGAATCGCGTTGTAGATGTTGACGGCGCCTTCGACGGTCTGACCGTCCACCGTCAGCGTACCGCCGAGCGACGTGAAGAAGAACGGCAGGTAGATGAAGTGATGCAGACCGAAGGGCAGCAGCAGGCGCTCGGATAGGCCATAGATAAACGCACCGAACACACCCGTGGAGTCGATGAACGTCGACATCATGGAGAGGGCGTTCTGAACAGGCGGCCACACGACGGAGAGCACGCAGCCCAGAAGGCTCGCCACGATGATGGTGATGGCGGGAATGAAGCGCGTGCCGTTAAAGATGCCGAGCACCGGCGGCAGCTGAATCTTGTAGTAGCGGTTATGCAGCCACGACACGATGAGGCCGATGGCGATGCCGCCGAACACGCCCGTATCGAGCGTCACCACACCCAGAATCGAGCTTTGACCGGTCAGCAGGTTCTCGGGATCGATCACCCCGAGCAGCGTCAGCAGCTGGCCCATGATGGTGTTCATGGTCATGTAGCCGATGAAGCCGGACAGCGCGGCAGTTGCCTTCTCGGCACGGGCGTAGCCATAAGCAACGCAGATGGCAAACAGCACGGAGATGTGGTTGTTAACGACGTTGCCCGCCGCCTTGATAAGCGTGCTGAAGATCACCATGGGCTCGGACGCCAAGAAGGGGACGAGCGCCATGAGGTTCGCGTTGGACAGCGCGGAGCCCAGACCCACCAGAATGCCGGAGATGGGCAGCAGGAGCACCGGCGCCATCAAAACCTTACCGAGCTTTTGGAATCCGTTGTAGAGCTTGCTTCCCATGATCAGCGCCTCCTCCCCTAGTGCAGCTCAGGCCAGAAGTCGCCATTGGCGGCGATCAGGTCGTCGAGGATCTTGCGGGCAACCGTAGTGGACGGAATCGTCTTGTTGATAGCGATTGCCTCAAGCGCCTTCTGATAGGAATGCTCGAAGTACGCATCGACTGCGAGCTTCTCGCTTGCGAGCTGCTCCTCGATGAGACCCTTGTAGAACGTGGAGATCGGGGCGCGGCGCACCGGCTCGGGGCCCCAGGAGCGCACGTATGCGGGAACCTCGACCATGGCGTCGTCGGGCAGGTTGGGAATCGCGCCGTTGTTCTCGACGATGACCAGATGGCGCTCGGCTTTGTTGTAGGCGATCGAGGCGGCTGCGTCGACGATAAAGTCACCGAACACCGTGAAGCTCTGGACAGGGCTCTTGTAGTTCGCGGGGTCGGCGAGGTAGGCCTCGTGCTCGGCGAACATCTCTTTCTCGCGGCCGTTGATGACCGAATCGGCACGCGTATGATTTGGATCCATACCGGCAGCCATGTCCTCAGCATACAGGTAGTACTGCAGGTAGCTGTTGGGCAGGTACTCGGGATAGTCTTTGACGATCTCGACGTATTGCGCCCACGTATGCATCCAGTCAGGGTCCTTGTGGTGCTTGTCGCTCACGGCCATGCCCTGACTCAAGATCATCTCGCGCAGCTCGGGCAGACGATCCACGCCCTGCTTGTCATACACCTCGGTAAACCAGCCAAAATGGTTGAGGCCGAAGTAGCACGGATCCAGATCGCGCCAGCTGGGCAGGTTGAGCATCTTAGAGTACGAAAGCAAAATTGCGGTCGGCATGTCGCAGATGTTCAGAATGCGCTCGTTACCGAACTCGCGACGCGTTGCCTCCGCAACCACGGCGGCGGGGTTGGAGTAGTTCAGAATCCAGCAGTTCGGCGAGTACTTCTTGGCGGCCTCGACAATGCCGAACACGCCGGGAATCGAGCGAATGCCGTAGGAGATGGACCCGCCGGCGCCGCACGTCTCCTGACCGATGCAGCCGTACTTCAGCGGGATCTTTTCGTCGCTCGAACGCATGGCCAGGCCGCCCTGGCGAATCTGGGCAAACACGAAGTCGACATCGGTGAACGCCGTCTCCGGATCAGTCGTCACAACGACGTCCAAATCGGGCGCCTCCTGCTCGATAAACTGGCGCATGATGTCATACACGAGGTTCATGCGTTGCTCATCGATGTCGTAAAGCGCGAGTTTGCGCAGCGGAAGCTCGCGCTTCTTCTGCAGCAAGCTCTGGATGATGCCGGGAGTATGCGTACTACCCGCACCTGCGATAACGACGGCTTTCTTTTCCATAGTTACCCCTCTTTCGTTGTAGAAGAGCCGATAACCACAGACTAAGATGCAGCGAAAACCGCTTCTATCGATTTTCACATTGCGGAAAACCGCACTGACGCATGGCTTAAGGTGCTAAACCGTGAGACAATTAAAGTTTGCTCGGGACGTAATGAAGGGTTTCTTTAATTAGCGTGCCCACAGGAGCGATCTGCCCGCCTCTCTGCTGTCGCGGCACGTCGCATCAGCACACGCGCAAGCGCCCCGGCAGACAAAAGCGACTGCCGGGGCGCTTGCGATAAGCACTTGTCAGAACGTCCTACCTGAAGACCTGACCGTCAAACAAGCACGCGCCTTTACGCGTTGTTGTACAGACGGTTGTTGTAGGCTCCGGCGAGCGCGTTGGTGTTCTTGATAAGAATGTTCATGGCAATAAACGGGCCGATGAAGCAGAGAATGCAACCGAAGATCTGCCACATGAGCACCGTTGTGCCGTTCTCTTGGAACGTCAGGCCGTAGCGAGGCGCATTTGCCTGGAGGCGGTTACCGATTTTGTACATCCACCAAAGTCCATAAATCCCGCAGGTAATGATGCAAAGACCGATATATGCGGCAAGACCCGGAGTCTTCTCGCCGTCGCCCTCGCACATCTGGTTCAGATCGCGGGCAAGACTGTAGATGAAGTAGAACACGTAGATGCCGCAGGTACACACACCCAAAAGGATGTACATCGCCAAGCTGCGGTCCGTCTTGATGGGCATAGCGCCATACGAAGCCTGAGGCACCTGAGTGCTATACGCACCGCCCGACACGGGAGCTGGAACGGGGGCTTGGTTTACGGGTGTAGCCTGAGCAGCGGGAGCAGCGGAAGAGCCACCCGCAACCTGAGCGCCACATCGCCCGCAAAAACGCGCCCCGTCAGGCAGTTGAGCGCCACAGTGTTGACAAAACATATCAAAGCCCCTTTATTCCACAGTTTCTACATAGGACCTTATCAAGATACTGAGAGACCAGTGCGCGGTCAAGCTGATTACCAGCGTATTACACAGCGCAGTCTGCATTCCTACCTGCGCATATATGATATTGCTGCTAAAGTACTGGCGATTCTTCGCATCGTAGCCCAGCAATCAATGCAGGCGTCCCTTATATGACGCCGAAAGCCCCGGCAAGCCAGCTGACCCATACGGGCTCGGCAATGTGCACCACGTCGCCCGCCCCAAGCGCATCGGTCACCAGCAGCATGTCGCAGGGATCAACCATGCGTACCGCCCAAAGAACCAACAGTGCAGCAATCATGAGCACGAGAAGCGCTTTGGGCCATCTCGAAGGTGCGTGAGGATAAGCGATAGCGACAACCAGCGCAAAAGGAACCAGCCAGAAGAGCGGGTGATAGGCCATGGCAACGTCGAACTGAAGGTGAAGCGCCGCAAGCCACGCGCTCGTAAGGCCGCACCCCGGACAAGAGATGCCCGTGACGAACCTGATAGGACACCCGATTCCCAGCACCTTGTAGACAAGCACCGCCGCACCGACCACAAGGGTAGCCGAAACGAGATCCCTAAGCACGGCGCGCAGGCAAACAGAAATGCCGGACGCACGGTCTCGGGACCCACGTCCGGCATCTGAACGTTTACCGGAGCTGCTACTCATCAGCGAGCTTCTCGACTTTGTCGAGAAGGGCGTTGATCTTCTCCTTGCCCTCCGCCTTGAGCTTCTTGGCCTCCTCGCGAGCCTTGGCGGCGTCGGCGGCGCGCTTCTCGGCCTCAGGGTCGGGCACCACGAGCTCCTCGCCAGGATGCTCGACCATGGCGAGAGCGTGGGGCTCGCAGACCTCGGCGCACAGCCCGCAGCCGAGGCAGTACGTCGGCTCAACGGTAAAACGACCGCCGTTTATCAGATCGTTGGCATGCGTGGGGCACACGCGCACGCACTCGCCGCACATAGAGCACTTGAGGTAGTCGCACTCGGGCTGCAGGACCGTGACGTTCCCGGCCTTTTCGGGATGCTGCTGGAGCGCGGCGAGCATGAGCTGACGGCTCTGCGTGAGAATGCGGCGGCGCTTCTGCGTGTTGACGCCGCACGCCGCGTTGAGGCTCTTCTCGAGCTGGCTGATGCGCGTGGCGTGGTCTTTTATGCGCGCGGCAACGGACGTGGCGGCGGCAACGACCGGATTGGCCTTGGTCACCGCGAGGCCGGTCGTCTTGAAGACCTTGTCCATGAACTCCTTGCGCTCGAACTCGCGGCGTTTCACGCACGCCAGGTCACCAGGCTCTACCTCGAGGCCCAGGCCCTCGCCGGCCCATTCCTCTGCCTGTGCGATATGCTCGCCCAGAGCCTCTTCGCCCGTGGTGGTCTTGCAGCGGTCGCAGATGCCGAGCGGCAGGTACACGCTTACGTTGGGGTAATCGAGCAGGATCGAGAACCACGTCTCGGCAGTGATGGCGCCCACGCACGCGACGACGATCTCGTTCTCGCGCGGCATGCGCCGCAGGGCGCGCGTACAGGTCACATAGGCGGTTTCGTGCGATGCGGCAGCCGCGGCAATGCGGTCGTACAGCTTTTTGGGAGCGAGCTTGACCGACACGAACGACTCGGTCGGACACGCGGAAACGCACAGCCCGCACTTACGGCACGCATCTGTCACATCAATGCCGCCGTCCTCAATGTGAACTGCGTCGACCGGGCATACGTCGAGGCATGCGGAGCACGTGCTCTTGTCGGACTTGCACACAAGGCAGGGCAGCGTGTTGGCGCGCGGCTTCTCTTTGTAATCGGCAGGGTTCCAATGCGGCGCGTCGGGACTCTCTTTGCCCATGAGCGCGTCGGTCATGCCCGACAGCGGATTCTTGATCGCGCTGAAATCCTTGCTGATATCGATGATGTCGTCAAACAGGTCGCGTTTTTGCGCCATGGCACGTCTCCCCTAACGAGCGTAAGGCCAACCTTGGTATTGTACGACACCGGGACCTGCGCCGCGCCCCGCGGACATACGGACCGCAAGACCGGTACAATACCCAAGCGAAATGGAGCCGCAAAGGAGCATGAGCGTGAACGGACTACGTCGAGGCATACGAGTGGTAACCCTGCGCTGCCGACGCGCACGACCCGGATCGGCAACTCGCCCCGTCTTGGCAAACGATCACAAGCAGACACAGCCTGCGCGCGCACCCAAAGCGCCGGCAGCGTCAAACGAACACGTACGCAAGTCGATGCAGGGCAACAAGCGCGCAAACACCAAGCCCGAGCTCTTGGTACGGCGGATGCTCCGCGACCTGGGATACCCTGGGTACCGGCTGCAATGGAACAAGGTCCCCGGCCGCCCTGATATCGTGTACCCGGGGCGAAAGCTCGCCATTTTTGTAAATGGCTGCTTTTGGCATCGCTGCCCCGTGTGCAACCCACCCGGCGTCAAAACGCATACCGAATACTGGGAAGCAAAGTTTCGGCGCAACGTCGAACGCGATACCCGCAATCAAGAGGCGCTCCGGCATATGGGTTGGACCGTCGAGGTCATCTGGGAGCACGAGCTCAAAAAGAAGGCGCTTCCCAAAACCAAGGATCGCCTAAGGCAGATCATGCGCGCTACCGAGCGCACATAGAGCCAGGACGCTGTCGTCTTTCATCATCAGCGCCACGGCTTTGACAATCGGCATCCACCGACGCCACGCTTCCGACAATCCCCAACCACCTGCGCCACGGTACCGACACTTTGAGCCTTGGTTTTGTCGGAACCGTGGCGCAGGTCATCGGGCGCAACCCCAGAGAGAAGGTTGGCCCGATCGAGGACGGCACGATCCCGACAGGTCGGCCAGAACATAGCAAGGCCGGCTCCCCCGGAAGGGAGCCGGCCTATGCGAAACAGGTTGCCCACACGAAAGCAAAGGCAGCCTCTGACGAACCAGGTCTGCCTGCAGGAAGGCGGAACGATCCCGACAAGCCTATCAGAACACAGCGAGGCCCGCCACAAACGGGGCGGGCCAACGCGGAACAGGCTGAGCACACGAAAGCGAGGGCGCGGCTGGCGAGGCGGATCGGGCCGAAGGAGGAGGGCATAGACCTTGTGGTCATGCCCGACGAGTGAGGCCCGAGGAGCCCGCCAGCCGCGGCCGCAGCGTCAACCTCAATTAGTACATGCCGCCACCCTGACCGGCCGCAGCGGCGGCGGAGATGGCGTCCTCGATGGAGGTGTTCTTCGGCACGTCAGTAACCGTAGCCTCGGTGATGAGGATCAGCGAAGCGACGGAAGCAGCGTTCTGGAGCGTGGTGCGGGTGACCTTGACCGGGTCGAGCACGCCCATGTCGATCATGTTGCCCCACTCGCCGTTGAAGGAGTTCAGGCCCTCGCCCGCAGGCAGGTTCTTGACCTTGTCGACCACGACAGAGCCCTCGTAACCAGCGTTCTGGGCGATGGTTGCCACAGGAGCGGTCAGGGCCTTCTTGATGATGTCGATGCCGATCTGCTCCTCGGAGTCCTCGATCTCGATCTTGTCGAGCGCGGGGATGGCGTCCATGAAGGCAACGCCGCCGCCGGCGACAATGCCCTCCTCAACAGCAGCGCGGGTAGCCTGGAGGGCGTCCTCAACGCGATGCTTGATCTCCTTGAGCTCGGTCTCGGTAGCAGCGCCGACCTTGATGACGGCAACGCCGCCGGCGAGCTTGGCGAGACGCTCGTTGAGCTTCTCGCGGTCGAACTCGGAGTCGGTGACCTCGAGCTCGGCCTTGATCTGAGCAGCGCGGGCCTCAATGGCGTCCTTGCTGCCAGCACCGTCGACGATGGTGGTGTTGTCCTTGGTAACGGTGACGGACTTAGCGGTACCGAGCATGTCGCCCGTGATGTCGGCAACCTTGATGCCGAGCTCGTCGAGCGCAGCCTGGCCGCCGGTCACCACAGCGATGTCCTCGAGCATGCGCTTGCGGCGATCGCCATAGCCCGGAGCCTTGACGGCGCAGACGTTGAGGGCGCCGCGGATCTTGTTGAGGATGAGGGTCGGCAGAGCCTCGCCGTCGATGTCCTCAGCGATGATGAGGAGCGGACGGCCGGAGCGCTGGACAGCCTCGAGCACCGGCATGATGTCCTGCACGTTGGAGATCTTCTGATCGGTGATGAGGATGTAGGGATCCTTGAGCACGGCCTCCATGCGGTCGTTGTCGGTGATGAAGTAGGCGCTCACATAGCCCTTATCGAACTGCATGCCCTCGACCGTGTCGATGGTGATGTCGAAGGTCTGGCCGTCCTCGACGGTGATGACGCCGTCCTTGCCCACGACGTCCATGGCGTCGGAGATCTTAGCGCCAACGTTGGGGTCGCCAGCAGAAATGGTACCGACCGAAGCGATCTGCTCCTTGGTCTCGATCTGCTTGGCCTGAGCGCGCATCTCGTCAACAACGGCAGCAACGGCCTTGTCGATGCCGCGACGGATCGCGAGCGGGTTGGCGCCGGCGGCGACGTTGCGCAGGCCCTCGTTGACGATGACCTGGGCAAGCAGCGTAGCGGTGGTGGTGCCGTCACCCACGGTGTCGTTGGTCTTGGTGGCGACCTCCTTCACCAGCTGAGCGCCCATGTTCTCGATGTTGTCCTCGAGCTCGATCTCCTTGGCGACGGAAACGCCGTCGTTGGTGATGGTGGGAGCGCCGAAGCTGCGCTGCAGCGCCACGTAACGGCCCTTGGGGCCCATGGTGACCTTGACAGCGTCAGCGAGGGTGTTGACGCCGCGAGCGAGCTTGGTGCGCGCCTCGGTATCGAACTTGATTTCCTTTGCCATGGTTTATTCCTCCTGATTCACCCGACAAAGCGCCGGGCGTGTTCTTCAAGCAATGACTCTCAGCGAGAGGCGCAATCCGGGCGCCCCTTCAGCGAGCATGTCAGCGTGTTACCCGACGATGGCGTAGATGTCGTCGGCACGGAGCAGCAGGTACTCCTCGCCGTCGACCTTGACCTCGTTGCCGCCGAACTTGCCGTAGATCACGGTGTCGCCGACCTTCACGTCCATCGGCAGACGCTCGCCGTTCTCGCCAAGCTTGCCGGCGCCAACGGCCACGACCTCGCCGCGCTGCGGCTTCTCCTGAGCGTTGCTCGCGATGTAGAGACCGGAAGCGGTCTTCTGCTCGGCGGCAGCAGGCTTAACCAGAACACGATCACCAAGCGGCTTCAGATTCATGATGCTTGCCTCCTTTTGGGGTTACGGGCAGGCGCGCCCGATACCTCTTACCGTTAGTACGTCAAGAATAGTACCCATCAATCCGTGCTTATACAACTCAATTCAAAAAATCTTATAATTCGGCACTTAGATTTTTTGCACATACAAACAGTAAAGAACATACTGCTGAGACGCGCAGGCAACAGGCACACAGCACCGGGGCGGTACCTGCGCCGCCAGAGCGGTATGATCGGGGAGAAGAACCCGCCTCACCCGATTGGCATCCTATGGCAACTTTCTCCCCCGCTTCAGACCGCGTACGCAACCTCGGGCGCGCGCTCGAATCCTATGTGATCGAGCGGCGCCGCTTCTTTCACGCACACCCGGAGCCGAGTCTCCACGAGCATGCAACCACAGAAGCGATCGCGCGCGAACTCGCCGCGGCGGGAATCCCGTTTGAGCGGCCACTTGAAACGGGAGTCGTCGCTACCCTGCGCGGCACCGCGCCAGACGCGTACCTTTCCAACGGCATGCCCCGCAGGCGCGTTCTGCTGCGCGCCGACATTGACGCATTGCCCGTAGAGGAGCGCACCGGAGCCGCGTACGCAAGCCAGAACCCCGGCTTCATGCACGCCTGCGGCCACGACTGCCATATCGCCATGCTGCTCGGCGCGCTCAAGCTGCTCGCCCAGATAACCGACGAGCTTCACGGAGAAGTGCGCGCGGTGTTTCAGCCCTCGGAGGAGAACGGACAGGGCGCTCGCATGATGATCGACGCCGGGGTTTGCAACGGCGTGGACGAGGCCTTTGCCCTGCATATATGGAGCGAGGTCGACGCCGGACTCGTTTCGTGCGAAGAAGGGCCGCGCATGGCAAACGTCGACTGGTTCCGCATTGACGTCACCGGCGCGTCGAGCCACGGCGCTATTCCCCAGCATGGTGCCGACGCTGCCGTTGCGGCGGCCGCGATTCTCACCAATCTCCAGACCATCGTGAGCCGCGAGCTCTCGCCTTTCGAGCCAGCCGTTTTGACCGTTGGGGAGCTTCATGCGGGCACAGCGCGCAACGTCATTGCCGGATCGGCCTACTTGGCAGGCACGGTACGCACCTACGGCGAGCAGGCGCACCAGAAGGCGCCTGAGCTTATAGACCGTATCGCCGCGGACACCGCGAGCGCCCTCGGAACGACCGCCGAGCTCACCGAGTACACCGTCGCGCACCCCGCCGTGATCAACGATCCCGCATGCGCAAAACGCTGCCGCACGGCAGTCCTGAGCGTGCTCGGACCGCAAGCCGTGGGCTCCTACGAGGGCACGCTCTCGGGCGAGGACTTCTCGCTCTACCAGCGCAAAGTACCGGGAGTGCTCGCGTTTCTCGGAACCAGAAACCCCGGCATCGGTGCAACGTACGCCCAGCACTCCTGCTACTACACCGTCGACGAGAGCGTCCTCACCAAAGGCACCATGCTCGCCGCCCAGTACGCCCTGGACGCGCTGGCCGAATAGCTTCCCCTCATCCTTGCGGCATCCGAAGCCGCCAACAGCCAACCGTCCTCCACGACCCCTTTCGGGGCATCGACGAAAGTTCATGAACTTTCGAACGCGAAAGTCAACCCTCCCCCAGGTCGACCAGAGCACAGCGAGGACCGCCCCCCTCCGAAGAGGGCGAGCCAAAGCGAACCAGGATACTTGTCGGAAAGCGAGGCGTAGGACCGGCTTCGCCATGTCATAGCGAGCAAAGCGATGCGGACCAGGTTGCGTGCGCGAAAGCGAGGGCGCGGCTGGCGAGCCAGGGTGGCCTGAAAGAGGAGGCCATTGGCCTCGTGGCCATGGCCGACGAATGAGGGCCAGCCTGGCCGCCAGACGCGGCCGCAGCGTCGGGCACGAACCATGCCCGACGAGTGAGGGCCTAGCCGCCCGCCAGGCGCGGCCGCAGCGTCGAACCCGAACCATGGCCGACGATTGAGGCCCCAGCCGCCCGCCAGCCGCGTCCGCAGTGTCGAACCCGAAAGTTACAGAGCAGTTACCCCCGTGTTTCGTAACGCCTGAGAAACGCGCACGTAACGCTGCGCTCCTACTATTCCCCCAACCTTAAGCGCCCGCGCCAACGAGCGGGCATACGGGGAGGAGCGCCATGCACCGCACTATCACCGATCACGACCAGCGCCGCGACGCCGCTCAGGCAGACGCGCCCCGCGGCCTGTACCGCCAAGAATTCGAGCACGACGCCTGCGGCATCGGGGCTCTCGCCAACCTACGAGGCGAGCGCTCCCACCAGATACTCGACGACGCCCTCTCGGTGCTCGTAAACCTCGAGCACCGCGGCGGCACCGGCCTCGAGAAAAACACCGGCGACGGTGCCGGCATCCTCTTTCAGGTGCCCCACCACTTTTTCCGCAAAGAAGCGCAGAAATGCGGCCACCTCCTGCCCGACGAGGGGGACTACGCCGTCGCCATGTTGTTCTTCCCGCAAGATGAGCAAGGCGTGCGCGACGCACGGCGCATCTTTGAGAGGGGATGCGCCGAGGCGGGCGTCCCTTTGCTCTTCTGGCGCAAGGTCCCCGTTGACCCCCACGACCTCGGCGAGACCGCACGCGCCTGCATGCCCACGATCCTGCAGGCGTTCCTCGGAAGACCGGATGACGTAGAGCCCGGAAGCGCCTTCGAGCGGCGCCTGTACGTGTGCCGTCGCACCATCGAGAAGCACGCCGACGCCGAGCACGCGCTTGCTGACAAGATCTTCTACGTCTGCAGCATGTCGAGCCGCACGATCGTCTACAAGGGCATGCTCGTGGCAACGCAGATGCGCCGGTTCTTCATCGACCTCAACGACGCCGCGGTGAAGACCGCCGTCGCGCTCGTTCACTCGCGCTACTCGACAAACACCACGCCCTCCTGGGAGCGCGCGCATCCTAACCGCCTCATCATCCACAACGGCGAGATCAATACGCTCAAGGGCAACGTCAACTGGATCCGCGCGCGCGAGCCAAACCTCTACTCGCCTGTGCTCCAGCACGACCTTGACCGTGTGCTGCCCATTATCAACCGCGAGGGATCCGACTCCGCCATTCTCGACAACGTGCTCGAGTTTCTCGTCATGAACGGCCGCCCGCTCTCGCGCGCCGCGACGATGCTCCTGCCCGAGCCGTGGGACCACAACGACGCCCTCGGCGAGGAGCGCCGCGCCTACGACGCCTACCAGTCCATGCTCATGGAGCCGTGGGACGGGCCGGCGGCCATAGCGTTTACCGACGGGCGCACACTCGGCGCCGCGCTCGACCGCAACGGACTGCGCCCCGCGCGCTACTACGTGACGCGCGACGACCGCTTTTTGCTCTCGAGCGAGGTGGGCACCATCGACGTCGAGCCCGAGAACATCCTCACCGCCGGCTGCCTCGGTCCCGGCGAGATGCTCGAAGTCGACTTTGCCCAGGGCCGCGTGATCTACAACGACGAGCTCAGGCGCCGCTACGCCAAGGAGAAGCCCTACCGCGACTGGATCGCGGAGGAGACGATCGACCTTCGCGACCTCGAGGCCCCGCGCACCGCGCTCCCGGCAGAGGACGAAGGCGTGGCGGGCGCCGTGGCGCTGGCAAAGCTCGGCTGCCACTGGGACGACGTGCAGGAGGTCGTGCGGCCCATGGCCCTCACCGGCAAGACGCCCTTGGCATCCATGGGTATCGACGCGCCGCTCGCCTGCCTCTCCACCAAGACGCGCTCGTTCTTCGACTACTTCTACGAGCTCTTCGCGCAGGTCACGAACCCGCCCATCGACGCCCTGCGCGAGAGCTTCGTCACCTCCACCGTGCTTTACCTGGGCAATCACGGCAATCTCCTCGAGGACTCGCGCGCAACGTGCCAGCTCATCAGGCTGCCGCAGCCGCTGCTCACTGCCGACGAGTTCGAGCGCATCGCCGCCATCGAGCGCACGGGCTTCTCTACCGCGCGCTTCCGCGCCGTCTTTGCGCGCAACGCCGGCGCAGGCGCCCTGCAGGAAGCTCTCGAGAAGCTCGGGGCAGACGCCGAGCGTGCCGTTCGCAGCGGCGTCAACATCGTGGTGCTCTCCGACCGAGCCGGTGCAGACGAAGTGCCCGTACCCTCGCTGCTCGCCGTGTCTGCCGTGCACAACCACCTCATGCGCGCCGGCGTGCGCACCTTCGCCGACATCGTCGTGGAGTGCGGCGACGCCGTATCGGCGCACGACTTTGCCGCGCTTGTCGGCTACTCGGCAAGCGGCATCTTCCCGTACCGCGCGCACGCCGTCATCAGAGGCCTAGCGGAGAAGGGCGACCTTGCCGGCGCCGACGGCTCCCCCATCTCCGCCGAGGCCGCCATCGCCAACTACAACCGCGCCGCCTGCGCCGGACTCGTTGCGATCATGTCCAAGATGGGCATCTCCACAGCTCAGAGCTACCATTCGGCGCAGATCTTCGAGGCGGTCGGCCTCGACGAGGCTTTTGTGGACCGGTACTTCTCGGGAACCGTGAGCCGCGTGGGCGGGCTTGGGGCAGACGACCTCCAGCGCGAGCTCGAAGAACGCTACGACGCCGCTCAGGCAATTCTCAAGAGCCCCGCCCCCGAGGAACTGCCCACGCTCGGCCTCACCTCGTGGCGCCCTCTGGGCGGCGAGGACCACCTCATCGACCCCCAGACCATCTACACGCTGCAGCGCGCGTGCCGCGAGGGCGACTACGACAAGTTCCTCGCCTACAGCGAGCTGGTGCACCGCGCGGGGCGCGCCGTTCGCCTGCGCGACCTTCTCGACTTTGACGAAAGCGCGCGCACGCCGATCGCGCTCAGCGAGGTCGAGAGCGCCCGCAGCATCGTGAGACGCTTTAACACCGGAGCCATGTCGTTTGGCTCCATTAGCCAGGAGGCCCACGAGTGCATGGCCATCGCCATGAACCGCCTGCACGGGCGCTCCAACTCCGGCGAGGGAGGCGAGGACCAGCGCCGCGAGACGCCGCTTGCCAACGGCGACTCCAAGAACTCGGCGATCAAACAGGTCGCCTCGGGGCGCTTTGGCGTCACGAGCCGTTACCTCTCGTCGGCAACCGAGATCCAGATCAAGATGGCGCAAGGCGCCAAGCCCGGCGAAGGCGGCCACCTGCCGGGCAAGAAGGTGTACCCATGGGTCGCGCGCGTGCGCCGCTCGACGCCCGGCATCGGGCTCATCTCCCCGCCGCCGCACCACGACATCTACTCGATCGAGGACCTCGCCGAGCTCATCTTTGACCTCAAGTGCGCAAACCCGCGCGCCCGCATCAGCGTGAAGCTCGTTTCCGAGACCGGCGTGGGTACCATCGCCACCGGCGTGGCCAAGGGAGCTGCCAACAAGATCCTCATCTCGGGGCACAACGGCGGCTCGGGGGCGGCACCGCGCGACTCCATCTGGCACGCCGGCCTGCCGCTCGAGCTCGGCCTCGCCGAGACGCAGCAGACCCTCGTTATGAACGGCCTGCGCTCGCGCGTGGTGCTCGAGGCAGACGGCAAGCTCATGGACGGAACCGACGTTGCCGTGGCGTGCCTGCTGGGCGCCGAGGAGTTCGGCTTTGCCACCATGCCCCTCGTTGCCATGGGCTGCCTCATGCAGCGCGACTGCCACCAAGACACGTGCCCGGCGGGCATTGCCACGCAGAACTGCCGCCTGAGGCAGGGCTTTGCCGGCAAACCCGAGCACGTGGAGAACTTCATGCTCTTCGTAGCCGAGCAGCTCCGCGGCGTCATGGCGCGCCTTGGCTTCCGCACCGTCGAAGAGATGGTCGGCCATACCGAGTGCCTGCGCCAGGTGAGCGTGCCCGGAAACTGGAAGGCGGGCCTCGTGGACCTCTCCTGCGTGCTCGCGCCGGCGCAGTGCGCGTTCGGGGCCCGCATAGAGGGCGCAGACGCCCCGCACTACCTGCCCGAGATGGCGGCCGACTCGGAGCTCGAGAAGACGCTCGACGCCACGCTCTTCGTCCCTCTCACCGCCGACGCCCGCGAGCACCTGCGGCCCGTGCGCTTCTCGGCGGATATCGACAACGTCAACCGCTGCGTCGGAACCATGCTGGGCAGCGAGGTCACGCGCGCCCACCCGGACGGCCTCCCCGAGGGCTCCGTCACGGTTGAGTGCTCAGGCTCGGCTGGCCAGAGCTTCGGCGCGTTTCTCCCCGCCGGCGTCACGCTCGCCGTTACCGGAGACGCTAACGACTACTTTGGCAAGGGCCTTTCGGGTGGCATCGTCTCGGTGCGCCCGCCAGAGGCCGCAACGTACAAGTTCGACGAGAACATCATCGTGGGCAATGTGGCGTTCTACGGCGCCACGGGCGGCAAGGGCTTTGCGAACGGCCTTGCGGGACAGCGCTTTGCCGTGCGCAACTCGGGCGCGACGCTCGTGGTAGAGGGCGTGGGCGCCCACGGCTGCGAGTACATGACCGGCGGGCGCGTGCTCGTGCTCGGCGAGGTCGGGCAGAACTTCGCGGCAGGCATGACCGGCGGCGTTGCCTTTGTCTACGACGAGCACGGCACCCTTGCCCAGCGCTGCAATACCGAGCTCGTGCGCATGAGGCAGCCCACCGAGGCAGAGCTCAGCGAGATCCGCGAGCTCATCGAAGAGCACGTGCGCCGCACGGCGAGCCCACGCGGCATCAAGCTGCTCTACCGCTTCTCTGCTGTAGCCAAGCACTTTGTCACCGTGATTCCGCGGGAGTACGAACGCGTTTGCGCCATCGTCTCCCATGCCGAGCGCGCGGGCGCCTCTCACGAAGAAGCCCTCGAGCAGGCGTTCGAAGCTCTGACCCGCTAACGTGTCTGCCGGGCATCCTCGCCCGGCAGGCCCTTCTCCCCGAAAGGACCTCACCATGGGAAAACCGGGAGCATTTCTCGTTCACGACCGGGCCGCTCATCGCGCGCGGCCCGTGTCTGAACGCGTGCACGACTACAGCGACCTGTACGAGAACCTCAGCGCCGACGACCAGCGCGTTCAGGCAAGCCGCTGCATGATGTGCGGCGTGGCGTTTTGCCAGACGGGAGCCTCGTTCGGCAGCGCCCGACCGAGCGGCTGCCCGCTGCACAACCTGATTCCCGAATGGAACGAGCTCGTGTGGCGCGGCCGCTGGCGCGAAGCCGCCGACCGCTTGGCCCTTACAAGCCCCTTGCCTGAATTCACAAGCCGAGTCTGCCCCGCCCTCTGCGAGGCCGCCTGCAACCTCGGCACGGTAAACGGCGAGCCCACCACGATCCACGACAACGAGCGCGCCATCTCGGACTGGGAATGGGCACACGGCGGACCGCGACGCTTTGAGCCCGCCGGCAGCGACGCGCCGCACGTTGCCGTGGTGGGATCGGGCCCTGCCGGCTTGGCGGCCGCTTGGGAGCTCGGGCGGCGCGGCTGCCGCGTCACGGTGTTCGAAAAGGCTGACCGCGCGGGCGGCCTGCTCATGTACGGTATCCCCAACATGAAGCTCGAGAAGGACGTCGTTGAGCGGCGCGTTGCCTTGATGCGCGAGCTGGGAATCGAGTTTTGCCTCAACACCGACGCCGCGGACCCCGCAACTGCCGCCGAGATCTCCTCGTCGTTCGACGCCGTGGTTCTCGCCGTGGGCGCTCGGAGCCCCCGCGCACTCGGAGCGGCAGGCGCCGAGGGGCGAGGCGTCGTCTATGCCGTTGACTACCTCACCGCCTCGACCAAGGCCCTGCTTGCAGGCGCCGAGCCCGAAGAGGGGCTTTCGGCACGCGGGCTCGACGTCGTTGTTATCGGCGGAGGTGACACGGGCAATGACTGCGTGGGCACCGCCGTGCGCCAAGGTGCCGCAAGCGTCCGCCAGCTCGAGATGATGCCCGCGGCACCCGAGGAGCGGCGCCCGACCAACCCGTGGCCCGAATGGCCCAACGTCCGCAAGACCGACTACGGCCAGCAAGAAGCCATTGATCTGATGGGCGGCGAGATGCGCACCTGGTCCGTCGACACGATCGAGGTGCTGCGCAGCAGCGACGGCGCGGTGCGCGGCGTCCGCGTTGCCGACCTCGACTGGAGCCACGGGGCGCCTGAGCGCATTGCGGGAACCGAGCGCGAGCTGCCCGCCCAGCTGGTGCTTATCGCCTGTGGCTTTACCGGTCCCGAGAAGAGCGTCTTTGAGGCCTTCGGGGCCGAGATCTCTAGCGAGGGGCGCCCGCTGCCGGTGATGGAGGCGGACGGGTCGCACCGTTGCGCGCTCAAGCCCGAGGTCGCGGCCTCCGGAAACGGCGCGGCAGCTGTCTTTGCCGCCGGCGACGCGCGCTCGGGCTCCTCGCTTGTGGTAAGCGCCATTGCCGACGCCCTTGCCTGCGCCAACGAAGTCGCAGCCCACCTGCGGATGTAGGCGAGAAGGACGGGTTCGTCCTCGGGTCGGCGGGGCGGGCGCGGTCCCC
>CASEEV010000054.1 GCA_949287065.1 uncultured Collinsella sp.
AGAAATCGTATGGTGGAGGTTAGGAGTCTCGGCGTGCGCCTGGCGGCGCCCGCGCCCGCTTCGGCGCCCTGCGCCTCAGCGCGGTCGCTACAAACGCTGCGCGTTTGCTTGACGCTCGCGCCCCCAATGGGGTTCGATCCCCCTAACCTTGGGGTCGATGCGACCGCAAACAAAAAAAAGACCCCGCGAGTTGCGAGGTCAAGAGAAATCGTATGGTGGAGGTTAGGGGGATCGAACCCCTGACCTCAGGCTTGCAAAGCCCGCGCTCTCCCAGCTGAGCTAAACCCCCACATAGTAATAAACACCCCAGCGGCGACTCGGCTCTCGCGGGGGTGTTTATTGCGAAGAGAAGTGGTGGGCCCAACAAGATTTGAACTTGTGACCTCACGGTTATCAGCCGTGCGCTCTGACCAACTGAGCTATGGGCCCATCGCGTGAAGAAATATTAGCCCACTCCTCCAAGCGCGTCAACAAGTTTTTTCTAATTTGTTTTGAAGGGTTCTGCGACGCTCGACAGTCCTGGAACTTTGGGTACCATATCAGTTCTAGAAAAGCCTGAAGTGCCGCCGCATGTACCGCGTGTTTTGCCGTTTGGCGCACCGTGTGCATAAGGTGGCCCGATAGCCGCGTGAGGAGGACCCGCTATGATTCGCGTTGATATCGAGACCATCATGATGGCTGCCGGTCCCGTTCCTTCGGCCATCGTTCTGCGCGAGCGCTCGGCCGCCGAGTCTTCCGAGGCGCCGCTGCGTGCCCTGTCCATTCAGACCGGCTCCTACGAGGCGGCTGCCGTGAGCAAGGGCATCGACGGCACACCGCCCAAGCGCCCGGTTGCCCACGACGTATTTCTCGAGGCGTGCAGGGCGCTTGGCGCCCATGTGGAGCGCGTTGAGATCTCCCGCTTTGAGTCGCCGGTGTTTTACGCCGACATCGTTCTTATGAACGAGCACGACGCCGAGGTGCGCGTCGACGCGCGTCCGAGCGACGCACTGGCGCTCGCCGTGCGCGCGAACGCGCCCGTGTACGTGGAGGACGACGTTATGAACCGCGCGGGCACCGTGAGCTACCACGAGGACCAGAAGACCGAAGACGAGTACGCGCGCTTCGACGAGTTTGCGCATACGGTTTCGCCCGATGACTTTTAAGATGGGCCTCTCGCATCTTGCCGCCGGCGGTCGGCTCCGGTTATGACGCGGGCAGAGGCTCTGAGCGCGCTCGGCCTTGAGGAGGGCGCCACCGACGAGGACGTGCGCCTCGCCCACCGCGATCTCGCCCAGATGCTCCACCCCGACAAGTACGAGGGCAACAAGCGCCTGCGCTCCCGTGCGGAGCAGCAGATGCGCGCCATCAACGAGGCGCGCTCCGTTCTTCTCGGCTCCCGTCGCGCCGCATCCGCGCCCGTGGGTGCCTCGGCGAGCCCGGCTACCCGCGCTGCCGCGGCCAAGGCTGCCCGGGCGGCGGTAATGCGCCAGCTGGTGCAAACGCGCGAACGGCTCGTGAAGGCACGGTATCTGCTCGCCGCCGGCCTCGTTGCGCTTGTTGCGGGCATGCGCCTGCATGGTATCGTGGGTACCGTGGTCCTCTCGTTCGGACTCACGGCAACGCTGTGGGGCGCGCAGGACCTGGTGCGTCTCGGCGGCGAGCGCGGCGTGCTGCGCCGTCGTCTGAAAGAGATCGATCAGCAGATCAAGAAGGGATCGTCGTGACGAAGAACAACCAGCGTGAATCCGGCGGCGTGTCGCCCGAGCTCGATGCCATGACCTGCGATCTGATCGGCGAGCTTCTCGACGCCCTCGCTGCCGGAGAGGATCCGGGTGTGGCCGTTGCCTTGGAGGATGCCAAGGGAAACCGCAGCGTTGTGGCGCTTTCGGGTGACGGAGAAGACGAGTGCCTGCTTGCCGCGCGCGAGCATGTGCAGAAGGTTGCGGCGCTTGGCTACCCCGAGGACAAGATCGGCCGTGCGGTGCGCTATGCCTACGGTTACCTGGGCTACGTGCGCGACGGCAACGCTCCGTCCGACCCGGGCGCTTATCGCGACGCGCTCCTTGTGAGCTTTGGCGAGAAGGGCGCGCCCTGCGGGTATTCCGCTTATGTGCTCGTGGAGGGCATCGGCGCCGGTGACGCCTTTGGCTGGGCCGATCCCGAGCCGGCGGGCGAAGAGGATCTTCTCGTCTAACAACCGAGCGCTTTTGGGCTGCGGGCAGGGCGTCCTGCCCTCGTGGCCTGTGAAATACGCGTGATCGCCTGCCGCGACCAGCGTCGACTCGCTACAATAGGCTGGTTTGAAACACCAGATCTGAGCGGGGGATTCATGCGAGCAGAGCATCTGAGGAACATCGCCATCATCGCGCACGTCGACCACGGCAAGACCACGCTCGTGGACAAGCTTCTGCGCGCCACCGACGCGTTCCGCGCCAACCAACAGGTCGAGGACCGTATTCTCGACTCCAACGACCAGGAGCGCGAGCGCGGCATCACGATCCTCGCCAAGAACATCTCCATCGAGTACAAGGGCATCAAGATCAACGTTATCGACACTCCCGGCCACGCCGATTTTGGCGGCGAGGTCGAGCGCGTGCTCAAGATGGCCGACGGCGCCCTGCTGCTCGTCGATGCCTTTGAGGGCCCGATGCCTCAGACGCGCTTCGTGCTGCGCCATGCCATTGCCGCCGGCCTGTCGATCATGATCGTCGTCAACAAGATCGACCGCCCCGGCGCCAACCCCGAGGGCGCCTACGACGCCTGCCTTGACCTCATGGCCGACCTCGGCGCTACCGACGAGCAGCTCGAGTTTGCCATGGAGCACGTGGTGTACGCGAGCGCCATGAACGGGTTCGCGCGCCTTGACCCCGCCGACGACAACGACAACATGTACCCCCTGCTTGACATGATCGTCGACGAGCTGCCGGCTCCCGAGGTCGACCTCGACGCTCCGGTTGCCATGCAGGTCGTGACCGTCGACCACTCGAGCTACGTGGGCCGCATCGGCATCGGTCGCGTGTATTCGGGCACGCTGCGCACTGGCGACACCATCCTCGTCGTCAAGAACGACGGCAGCCGCAAGAACGCCACGGTCAAGCAGCTCTTTACCTTCGACTACCTCGGCCGCACGGAGTGCGACAAGATCGAGGCGGGCGACATCGGCGCCGTGGTAGGCGTTGACGGCACCGACATCGGCGACGTTTACACCGACCCCGAGAACCCCGTGGAGCTCGACCCCATCGAGATCGATCCGCCGACCCTGTCCATTGTCTTCGAGGCCAGCACGAGTCCGCTCGTGGGCCGCGACGGCGATATCGTGGGCGGACGTCAGCTCAAAGAGCGCCTCATGCAGGAGCGCGAGAACAACGTCACCATGCGCATTGAGGAAACCCCCGACAAGACCGGCGTCGAGGTCTCGGGCCGCGGCATTCTGCACCTTTCGGTTTTGATGGAGACCATGCGCCGTGAGGGCTTTGAGTTCCAGGTCGGCCGCCCGCGCGTTCTGTTTAAGAAAGACGAGAACGGCCAGATGCAGGAGCCGGTGGAGCAGGCCGTGGTCGAGTGCCCCGACGAGTACGCCGGAAAGGTCATCGAGGTGTTCGGCAACGCCGGCGGCACTATGACGAGCATGCAGGCGGGCTCCACGGTGACCCACCTCGAGTTCGAGATCCCCACGCGCGGCATCATGGGCCTCAAGAACCGCATCCTCAACGTGAGCCACGGCGACGCCGTGTTCTACCACACCTTCCTCAAGTACGGCCCGTACGCCGGCGAGCTCGGCGTACGCAGCAACGGCGCCATGATCTCCATGACGACCGAGAAGGCCGTTGCCTATGCGCTCGGCACGCTGCAGGAGCGCGGCACGCTCTTCGTCTCCCCGGGAGACGAGTGCTACGAGGGCATGCTCGTGGGCGAGCGCTCCAAGCCGGGCGACATGGTGGTGAACATCGCGCGCACCAAGAATCTCGGCAACCAGCGCTCTTCGACGGCCGACATTGCCGTGCAGCTCACGCCGCCGCGCAGGTTCTCGCTCGAGGAGGCGCTCGAGTACATTGCCGACGACGAGCTCGTGGAGATCACGCCCAAGAACATTCGTCTGCGCAAGCGCCTCTTGAACGCCATTGACCGCAAGAAGGCGGCCGCGCGCGCCAAACAGCAGGCCTAAAAGCAACTTACGATCGCACAGCGCGGGTTCGCCGCTTCTTCTCGGCGTACCCGCGCAATTTCGCGCTCGATACGGGTGCTGTCAGAAAGTTTTGACGGATATTCGAATACTATTTGAACACCATCGTATATAAGGTGCCTTATATTTCAGAAAGCCGCAGGTAGAAAGCTTGCGGCTTTTTGCTGTACTGAGGGTTCGCGCAAAAGTATTCGAATAAGCGTAAAAAGCTTGTCGCAGCGGGTGCCGGGAACCGATAAAGCCGCGCAAATAGCCGGGAAGGCCGGGAATCGCGCTTGTTATCGGCGGCGCTTCTTCGTGATGGCGCGTTTGGCGGATCTGATGGGCTTGGCCACCACCGGACTGAGGTCGAGATCGTCGGTGTCCGGCGACTGGATATTGAAGTGAAGCGAGAAGTACCTGAGCCCCATGGTCACGGCAACGCAGACGACGGCGCACGCTACTTTCTGAAGGTGCAGCATCCATGCCGCCGCCAGAAACGCGCATGATCCGGCAATGGCGGCGAGTGCGTAGAGGTTGCTTTTGCGGAAGATCGCGGGCGTGCGGTTGATGCAGATGTCGCGCAGCATGCCTCCGCCGACGGCGGTGAAGAACCCCATGATGATGCAGACGGCCGGCTCAAACCCTCGTACGAGTGCCTTGTCGGCGCCAATAGCGGCAAAGAGCCCTACGGCGAAGATGTCGAGCAAGTTGAAGAGCCGGTCCTGGTTTGCAATGGCGCGCGGAAAGAGGAGCACCGCCGCCGCGGCGGCGGCGCAAACCGGTATTGCGAGGGGTTCGCGCAGGATGTAGACGTTGCCAACTTGAAGGATCATGTCGCGCAGCAGGCCCCCGCCAAGTCCCGTGGTGATTCCCATGGCGATGCCGCCGAGCAGGTCGAGCTTGTACTCGCGCGCTATGAGCGCCCCGCCGATGCTGCCCGTGGCTGCGGCGAGCAGGTCCATCCAGAGAGGGATAGCGACCGAGGCGGTGTCAGGCGGGATCGTGGTGAAAAGCGAACCGGTGATGAAGCCAAGCAGGTCGACGTCCACAGTTCTCCTGTCGTAGGTGGGCGAATGAGGCGCAGTGCAGAAGAAAGCAGGGACAGTCTACCGCGAACGTTACCGGTTCGCTGCGTGAACTCTTCTCGGCGGTTGGCGGTAAACGGCGCACGGCTGAACGCAGAAAAAGAGGCGGCGTCCGAGCGGGATGCCGCCTCTTCTGTGAATCCGAGGTAGATGCTGTGCGGGTTATGGGCGTTCACCCGGTCGGTTTACCTGCGCGGCTAGTCGTCCCAACCATCGTCGTCCCAGTCGTCGTCATCATCATCGTCCCGGTCGTCGATGTCATCGCGGTCATCGTCCCAGTCGTCGCGGTCGTCGGCGTCGTCATCCCGGTCGTCGTCATCATCATCGTCCCGGTCGTCATCGCGGTCATCGTCCCAGTCATCATCCCGGTCGTCGATGTCATCGCGGTCATCGTCCCAGTCGTCGCGGTCGTCGGCGTCGTCATCCCGGTCGTCGTCGATGTCGTCGTCAGGGGTTGCCGTTCCGGCCGAGGGGGTCCAGTCGTCGCGGTCGTCCCAATCGTCGTTACGCTCAAAGTCGGCTTCGAGGATCTTGCCGGTTCGCGCGTCCACCTCGTAGTCGTACTCGATGCCGTTTGCGGTGAACTCAAGCTCGTACACGCCGTCATCGAGCTCGTACTCGTGGTCGTGGAAGGTTGCCGTAGCGGGATCGATCCCGAGCTGCCCGAGAACCAGCTCCTGCGCCGCTTCGATGCCGATCAAGCCGTTCTTGTCGAGGTCGTCGTCGTTGATCGCGTAGGCCTTGGAGGTTACGCCGCGCTTCTCGACGGAGCTCCGCGCCTGCTGGGCGATGTCGTCCAAGAATGCCTCGTCGGGATAGGCGGACCCTTCCGTGAGCTTGAGGACGATGTTCTTCTCGTGTCCGCCGATGCCGTTGGCAAAGTAGCCGTCCTCGTCGATCTCGGTGACGAGCTCCCCTACGACCTCGCTGGCTTGGCGTCCCTCGTAGTCGCTGTAGTTGTTGACGACTTTGATGCCGTCGTCGTTCACGCCCTCGAGCTCTACGACCTCGCCCTGGTCGTCGTAGCTGATCTCGATCTCGGGGTTCACGCTGAGCAGGATGCTGCCGATAGCCTGGGCTTTTGCCGACTCCTGAGATCCGGCGGTTTCCTGAGGCGCGCTGGCGGGCGTCGTGCCGCATCCGCTGAGGGCGCCGCAGAGGCAGGCGCACAGTCCGAGGCCGACAAGTACACGGGTCTTCTTGGTCTGCTTCATGGTGCTCTCCTTCGTATTGGGACGGTTCCTTCTTCCGTCTTGCATTGGTAGGTTGCGGGCCTCGGGCGTAAAAACCGGGGTCGAAGCAAAAAGAATTTGAAATTCTTTTTGCCGGGGACTTAGTCGTCGTCGCCTTCGTCGTCGTCATCCCAATCGTCGTCTGCGTCGTCGTCACCGTCGTCATCACCTGCGTCGTCGTCCCAGCCGTCGTCATCGTCGTCGCTCTCCACCGGCGGGGCGGGCGTCGCTGTTGTCGGCGCCGAAGCAGCGGGAACGGGCACTTCGATTTCATCCCACTCGTCCGCATCGCCGTCATCCGGGGCGGACGGCTGCGCGGGTTGCGCTGCGGCCGGGCTTTGTTCCACGCGCTCTTCCGGAGGGTCTTCCTCGCTCCGGTCCTCCTCGGGCGCCGCCCCTCGCCGGTAGACCGTGTCGGAGCTTCCGACCTGTATCGTGAGCTCATCGATGATCTGGTCCTCAAGCGCGATTCTCCATTCCCGGTGCTCCGAGGTAACGTCGATCTCGATTGTCCCGCCGTCTTCGAGGAAGCCCATGTCCTCGGCGCGCTCGGCAAGCTCGCTTGTGACGTTGCGCACGTCTTTGCCGTACGACCAGTAGCCCTCGATCAGCTCCTGCCCGTCAGCGTTGTCGCCAACAAGCGACACCACGCGGTCAAAACGGTTGACGTCGGCGGTTACCTCGGGATTAATGCGCATGCGCACCGTGCCAAACGGAGACGACCAGACGGCCGCGCCGCCGATAAGCACCCCGCAGAGGCATGCCGCAACGGCAACGGCGCGTACCGCGGCAGGAACGAGCGCAAAACGACGGCGTTTTGCCTGTGCCTCTTCGGGGAACTCGTGCACATGGTCGATGGTGTCGCCCGCGCGGTAGCCTAGGTTGGGAACGCGGAGATAGCGCCCGTCTTCGCTCAGCACGACTGCGTACGAGAGGGCGCACTCAAGCACCAGGTATGTCACGGCTCCCTCCTCTCCGGCTGGGCGCTCAGCGCGCGCAGGTGCCCTCTGATGATCTCGAACCCATTCGTATGGGCAACGAGAAGGGCGATCAGGTAACGCCGATGCCGCTCGAGGGTCTTGCGCTCGACTCCTCCGCGTTTTACCAAGGCGGCGATCGGCAGCTTTTTCGTCTGCTCGAGCCGCTCGAGAATCTCGGGATGCTCCCGCGCGCAGGAGAGGGCCTTCCTGCAGGTTGCGAGCGTGCGCTCCTGTTTGGGGCAACTCTCTGCAACGTCGCTGAAGCTCACGTCGTAAGCGGCGAGCGCTTTTGCGTACGAGGCGATTTCTTGTCGTGTTGCCTCGCGCGTTCCGTGATTCTCTACGGCTGCGTCGTGCGCGCCGATCTGATCCCCAATCGTCCTTTCGTCATCGTTTCCGTCCGTCTGGTCGAGCGAGACCGTGTGGGCGTGCCGCGCCTCCCGACGTGTAAAGTCGACGAGGCGGTTGCGAATCACGCGGGTTGCGTGCGGGATAAACGCCCCGCGCGACCCGTCGTGCGTCATAACCGCTTCGTGGAACGCGAACATGGCGATGCTCAGCTCGTCGTCGCGGCCCTCTTGGGGCGGACGGTGCATGAACTTCGCGGTCTCCGCCTTGATGAAGGGGAGATAGTCGCGCACCAGGTCGTCGGCTTTGCGGGCGTCGCGCCTGGCTCTGCGCACGCGTGCGTCGATGTCGCGGCGAATGCCCACGGCGGTCCTTTCATGCGTAGGGTGCGCAGCAAGTGCGAGGATTCTGGGGTCGTCGGACTATAAAGTTGAAATTCAGCCTTCTTACAAGGTACCGGGTAGGTGCGGCAGCGCAGGTAAGGGCTGTGTCAGCATCGTGTAAGGTGCGAGAAAAGACCCCAGGTGCAAGGCCTCGGGGACCGGTTCTGTGACCAGTCCCGTACTCTTTTGAGGCCGAGCGGCCCCACTGCTTGTATTTCTTGAGATACGGGCTTGCAATATGGGTGAGATACGGTAAAATGACCTCTGCTATGAACGGAGAGTTGTCCGAGTGGCCGAAGGAGCACGATTGGAAATCGTGTAGGCGGCAAAACCGTCTCCGGGGTTCAAATCCCCGACTCTCCGCCAGTTGCTTTACCTCCGGCGCCCCCGAGCTTCTCGGTCAGGCGCCGTTTCACCCCATGCGGAGGGGTGGCAGAGTGGTTGAATGCGGCGGTCTCGAAAACCGTTTACCCGGTATCCCCGGGTACGAGGGTTCGAATCCCTCCTCCTCCGCCAGTAAGACATGCGTTGGGAGCCCGGAACGTTACCAGTTCCGGGCTCCTTTCTATTGCGGGCAGGAGGAGGGATTCGAACCCTGTTGAGGGCGCGAGCGTTAAGCGGAGAGGCCAGTGACCTCTCCGTAGCGAGCGCGCGAAGGCGCGGAGCGCCTGAGCGGGGGCGCGGCGTAGCCGCGCCGAATCCCTCCTCCTCCGCCTGCAAGATTACGCATCCGTCCGCATCTACCGCAAGATTACGCACCGGCCCGTTCTTATCGACAAGAACGGGCCGATAGAGCCGTCCGTCTGCGTAATCTTGCGGCAGATGCGGCAACTTGCGTAATCTTGCGGAGGTCGTGCTCCATCGGATGCGGAGGCCGTGCTCCACCGGATGCGGCGACGGTGCCCAACCACATGCGGAGGTTGTGCCCCGTTGCATAAAACTGTCTTAAGTTCCGCTATTGTACGAAAAACTCCCCTAGACTGGGCATAGCCGAGAAAGGGGGCCGCATGAAGAACGCCGACAACCTCGGATTCGTCTCGTCGTGGCGCATGCTGACGCGCGACAAAGGCTGGCTCAAGCCGGTGTGCCTGCTCACGTTGGTCGGCGTGATTCCGATCCTCGGTCAGATCGCGTTGCTTGGCTACGCCTACGAGTGGGCCCGTCTTACCGCGTGGGGCGTTGACGCTGCTCCCAAGCAGCAGGGCGTGCGCTACGGCAAGGTGCTCGCCACAGGAGCCCTTGTGTTCTGCCTCACGGTGCTCCAGGCGGCCATCATCGGCGTGGCTACGTCGTTTCTCCCAGTTGTGGGGATAAGCGCCGGATCGCTCGTGGCTGGTCTCTCTCCCCTCAACATCGTACCCGGCCTTATCGCCGGAACGCTTTTCGCCATGGTGGCGACGGTCGTCTTGGGCGCCCTGTCCGACACGTTCATCAGCGCCTGCGCTCTGCGCCTCACGCTGTACAACAAGTTCAGCGCCGGATGGCGCATCGACCGCGTCGTGCAGATGGTCAGCCGCGACCTCGGCGGCTTTTTGCACGTGTTTTTCGTGTCCGTGCTTGCGAATCTTATTCAGGCGGTCTTTGCGGCCGTGGCGGTAACGGTCGGCCTGGTCCTTTTGCTTCCGGCTGCCTTTGTGTTCGACGCGGTCTCGTACGGCATGACGGTGCCCGAGCTTGCGTCAACGGCGGTGTTGCCGGTGGTGGCGATCATCGCCGCCGGTGTGGTGTGTCTTTTTATCTATCTTGCGCTCTACGTGGTTGGCCGGCTCATAGCGATTAACGCCATGGGTCAGTGGTTCAATCGTTTTCAGGTGCGCCGCTGGGGCACATCGGCGGATCCGCTGCCCACCGACAACGCGTAGCGGCGTTCGCGTCCGTGCGTATCCGCGCCCGTTCTTGTCCGAGTTATCCACATGGTTGGATTCAAGGTCAGCTCGGGGCGACGTCAGCGCACAGAACCAGTCGGTGAAGAATTTTGAAAACGGTCAGCTGCCTGCGCGACCATAGTCTCGGGTTCGTTCGGCATGGAAGGCGGGGCACTGTGCGCAACATGTGGAGCCTGCAGGTCTCGTGCGGCGAGAAAAGCGAACAGCTTGCGCGCCCGCAGGCGCAACGCTACACTTAACCAGTCCTTTCCTGCCTTGGGCGCTAACCTTCACGACCCAAGGCCTTATGTCCGGAGGAGGTGACAAAATGAAGGCTTACGAACTGCTGTTTTTTGTCGATCCGTCCCTCGATCCCGAGACGCGCGCTGCTGTCATGAAGCGCATCGACGTCACGATCGCCGAGGGTAACGGCAAGGTCGATAACGTCGAGGAGTGGGGTAAGCGCAAGCTCGCTTACGAGATCAACCACCTGACCGACGGCGACTACACGCTCATCAACTTCCATGCTGATCCCACGCAGATCGCCGAGCTCGATCGCGTGCTGCGCATCACCGATGCGGTGGTCCGTCACATGATCGTCGCTCGCCCCGAGCAGGAGTAACGCAGGAAGGCGGCTGCGCTTGCGTGGCCGCACACGGGACTATCCCGTCTATGAGAGGTCGTGAGCTCAATGAGCATCAACCGCGTCAACATTTCAGGCAACCTCACGCGCGATCCCGATATGCGCGCAACCGCGAGCGGCACCCAGGTCATGAGTTTCGGCGTTGCCGTCAATGACCGCCGTCGCAACCCGCAGACCGGCGAGTGGGAGGACTACCCGAACTTCGTTGACTGCACGATGTTCGGCTCCCGCGCCGAGGCACTGCGCCGCTTCCTTACGAAGGGCACGCGCGTGGCCATCGAGGGCAAGCTCCGCTACTCCAGCTGGGAGCGCGACGGTCAGCGTCGCAGCAAGCTCGAGGTTATCGTTGACGAGATCGAGTTCCTCTCGTCTCGCAACCAGGGTCAGGGGGGCTACGCTCCTCAGCAGGCTCCGGCTCAGGGCGGTTATGCCCAGCAGCCTCAGCAGCCTGCCTACGGCCAGCAGCCTCAGCAGGCAAGCTACGCTCCTCAGCAAGCTCCGGCTCCGGCGCCTCAGGCGCCGGTCACGCCGCCCCAGGTGGACGTGTACGACGAGGATATCCCCTTCTAGTTCAGTGTTGCGAGCAGCCGTGTAACGGCTCCGCATCAAGAAAGGTATTTAAGACATGGCTCAGGATTTCGCACGTCAGCCGCGTCGCAAGTACTGCCAGTTCTGCAAGGATCACACTGAGTTCATCGACTACAAGGATACTCAGCTGCTCCGCAAGTACATGACCGACCGCGGCAAGATCAAGCCGCGTCGCGTCACTGGCGCCTGCACGCAGCATCAGCACGACATTGCTAACGCCATCAAGCGCGCTCGCGTGATGGCGCTCCTGCCCTACACCGTTCCGGTGGTGTCTTCTCGCGGCGACCGTCGCCGTAAGTAAGACCGAGGGCATACGATAAGTACGAAGGAGTTCCCATGAAGGTCATTCTTTTGGGTGAGCTCCGTGGCAAGGGCGGCGAGGGCGACGTCATCGACGTGGCTCAGGGGTACGCTGAGAACTACCTCATCCCCAAGAAGATCGCCATTCTCGCTACGAAGGGCAACCTGAAGCAGCTCGAGGAGCGCCGCAACAACATCGCCAAGCGCGAGGTCAAGCGCATGGCCGACGCGAACGCGCTCAAGGAGCAGCTCGACGGCAAGAACATCACCATCGACGCCAAGGTCGGCGAGGAGGGCCAGCTCTTTGGTTCCGTTACCTCTGCCATGGTCGTCGCTGCCATCCAGGAGCAGCTGGGCGTCGAGTTCGATCGCCGTCGCGTCGAGCTCAACAACCCCATCAAGGTCGCCGGTGCCCACCAGGTCACCCTGTCGATCTACCGCGACGTCAACGCTGTCGTTACGGTGCTCGTCGGTGTGAACGAGGCTGAGGAGGAGGTCGAGGCCGAGGAGGCTGAGACCGAGGCTGCCGAGGTCGAGACGGTCGAGGACGCCGAGTAGGCGCTCGTCCCTCACAGAGATCACCTCATTGCAGAGCCCGCTTTCCGCGCGAAGGCGGGCTCTCTCTTTCCACAGGGGCATGTATCGTGACGGGCAGGAGCCCTGCGGTGTGTAAGACGGAGGTCGGATATGCGCTGTTTGGGAAGCATTTCTGACACCGCTTGTGAACTGCTCAATGTATACGAGTATCTCCGCCAACAGGCATTTCACGGAATATTTATAGAACCATGCATATTCTGACCGACTATATCGATATGTTCTGTATATCCGCAGCTCAGGCTCCTGTATGTTGAGATGAGCCTCCTGTTGGGTAAAAAATTGTGGAAAACGTTGAAAACTCCCCTTTCCGCAGGAAATATCCCCATGGTTTTCCACAAGATGCTGTGGACGAAAAAATCCCTCTAGCAAGCAACCGCCCTTTGTGGTAAGCGATGACGTACCATGGGTGTCGCATCCCTTTCTCAGCGCTCTGCCGCAACGTCCAAGGAGTGATCGCATGGCGCCTTCGCCCGCTTCCCCTACCTACGACTGGTCGCCAACCGGTCTTGCCGAGCGATCGGCTCCGCGGGGGCTGCCCAACAACCAAGACGCCGAGGCCAACGTTCTCGCCGCCATGCTGCTCTCGCCCGAAGTGGTCGAGGAGGCGCTGGTCGAGCTTCGCGACGAAGACTTCTTCCGTCCTTCTCACCGCACGCTCTTCGCGGCGCTGCGCGACATGTACGAGAAGACCATCCCTATCGACGCCATCTCGCTTATCGACTACCTCAACTCCATCGAGAAGCTCGAGCAGGTGGGCGGCGAGGCGTACATCCTCGAGCTCATCGGCAACACGATGGCGCTCGTCAACTGGCAGCACCATGCCGGCATCGTCCGTCGCGACTCGATGCTGCGCGAGATCATCGGCGCCACGAACCAGATCAACGCGCTCGCCTACGACGCGCCGACCGACACCAAAGAGGTCATCGAGCGCGCGGAGTCCATGCTGCTCTCGGTGACCGAGCGCGAGGTGCGCAACTCCTACCGCACGCTCACCGACTTCATGGTCGAGGCGTACAACGAGGCCGAGGAGGTCTCGCGCAACCAGGGCGATGCGCACGGCGTGCCCACCGGCTTCAGCCGCCTGGACCGGCTCCTGCTGGGCTTCCGCGAGGGTCAGCTCATCATCTTGGGCGCCCGTCCTGCCGTCGGTAAGACCTCGTTCGCCCTCAACCTCGCTACCAACGCCGCTGCTGCGGGGTACACGGTCGGGTTCTTCTCGCTCGAGATGTCGGGTAAAGAAATCGCCCAGCGCCTGATCTGCGCGCAGGCTCAGGTTTCGATCTCGAACTTCCGCATCGGCCGCATCAGCCCGCAGGACTGGTCGAACATCAACGAGGCAACGGGGCTGCTGTCGACCTTCGACATTCTCATCGACGACACGCCCGGCACGACCATCACCGAGATCCGCGCCAAGGCGCGCCGCATGCTGCACAATAAGAAGAAGGCGCTGATCATTCTCGACTACCTGCAGCTCGTGAGTCCGCCGGCGGGCCGCCGCGCCGAGAACCGCGCGGTCGAGGTCTCCGAGATGAGCCGCGGCCTCAAGATCATGGCCAAGGAGCTCGGCGTGCCGGTGCTCTCGCTCTCGCAGCTCTCGCGTGCGGTCGAGCAGCGCGGCGGCTCGGGCAAGCGCCCCATGCTCTCGGACCTGCGCGAATCGGGCGCTATCGAGCAGGACGCCGACATCGTCATGTTCCTCGACCGCTCTGCCGACGAGCAGGAGGCCGAGCGCCCCGACCGTCCCGGCCTCAACGTAACGCGCGTCATCGTGGCCAAGAACCGCTCGGGCCCGGTGGGCGATGTCGACCTGATGTTCCTGCCCGCCTCCACCAAGTTCTACGAGCTCGACGAGGAGCACGAGGCCTAAAAACAGCGCTGATGCCGCACGTGCCCGGCAGCCGGCCCGAGAGGGCCGCCGCCGGGCGCGTTTTTTGCGCGCGTACACTTTTCTGAAACCCGTCGAGCTTCTTCTTGGGGCTTTATCAGGTGCCGTCATATAATAGTGAAGTAACTGCGCGCCTTTTGGCGTGCGCCGATCTAAGAGCAAGGACACACTATGCCATCTACCGTGTTGGTTGGAACGCAGTGGGGCGACGAGGGCAAGGGCAAGATCTGCGACCTCGTGGCCGCTGATTTTGATTATGTCGTGCGCTACCAGGGCGGCAACAACGCCGGTCACACCATTAAGTCGGGCAACAAGAAGTTCGGCCTTCACCTGATTCCCTCCGGCATCATGTACGAGAACGTGACCCCGGTTATCGGCAACGGCGTCGTGGTCGACCCGCACGTGCTGCTCGAGGAGATCGACATGCTCGAGGCCGCCGGCGTCACCACCGAGCGCCTCAAGGTCTCGGGCAACGCGCACATTATCATGCCGTACCACATCGACCTCGACGGCGCCTCCGAGAAGCGCCTCGGCAAGAACCTCATCGGCACTACCAACCGCGGCATCGGCCCGTGCTACCAGGACAAGATGGCTCGTATCGGCCTGCGCATCCAGGACATGCTCGACGAGGACATCTTCCGCGCCAAGCTCGCCGTTGCGCTCGAGCGCACCAACGACGTGCTCGAGAAGATCTACGGCCTGCCCACCTACACGGTCGACCAGATCTGCGAGACCTACCTGCCGTACGCCGAGCGCATTCGCCCCTACATCTGCGAGTCGGGCCTGCTTATCAACACCGCGCTCGAGGCGGGCAAGAACGTGCTCTTCGAGGGCGCCCAGGCAACCCTGCTCGACATCGATCACGGCACGTATCCCTTCGTGACCTCGTCCAACTGCACCGCCGGCGGTGCGATCACGGGCAGCGGCACCGGCATGAAGTACGTCGGCCGCATCCTCGGCATCATGAAGGCCTACGTTACGCGCGTCGGCTCCGGTCCGTTCCCGACCGAACTCGACTTCGAGACCCCCGCGGGCGAGATCCTCACCCAGGTCGGCGGCGAGTACGGCGTTACCACCGGCCGTCGTCGTCGCGTGGGCTGGTTCGACGGCTGCATCGCCCGCTACTCTGCGCGCGTGAACGGCCTCACCGACATCGCGCTCACCAAGCTCGACGTGCTCTCGGAGTTCGACACCATCAACGTCTGCGTTGCCTACGACTGCGACGGCGTGCGCTACGACACGGTTCCCGAGCACGAGGTTGCCTTCGATCACGCCGTTCCGGTGTACGAGGAGCTCCCCGGCTGGAAGACCGACATCACGGGCTGCCGCTCGTTTGAGGAGCTGCCTCAGGAGGCGCAGGACTACGTCACGTTTATCGAGAAGCTCGCCGGAACGCGCATCTCGATCATCTCGGTCGGCGCTGACCGCTCCCAGACGTTCATGCGCGGCTGGAAATAGCACGCGCTTCGCGGGCGCCCTATGCGGGCGCCCGTTTGCTTACGCACCTTTTTGCGCCCCGCTCGGCTTCCCGCCGCGGCAGGGGCGCTCCCGTAACCGCTATCGTGTGAGAAAAGACGACCCGTGAACACCTTCGCCATTGTTACCGACAGCGCCTGCGACCTGCCGCACGAGCTTATCGAGAAGTACGACGTGCGCGTTGTGCCGCTTCATGTGAGCTACGAGGGGGTCGACTACGCAGACGGCGTCGACATCAGCATCAACCGCTTCTGCGATATTCTCGAGGACGCCAAGGGCAAGGGCAAGGAGCTGCCGGTGACCTCGCAGCCCACGCCGGGCGACTTTATGGAGGCGTACCAGGGGCTTATCGACCAAGGCGTTACCGAGATCCTCTCGATCCACTTGGCCGGGGCGCTTTCGGGCACTATCGAGGGCGCGCGCTTTGCCGCGCAGAAGCTCATGGCCGAGCACGACGGCCTGCGCATCACGGTGTTCGACTCGTACAGCGCCACGGTCGGCCAGGGCGCCATGGTGCTCGAGGCCGCAGTGATAGCGCGCAGGGGCGGCACGGTCGAGGAGGCCCTGGACCGCATCGAGCGCATCCGCAGCGGGCACAAGATCTACTTCGTGCCCGACAACCTCGACAACCTCGTTAAAGGCGGCCGCGCAAGCAGGTTCCAGGGCCTTGCCACGTCGCTTCTCAACATCAAGATCGTGGTGTCGCTCGACAAGACGGGCGCCATCGAGGTCGTTCACAAGTGCAAGGGCCTCAAGGCGGCGGCCACGTACCTGGCCAAGCAGCTCGCGCGCGACTCCAAGGAGCTTGGGGAGCTCGTGTACTACAAGCTCTACCTCAAGGCCCCGGAGGCGCTCGGCGCCCTCTCGCACGCGCTCGACGCCCATGCCGCAAACGCGGGCTCGTGCCTGACCGTTGGCACGATCGGCCCGACCATCGCCACGCACGTGGGTCTCGGCGCTATGGGCCTCTTCAGGTTCCCCGCCGGCCTCCACGCCCCCGAGCTCAACGACCTTGACCGCTACCTCACCCCTGCGTTCTAGCACGGGGCTTCAGTGGGCAACCAACGATACGGTAGGACAAACAACGGGCGTGTGCGCATCGGCGCCCTGAAGAGAAAGGATGTGCGCATGGCAATGCAGGCAGACGAGAAGATCAAGGTGCTGCTGCTCGGCAGCGGCGGCCGCGAGCATGCGCTCGCCAAGAAGCTCGCAGAGTCCCCTCATTGCGAGAAGCTCTACATCGCTCCGGGCAACGGCGGCACGGCGCGCGAGGGCGAGAACGTCGCCATTGATGAGAACAGCGCGGAGGCCGTGGTTGCCTTTGCTCAGGAGAAGGGCGCAGGCCTCGTGGTGATCGGTCCCGAGGCCCCGTTGGTGGTCGGCGTTGCCGACGCCGTGCGCGCCGCGGGCATCCCCTGCTTCGGCCCCGGGCTCGCCGGCGCCCAGATGGAGGGTTCCAAGAAGTTCGCCAAGGACATCATGAGCAAGGCGGGCATCCCCACGGCCGCGTACCAGTCGTTTACCGAGGCTGCGCCGGCCGAGGCCTATGTGCGCGAGCTCGGCGCGCCCGTGGTCGTCAAGGCTGACGGTCTGGCCGCCGGCAAGGGCGTCGTCGTTGCGCAGACCGAGGACGAGGCCGTGGAGGCCGTGCGCGCGTGCTTTGACGGCGCATTTGGCGACGCCGGAGCCACGGTTGTGGTGGAGGAGTGCCTCAAGGGCCCCGAGTGCTCGCTTCTCGCGTTCACCGACGGCAAGACCGTCCTGCCCATGGCCACCTCGCAGGACCACAAGCGCGCCCTCGAGGGCGACAAGGGTCCCAACACCGGCGGTATGGGCGTATACTCGCCGGTGCCGATCGTCACGGACGACGAGCACGAGGCCATGGTCGCCATGATGAACAACGCCGTGGCCGAGCTCGACGCCGAGGGCATCGACTACCGCGGCTGCCTCTACGGCGGCTTCATGCTCACCGAGGACGGCCCCAAAGTGCTCGAGTTCAACGCGCGCTTCGGCGACCCCGAAACGCAGGTTATTCTCCCCCGCCTCAAGAACGACCTCGTTGAGGTCATGATGGCCTGCGCCACCCAGACGCTTTCCGAGGTCGACCTCGCATGGGCCGACGAGTACGCCGTGAGCGTGGTTCTCACCAGCGCCGGGTACCCTGGTTCGTACGAGAAGGGCAAGGTCATCACCGGCATCGAGGACGCCGAGGCGCTCGACGCGGTTACGGTCTACCATGCCGGCACCGCCATCAACGAGGCGGGCGAGCTCGTGACCTCGGGCGGCCGCGTGCTCGACGTAACGGCCATGGCGCCTACGTTTGCCGAGGCGCGCGAGCGCGCCTACGCCGCCTGCGAGAAGATCGACTTTGCGGGTAAGACCTTCCGCCGCGACATTGGTGCCCGCGCCCTCAAGGGTCGCGGCGCCTGGGACGAGTAGCACGTCTCGCTGACTGAGGCACACCGCTTACCCAGCCGCCGCAGCGTGTATGCGCTGCGGCGGCTTTTTGCGTTGCGAGGATCGAGCGTGTGGGAGCAGTCCGTGACATGGGCAGCCCGCGAGAAGCGCCCACAAGACTACGCGGTTGCCCGCACATACCGCAAGATTACGCAACGGCCCGTGTTTATCGACAAGAACGGCGCCGTAAAGCCGTCCGGCTGCGTAATCTTTTGGCGGATGCGTTGATCTGCGTAATCTTGCGGACGAGTGCCCTTGCGGCGAGAAGGGCGGGGTCCGGATCGCCGGGTGCGCATCGCCCTGTTCGAGGGGATGCGCACCTGCGGCACGTCGCTACAGCTCTTCGAAGAAACCGACGCGGTAGTTCTTGAAGACCACGCCGTCGCCTTCCTGCGTGGCGTCGAGGTCAACGTCGGCGGCGATGCCGAAGTCGTTCGCGTCGTCGGAGTCGTGGAAGATCTGCCGCGCGTGCCAGACGTGCTCGGTCTTCTCGTCCTTCTCGTCGATAACGAGGTAGGCCATGCTGCGGGCGTCGGCATCGAGCACGATCTCGTCGTGCTCCTCGTAAAAGGCGTCGAGCGCGCGCTTCCAGCGAGGCTCGCCAAAGCCGGCGTCTTGGTCGAGGGCGCCGAGCTCGCGGGTGTTGCCGCGCAGCGCCAGCCCCACGCGGCGGATAAGCGCGTTGCGCACGAGCACGGTGAGCCCGCGCCGGTCGCGCACGGCCTCGTCGGCCTGGCCGGGCGCTGCGAGATCTGCGCCCGGCCCGTCGTCGGTGCCGCCCTGCGCCCATTCGTCAACCAGGCTCGAGTCGACCGAGCGCACTACGAGCCCGAGCCATGCGATGATGTCCTCGAGCTGCTCGTCGCGCTTGTCGAGCGGCAGCGTGCGCGCGAGCACGCGGTAGGCGTCGGAGAGGTAGCGCAGCAGGAGCCCTTCGGAGCGCGCAATGCCGTAGCGTCCGATGTAGCTCTTGAAGTCCGAGGCCGTCTCGACCATGTCGCGCAGAACCGACTTGGGCCGCAGGCAGTAGTCGCTCGCCCAGGGCACACCTTCGCAGTAGCTGGCAAACGCCGTCTCGAGCAGGTCCTCGAGCGGCTTGGGGTAGGTCACGTCGGCGATCTTCTCCACGCGCTCCTCGTACTCAACGCCGTCGGCCTTCATCTCGGCCATGGCGCGGTCGCGCGCGGCGCGTTCCTGCGCGCGCAGGATCTGGTGCGGGTCCTCAAGCGTTGCCTCCGCCATCGAGATGACGTCGAGCGCGTAGGTCTCCGACGCGGAGTCGAGAAGCTCGAGCGCTGCGATCATGAACGGCGCGAGCGGCTGGTCGAGGGCAAAGTTGTCGGGCAGGTCCACGGTCGTGGTGTACGTCTCGGCCCCGTCCGCCGATGGGTGCCGCTCGATGACGCCGGCATCGATGAGGGTGGCGAAGATCTCGTCGGCGCGCTCACGGAGCCGCTCCTTTTGCTCGGCGGTCTGAAGTGATGCCTCGATAAGCTCCATGACGCGCGACCGGGCGTCGCCGCCCTGCTCGACCTCGGCAAGCACCATGGAGTGCGTAACGCGCAGGTGTGGCACGAGTGCTTCGGGCGCCGCTTCGATGAGGCGCGAGAAGGTTCCCTCGTTCCAGGTGACAAAGCCCTCCGGCGGCTTCTTTTTCTTGATCTTGCGCAGCTTCTTGGGGTCGTCACCCGCCTTAAGACGGGCCTTCTCGTTCTCGATCTCAAACTCAGGAGCCTCGGCGAGCACGATGCCCTCGGTGTCAAAGCCGCTGCGTCCGGCGCGCCCTGCGATCTGATGGAACTCGCGCGAGCGCAGGCGGCGCATGCGGCGTCCGTCAAACTTGGTCAGCCCGGTGAGCAGCACGGTGTGAATGGGCACGTTGATGCCCACGCCCAGCGTGTCGGTGCCGCAGATAACCGGGAGAAGCCCCTGCTGGGCGAGCTTCTCTACCAAAAGCCGGTAGCGGGGCAGCATGCCGGCATGGTGCACGCCCACGCCGCAGCCGAGCAGGCGCTTGAGCGTCTTGCCAAAAGTGGTCGAGAAGCTCGTGCCCTTGCAGGCCTGCTTGATGGCTTCGCGCTGCTCCTTGCTCGCCACGCCGAAGCTTGCCAGAGCCTGCGCGCTCGAAAGCGCTGCGTCTTGGGCGAAGTGCACGATGTATATGGGTGCGTCGCCGCGACGCAGCGCCAGCTCTACGGTTCCCTCGAGCGCGGTTTTGACGTACTCGTAGCTGAGCGGCACCGGGCGCGGGGCGTCGGCTACCTGGGTGACCGTGCGGCTCGTGCGCTCCTCGAGCAGGTTCGAGATGGCCGTGGTGTCGCCGAGCGTGGCGCTCATGAGCAGAAACTGCGTGTTGGGAAGCGCGAGCAGCGGCACCTGCCAGGCCCAGCCGCGGTCAGGGTCGCCGAAGAAATGGAACTCGTCGAGCGCCGCGCAGGCGATCTCGGCGTTCTCGCCGCCGCGCAGCGCGTCGTTGGCGAGGATCTCCTCGGTGCAGCAGATCACGGGCGCATGGGTGTTGATGCGTGTATCGCCGGTGATCATGCCCACGCAGTCGCGCCCGAGAAACTCGACGAGGTCAAAGAACTTCTCGCTGACCAGCGCTTTGATGGGCGCGGTGTAGTAGGCGCGCTTGCCCGCGGTAAGCGCCATGAAGAGCATGCCGAGCGCCACCATGGACTTGCCCGAGCCGGTGGGCGTGCCGAGAATCACGTGGTCGCCCGCCGCGATGCTCAAAAGGGCCTCTTCCTGATGGGGCCACAGGTTGATGCCGCGCGCCTCCGCCCACTCCAAAAAGCGCTCGAACGCCTCCTCGGGGTCGAGCCACGGCTCGTCTTCGTAGGGGTAGAGGTCCGGCAGGGTCAGCTCGCGCGGCGCTGCGTCGGTATTTGCCGCATCCGTTAGGTTCTGATCGCTCATAGTGCTCGTTTCTTCTCGCCTTGCTTTCCTCATGATAATGGAGCGCGCCCCTGCGCGGCGCCCGGGCTCGCCGTACGCGGTGGGTATACTGATGCCGACAAGCTCAGGACTGCATGCGGAGGTTGCAATGGCAGAGCAGGAACATGTTGACCGGCAGGCCCACGATCCCGAGGCAGAGGCTCCTGACGAGGGCTTTGTGGGCACGGCGGTTGAGAACGACGACGCCGAGGCCGAGGAATACGTGCCGACGCTCGTGCTCGGTGACGAGGACGAGCGCGACCCGATGCTCCACGAGTGCTACGTTGACGGCGAGACTGCCTGGCAGGGCCGCGTGATCCGCGTCGAGGACCTGCGCGTGGAGGTGCCGAGCGGGCACATCAAGCACCGCGACATCGTGCGGCACCCGGGCGGCGTGGGCATCGTGGCGCTCACCGATTCGGGCAAGATCGCGCTGGTGCGCCAGTACCGCACCTCGCTCGACCGCGTAACGGTTGAGATCCCCGCCGGCAAGCTCGAGCCGGGCGAGGATCCGCTCGAGGCCGCCAAGCGCGAGCTGCGCGAGGAGACGGGCTTCGAGGCGGGCAAGATCGCCTTCCTGACCAACATCGCCCCCTCGCCCGGCTACACCGACGAGATCATCCGCGTCTTCTTGGCAACGCACCTGACCTTCGTGGGCGCCGACCCGGACGACGACGAGTTCTTGAACGTCGACCTCGTGGACGTCAACGAGCTTATCGACGCGGTTCTCGACGGCAAGATCGAGGACGCCAAGACGGTGGTCGGCGCACTGCTCTGCGACGCCATGGCGCACCGCCTGTAAGGGCTTTCGCGCCGGGGTTCGCGGCTGCTGTATGAGGGCAAGCACCGATTGTGTGGGGAGCGTTCGCGCGTGTTGCGCGGGCGCTCCCGTTTTGTATACTGCCGTTCGGTTACGACGCAAGCGTATACAGTGAGGACTCTTATGAGCAGCAAGAAGCAAACCATGTTCCGTCGCTTTTTGGCCTACTACGGCCCGCAGAAGCACCTCTTTATCGCCGACACCCTCTGCGCTCTGGCGATCGCCGGCACCGACCTGGCGTTCCCGAGCATCCTGCGCTCTTTGACCAACGGGCTCTTTACCGAGGGCTCCGAGGCCATCATGGGAGCCCTCGGCGTCATCGCGCTCGGTCTTGTTGCCATGTACGCCGTCCGCACTGCGTGCAAGTACTTCGTGTCGGCGCAGGGCCACATCATGGGCGCCCGCATGGAGTCCAAGATGCGCGAGGACCTGTTCGACCAGTACGAGCGCTTCTCGTTCAGCTACTTTGACCGCGTGAGCTCGGGCGACATGATGAGCCGCGTGGTCAACGACCTCTTTGACATCTGCGAGGCCGCCCACCACGTGCCCGAGTGGATCATCATCTGCGGTATCGAGATCGTCGGCGCCTTCGTGATCCTCTTTACCATCTCACCGGTGCTCGCGGCCGTGATGGCCGTGGTCGCCGCGTTCTTCGTGGTGGTCATGGTGCGCCAGAACTTCCGCATGCGCGCGGTCTTCAGCGACAACCGCCGCAAGATCTCCGACGTCAACTCGCAGCTCCAGGACTCGCTTGCGGGCATGCGCGTGGTCAAGTCGTTTGCCAACGAGCGCACCGAGCGCGCCAAGTTCCGCGAGTCCAACGACCGCTACCTCGACTCCAAGGTCAACCAGTACCATGCCATGGGCGCCTACCAGGCAACGAGCGCGCTCATGACCGGCACGCTGTTCACGGTCATCGTGGTGCTCGGCGGCTACCTGGTGGCGCAGGGCCAGATGAGCGCCATCGACATGGCTACGTTTGCGCTCTACATCAGCCTCTTCACCACGCCGGTCGAGACGCTCGTCAACTCCACCGAGAACATCCAGAAGGCCATCGCGGGCTTCCGCCGTATGGACGAGGTCATGCAGACCCTCCCCGACATCGAGGACGCGCCCAACGCCCGTCCGCTCGAGGTCACGGCGGGCGCCATCGAGTACCACGACGTGTGCTTTAGCTACGAGAACGCCGAGCTCGGCGGCCGCGGACATATGGGCGAGCGCCCGGTTATCGACCATCTGTCTCTTTCGATCAAGCCCGGCGAGACCATTGCGCTCGTGGGTCCCTCGGGCGGCGGCAAGACCACGACCTGCTCGCTGCTGCCGCGCTTCTACGACGTCGACGCCGGCTCCGTGACCATCGACGGCCAGGACGTGCGTTCTGTCACGCAGGAGAGCCTGCGCCGCGCCATCGGCCTCGTGCAGCAGGACGTGTACCTCTTCGACGGCACCATCGGCGAGAACATCGCCTACGGCCGGCCCGGCGCGAGACTCTCCGAGATCGAGGAGGCCGCCCGCCGCGCCAACATCCACGACTTTATCGTGAGCTTGCCCGACGGCTACGACACAGTGGTCGGCGAGCGCGGCAGCCGCCTTTCGGGCGGTCAGAAGCAGCGCGTGGCCATTGCGCGCGTCTTTCTCAAGAACCCCAAGATCCTCATTCTCGACGAGGCAACCTCGGCGCTCGACAACGAGAGCGAGGAGGCGGTGCAGGCGTCGCTCGAGGAGCTCGCGCGCGACCGCACCACGCTCGTCATCGCGCACCGTCTCTCGACCATCAAGAACGCCGACGAAATCGCCACGGTCGAGGAGGGTCGCGTGGTCGAGCGCGGCACGCATGAGGAGCTTCTCGCCCGCGGCGGCACGTACGCGCGCTACTACCGCATGCAGTTCGAGGGCAAGCGCGCTCACGAGCTGTAAGTGCTCGCGTGCTTGTTCGCGCGCTGTGGTCGAGAAGGGCGCCGTTTCGCATTGCGCGGGCGGCGCCCTTCTCGTTATTCCGGAGTTCTACGCAACCGCTCACGCTTTGCGCATCTGCTAACGCTTAAGAGCCGCTTTGGCCTGACAAGCGTTAGCGCCTGCGCAAAGCGTTAGCAGGTGCGCAGAACGTCGGCGCCCGGGCACGGGGCGTCCCGCAGTCCGTCCGAGCACCGGCGACGCGCTCTTTTGCCGTTAGGCGAACTTTAAGCTCCGGCCCACGCATTCTGCACGCCCGCCGCGTATAATCTCAGGCTATTGCATGCGAGAAGGGCCCCGAGTCGGACGTTGGGCTCAAAGGGGCAAATGGGTTTGCGTATGGGTAAGAAACAACAGCTGACGCCTGAGCAGGTAACCGAGATCTTTGCCTCGCTCGATTCCTCGGGCGTTCTTGACCCGAGCGACGCCGCGCGCGCCCTCTCGGGCAAGGTCAGGCGCCGGCCCAAACGCGCCGCGCGCGTGGTTGACCCGCTATCCGAGGAGGACCCGTCGGGCTCGGACGTAAGCGGCCGCATCACCAAGTTCTCCGTGGCGTTTCTGATCATCGTGCTCGGCATCGTGGTGGGTCTGCAGTTTGGCTACGGCATCCTGCGCCGCGTCAACACCACGCGCCTGTCCGAGGAGGTCACGTTCCGCTCGGTGTACAACGCGCTCTCGGGTGGCGTGGAGTGGGGCTCGGGCTACACGGAGTTTCCGTCCGACTTCACGATCAACCGCGCCAGCGAGCGCGCCGGCGAGGTCGAGGTCACCGTGGTCGACACCTCGGCAAACGGCGAGCTCGAGCTTTTGTCGTCTTCGCAGATCCAGGCAACGGCCCTTGCCACCAATGCGTTTTTGAACGACAAGATCAACCGCGTGGTCTACAACGTCTCGGTGGTCACCGGCAAAGACGGCAGCTTCCAGAACGGCTCATTCTTTGGCTTTGCGGAGCCCAAGGGCACCGTGACGCCCAAGTTTACCTTTACTTGGACCAAGCACCAGTCGAGCGGCCCCAACGGCATCGACTGGGAGTGCCGCATCACCGCGGCCGACGCCGAGGTCGCCTCGCGCATCGAGGAGCAGATCAACTCCATGCCGCTCGGCATCGGCGACGTCGAGGTCGATCCCGACGCCTACCTGTCGCAGGAGGAGCTCCAGGGCGTTGGCCGTTACCAGCCGCGCGTGGGCAAAAACGCCCCCAAGGACGATACGGAAGACGCGGCCGACGCCGAGTAAATACCCCCGCATACTCCCTAAACGCAGCGAGCCCCTTCGGCTTAGGCCGAAGGGGCTCGCTTTGCATGCGGGCGCGATGCGGGCGTTGCTTATGCCTCGAGCAGCTGGGCCACACGCCCCAGGAGCGGCTCAAAGCTCACGCCGCGCGCCTCGAACTCGGGCTGCTTGGAGCTCACGATCATGGCATCATGCACAAAGTCGCCGGCAAAGCGCACGGCCTCCTCAACGGTGCGTCCGGCCATAACGGCGGCAAGCAGGCACGAGCAGTACAGGTCGCCGGTCCCGTGCAGCATGTAGGGAAGCAGCTCGTTGTTGACCTCGAAGAACTCGCCGTCGTGCGTGCCCACGAAGTTGCGGATGAGGCCGTCGCCGCGTTGGATGCCCTTGAGCACCACGGTGCGCGTGCCCTTGGCGAGAAGCGCGTCCACCAGGCGATGTGCCTCGTCGTCGGAGATGTTCTCGCCCGCCCAGGCGTCGCCGATGGGCTCGCCGAGGATAATGGCGGCCTCGGTGAGGTTGGGCGTGAGAATGTCGGCGCCCTCGGCGAGCTCGGCCATGGCCTGGCAGAGCTCGGGCGTGTAAGTGGGGTACACGGCGCCGTGATCTGCCATAACGGGGTCCACCACGCGCAGCGCCTCGGGGTAGGCGGCGTAGAGGTCGCGGATGCGGTCGACCTGCTCGGGCGCGCCGAGGAAGCCGGAGTACACGGCGTCGATCTCGACGCCGATGCCCGCCCAGGCAGCCAGGTAGTCGGAGAGGATCTCGGTGGTGTCGTGCATGTACCAGCCGGGGAAGGCCGTGTGGCTCGAGAAGATGCCCGTGGGGACCGGGCAGACGTCGCAGCCGGCGGCGGAGAGCACCGGAATGGCTACGCCGAGAGAGCACTTGCCGTAGCCGCACAGGTCGTGAACGGCGGCGACGCGGGGAATATAGGCGCCTTGTCGTGTGTAAAGGGCGGTGTTGGTGGTCATGGTTCCTTCTTTCTTCGCGGACTTATGGACCAACGAACTCGAACCACCATAGTGCTTGCGCGCGCAAGCCGCACGCACAATTTGCCGGATGTGCGAATGCACACAGAGGAGTAACACCGCCGTTACATGCGCCGCGCCGCCGCTGGCCGGTGTCTCTTCTCGCCATGAGCTGCAAGACGGAGCTTGGGGCGCGCAAGAGGTGCTCGCGCTGCCAGACGACGCGTGACGGCGCGATGTTTTGGCGCTTGTCACAAGCAATTAACGCGCCGCGCGCAGCTCGCGCGCTATAATCTACGGAGTTCTGCCTTTAAACCGGTACCGAGAGACCGAGAAGGAGCGTGAAAGATGCAGCATTCTGCAGTAGCGCAGCCTATGGCTTCGAAAAACGAGATGCCTTTGGCCGAGCGCATCCTCTCCCAAACATCTAAATCAGCCCAGCGGCCCTGTATGCTCGTTTTGGCAGACGGGGCCGTTTTTTACGGACGCGCCTGCGGCGCGCGTGGCGAGGCGGTGGGCGAGATCTGCTTCAACACCTCGCTCGAGGGCTACCTTGAGGTGCTGACCGACCCCTCGTACGCCGGCCAGATCATCACCATGACGTACCCGCAGATCGGCAACTACGGCGTGAATCTCGAGGACGTGCAGTCGGGCACGCCCGCTTTGCGCGGCATGGTGGTGCACGACATGTGCCGCACGCCGAGCAACTGGCGCTCCGACATGAGCCTGCCGGAGTTTCTCGAGAGCCGCGGCATCGTGGCCATCGAGGGCATCGACACCCGCGCCCTCACGCGCCACATTCGCGACTACGGCGCCCAGCAGGCCATCATCTCCACGGAGGACCTCAACATCGCCTCGCTCAAGGCCAAGGTCGATGCGGCGCCCTCCATCGTGGGCGTCAACCTCGCCCGCACGGTGAGCTGCCCGGTTGAGCACTCCTTCGGCACGTGCGACCTGCCGCAGAGCCAGGCGTTTGCGGTGGCCGACCCCGCCGAGGGGCGCTTCCGCGTTGTGGCCTACGACTGCGGCGTCAAGCACTCCATCCTGCAGGGCCTCGTGCGCGCTGGCTGCGAGCTTACTGTGGTTCCGTGGGACACGCCGGCCGAGAAGGTTCTCGCCAAGAACCCCGACGGCGTTTTTCTCTCCAACGGCCCGGGCGACCCCGACGCCGTTGAGGAGACCTACGCGCAGGTGCGCGAGCTTATCGGCAAGGTGCCGATTTTTGGCATCTGCCTCGGGCACCAGATGGTGAGCCTTGCCTGCGGCGGCCAGATGGAGAAGCTCAAGTTCGGTCACCGCGGCGGCAACCAGCCCGTCATGAACCTTGTTTCGGGCCGCGTTGAGATCACGGCGCAGAACCACGGCTTCGGCCTTGTGTTCCCGAGCCTGGGCGCGCTTGTGCCCGAGGAGTCGGGCGGCGTTACCGAGCACCCGGCGGACGGCGACCTGCGCTTCTGGAGCGAGCGCCGCATCGCCCCCGTGGTCATGAACGAGCGCTTCGGTCGTATTCGCCTCACGCACGTCAACCTCAACGACGGCACCTGCGAGGGCATTCAGCTGCTCGACCAGCCGTGCTTCTGCGTGCAGTACCACCCTGAGGCCTCGCCCGGACCCACTGACGCGCATTACCTGTTCACGGCGTTCACGCGGCTCATGGCCGGTGATCCCGACTACCTGAACATCGATATCTCGAAGGACCGCCTTGCCGGCTGGAAGTTCGGAGGAGAGGTCACCAATGCCTAAGCGTACAGATATCAAGCGAATTCTCGTCATCGGCTCCGGCCCCATCGTCATCGGCCAGGCCTGCGAGTTCGACTACTCCGGCACCCAGGCGTGCAAGGTCCTCAAAGAGGACGGCTACGAGGTCGTGCTCGTCAACTCCAACCCGGCCACCATCATGACCGACCCCGAGCTCGCGGACCGTACGTACGTCGAGCCCATCACGCCCGCCTTCGTGGAGCGCGTGATCGAGAAGGAGCGCCCCGACGCGCTTCTCCCCACCCTGGGCGGCCAGACGGGCCTCAACACGGCCGTTGAGCTCGCCAAGTCGGGCGTGCTCGACAAGTACGGCGTCGAGATGATCGGCTGCGACTTGGCGGCCATCGAGCGCGGCGAGGACCGCAAGCAGTTCCGCGAGGCCATGGACGAGCTCGGGCTCGAGTCCGCGCGCTCCGACTACGCCTACTCCGTGGACGACGCGCTCGCCATTACGGCAAAGATCGGCTACCCCGTGGTGCTGCGCCCGAGCTACACGCTCGGCGGCGCCGGTGGCGGCATTGCCCACAACGAGGACGAGCTCCGCGCCATCGTGGCGCAGGGCCTCGATCTGAGCCCGGTGGGCGAGGTCCTCGTGGAGGAGTCCATCGAGGGCTGGAAAGAGTACGAGATGGAGGTCATGCGCGACCACGCCGGCAACGGCATCATCGTGTGCTCCATCGAGAACTTCGACGCCATGGGCGTGCATACCGGCGACTCCATCACCGTTGCCCCGGCGCAGACGCTTTCCGACGTCGAGTACCAGCGCATGCGCGTGGCCTCCCT
>CASEEV010000055.1 GCA_949287065.1 uncultured Collinsella sp.
CGATCTCCACGGGCGTCCCCTCGTCGCTGTAGGCGATCGCGTTGCGCAGCAGGTTGCCGAAGACGCGCGCGAGGCGGGCCGCGTCGGCCGTGACCACGAGCGGCTCGCCCGGCTGCTCGACGGCCCGCGCCGTGCCCGCCACCGTCACCCGCGCCACGTTGCCGTGGGCGGCAAGCGCCGGGTAGAACTCGTCGGCAAGCTGGACGAGGAGCCCGGCGAGGTCCACGGGCGCGAGCTCGAGCTCGATGTTCGTGAGGCTGTAGCGCGTGATGTCAAAGAACTCGTTCACCAGGCGCTCGAGGCGGCACGCCTTGTCCAGCGCGACGCCCGTGTAGCGGACGCGCTGCGCCTCCGGCATGTCAGGCACCTCGTCCAGGAGCGAAAGATACCCGATCACCGAGGTCAGCGGCGTCTTGAGGTCGTGCGCGAGGTAGGTCACGAGGTCGCTCCTGCGCGCTGACTCGTCGGCGAGCTGGCGCTCCCGCTCTGCGGCGGCACGCTTGGCGTCCGCGGCAACGAGCGCGAGCTCCTCCCAGCCAGACGGGAACGCCTCGCGAGCGTCGAGGTCATGGGCGAGAAAGACGCGCAGCAGCTCGGCGGCCCGGGCACGCTCCTCGCGGCGCGCGCGGCGGGCAGAGAGGGTGGCCGCCACCGCACACCCCACGGCGAGAAGAACGATGCCGCAGATGCCCAGCTGCAGGAAGAAGTACTTGACGCCGGAGACGTCCAGCACCATCTCCGGCCAGATGCCAAACTCGTTCAGGTTGTTGAGGTTCAGGATCTGCGGGGCCAGCCAGTCCATGAACGAGCCGTTCCAGGCCTTGTCCACAAAGCCGAAGACCGTGTTGAACGCCGCGGACGCCACCAGAATCGCACCTGCCACCACCGCGACGGTCAGAACGACCTGCCGCGTCCCGCCGCTCTTCTCGCCCGGGCTCTTCTCGCTAGCGCTCAATCTTGTACCCCAATCCCCAGACGGTCCTGATGTAGCGCGGGTCCTCGAAGGAGTCGCCCATCTTTTCGCGCAGGTGCCGAACGTGCACCGTGATGGAGCCCGAGCCGCGCTCGTAGTACTCGTCGCCAAAGATGCGCTGGTAGAGCTCACGCGCGGAGAGAACCGCGCCGTTTGCCTCGAGCAGGATCCGCAGCAGGGAGAACTCCGTCGGCGTGAGGGCGAGCGGGCGCTCGTTGAGGGTCGCCTCGTGGGCCGGCACGTCGAGCACAAGGCCGCGGCACGCGATGACGCCGTCGTGAGCCTGCCCCTCGCCTCCCCCAGCGTTGTAGGTGGTGTAGCGCCTAAGCTGTGCCTTCACGCGCGCCACAAGCTCGAGTGGCAGAAAGGGCTTCACCACGTAGTCGTCCGCGCCCAAGGTGAGACCGGCAATCTTGTCCGCCTGCTCGCCGCGCGCCGTGAGCATGATCACCGGATAGCTGTGGCGCTCGCGGATGGCGCGGCAGACCTCAAGGCCGCTCGCGCCAGGCAGCATGACGTCGAGAATCGCGAGGCTGAGCGCCGGCGCGCCGTCGTCCGTCACGCGGGCGATCGCCGAGGTACCGTCTCCGAACGTCTCGACCTCGAATCCCTCCGCCTCGAGGTAGACGCGCACGAGCTCGCAGATCTCCGGCTCGTCGTCCACCACCAGCACGCGCTTGTCCATGCGCCCCTCCCCTCGTATCGGCCACAAGGATACGCGAGAAAAACGCGGCAGTTCCTAACGTTTGCTTAAGGACGCAGAGTGCATGTCATACGTCATCTGCGTGCGCGCCCCATGCTCATCGGACACTCCGACGCGCGATGCTGTCACCCGCAGCGAGGCCCCTTCGGCTTGAGTTGATAATTACTTGATCGTGTCCGGGTAGCATAGGAGAGATGTTCCGCGTTAGCTGGGGAGGAGTTCGTGAGCTTGATTCAAGATGAGCATCAGAGGGCGCCGCTCGTACTTGTCGTAGACGATGAGCGCGATATCGCCGATCTGCTCGAGTCCTACTTCAGACTCGAGGGGTACCGCACGCATGCGGCTTACACCGCCGCCGACGCGATAGCCGCGGTGAAGCACGCTCCCGACGTTATCCTCCTGGACGTGAACCTCCCCGACGCAGACGGCTTCTCCGTCTGTCGCGAGATTCGCGAGCTCGTGGCATGCCCGATCATCTTCCTCACCGCCCGCGTTGAAGACGCAGACGCGCTCGCCGGCTTTGCCGCAGGCGGGGACGACTACGTGACCAAGCCCTTCTCGCTCGACGTGCTCGGTGCGCGGGTAAAAGCGCAGCTCGCGCGCGACCACCGTCGGCTCGACCGCGCTACGCTGCACTTTGCCGGCAGCTTAGCTGTGGACCTCGCGCGGCGCGAGATACGCGTAGGCGACAAAAACCCGCAAGTCGCCCCGCTCGCGCGCAAGGACTTTGACATCGTGGCGCTACTCGCCAGCCGACCTGGCCAAGTCTACAGTCGCGACATGATCTACGAGCGCGTCTGGGGCGAGCCCGGGGACTCCTCCGTGGTAACCGAGCACGTGCGCCGCATCCGCCGGGCGCTCGCCGACGCCGGCTGCACGACCGATCCTCTCACTACTGTATGGGGCGTGGGGTACTCGTGGCGCGCGTGAGGTCAGCGCTCCGGGAACGGATGCGCAGGCTGCGCACCCGCGTGGCCAACTGCTCCGTCCGCACGGCCTTTGCGCTCTACGCCGCCGCAGCGCTTCTCGCTGGCATTGCGCTCTCGTTTGTCTCCACCGGGCTTTTGGGACTTGCCGCCGAGGCAACCCTGCCCGCTGACCCCTATGCCTACTCCGGCACCTATGTCTATGACGCTGCCGGCAACCGCCTCGTGCCCGCCGAGGCGCTCTCCTGGTACGAGACTGCAGCCTATGACGCTGCCATTGAGAACGACGTGCCCGGCGAGGAGACCGTCGTGCTCTACGTGGCGTCCGAAACCGGCGGCGGCCGACGGCCCATTCCGCTTGACAACCCGCCTGCAGGGGCGCGGACGAACGAAGTGCGCGACATTGCGTACCTGTTGGACGACACCGAAGGGCCCACGATCGCCCTCGCCGACCTCCCCGCCTACAACGCCGACGCAACGGCCGCACGCTCCGGCACCGAGGCGGCCACCATGCTCGCTGCCGAACTGCCTGCCAACGCCGCAGGCGAGAAACCCGTGATCTCTACCGTGGGCTACTACCTTCCCTACCCCGGCGACCCGCAGCCCTACCGCGCGCTCGCATGGACAGCTATCGCCTCGGTGCCGATCGTCTTCGTGGCGTGCCTGGTAGTGGCAGGGCGGCGCTTCTACCGGGCACGGCTCGCCGGTCCTATTGAGGCCTTGGACGACGCTGCACGGCGCATCGCAGGCAATGACCTGGACTTTCACGTGGAGCCCCAGCGCGCGGACGAGCTCGGGAGCCTCTGCGGCCAAATCGAGGCCATGCGCGCCGAGCTCGAACGCACCGAGGGAGAGCTCTGGCGCGCGGCCGAGAACCGCCGCCAAGTGAACGCCGCCTTCGCGCACGACCTGAGAACGCCCCTCACCGTGATCCGCGGTCAGGCAGAGCTCATCGGACACGTCGCAGAAACTGACGACGTGCGCGCGGCAGCCGCAGCGATCGTGCGTCAAGCCGAACGGCTCTCCGCCTTCGCTGACTCCATGCGCGGGCTCGACGCGTTGGATGCGGCGGAGGTGAAGCCTGCCCCGCTTGATCCGGGCGCATGGCTGGACAACGCCGCCGCGGACGCCCATACGGTCGCCCAAGAAACAGGGGTCGCACTCATCGTAGAACGTGCGGGGCTCCCCGCCCGCATCATGGCTGACGGGCGCGCGCTCGATCGCATTGCGGACAACCTCGTTTCCAACGCCGCGCGCTACGCGCGCTCCGAGGTGCGGTTCTCGCTCTCGTGGGCGGACGGCACGCTCGAGCTCGCCGTCGCCGATGACGGACCCGGCTTTGCCGAAACCGCGCTCGCACGCGCGGCCGAGCCTTTCTGGGGCGAGTCCAAAGGCACGAACGGACACATGGGGCTCGGCCTCTACGTCGCGCGTACGCTCGCCGAACGCCACGGCGGGAAGCTCGAGCTTTCTACCCGTCCGAGCGGCGGCGCTCTCGTTCGCGCCAGGGTTCCGGCTCCAGACTGCTCGAAACCCCTTTGATTCGTTGACGGATAGTTGATCTCCTCTCCTTAGGCTCGTAAGCAGAAGGATCGCCAGCAGAGGAGAGTCGTATGACGAGAGCGCCCATCGCAACCTGCGTCGCCGCGGCAATAACGGCAGCTGCGCTTTTCTGCGTTGTCGCCCTTGCGTTCGGCCCCAAGCTCTGGGCATTCTTCACTGATGGCGAGGCTATACGCGCCTGGGTGCACGAAGAGGATCCGTTCGCGCCTCTGGCCATGGGCGCGCTTGTCGTGGCGCAGATCGTTGTTGCCGTGCTGCCCGGCGAGCCGGTCGAGCTCGCAGCGGGCTACCTCTTCGGCGCGTGGGAAGGAACGCTCGTCTGTCTTGCGGGAGGCCTCGCGGGCACGCTTATCGTGACGGCGCTCGTCAGGATTCTCGGCATGCGCATAGTACGCGCCTTTTTCTCAACCGAACAGCTCGAGAGCGTCGCATGGCTGCAAGACTCCGGACGCTTTGAGCTCATCATGCTCGTCGTGTTTCTCATTCCCGGCACCCCTAAGGACGTCCTCACCTACGTTGCCGGCCTCACCACTTGCCCGTGGTGGCGCGTCGTGCTCATCGCCACTGTGGGGCGCATTCCCTCGATCGCGACCTCCACGCTCACAGCAGGTTTCGCCTCTGCCGGCAACTGGCATGCCGCCGGACTAGCCCTTCTCATCACTGTCGTGCTCGTAGGCATGGGCAAAGCGGCCTACACCGCCCTGCGCGAACGCGAGCCCCCTGCATGATGCAAGGCGCGAGCCCGGCTGCACGCTGTCATGACTGCGGTAGAATGACCTCGAAGCAATCCGGTGGCATGCTGGGGGCATTTATGAGCGAGAGCGAGCGAGGCGCCGACGCCAGTGCAGGCAAGCATCCCTACTTTGGCTATGGGTCCAACCTCGACGTCGTCGAGATGGGCAAACGCTGCCCCGGCGCCGAGCTCTTGGGCGTAGCACGTCTCCCAGGCTGGACGGTCTACATGGACTCCAACGGTTACGCCACCATTGCCGAAAGCGACGGATGCATCGAAGGAGCGCTCTGGCTCGTAAGCGACGCCAACATAGCCGCGCTCGACGAGTACGAAGGGCTCGATCGCGGACTCTACGAGAAGCGCGTAGTCAAGGTTGAGCTGAACGGCGAACGCTGGAACGCTCTCGTTTACGTTTCTCTGAGGCCGCCGCTCACCATGGAGACCTTCCGCGTAGACTACCTCGAGAACATCAAACGCGCCGCCAGAGACCTGGGGCTCAGCGCCGCAACGCAAGACCGCTACGCCCAGGTGCGCATAGTCCGGGCGTAGGGCATCCCGAGCACCTGCCCGGCACGCCTTTCCCTACCGGTCTTCTAGCCAAAAGTCATCGACCAGCTTGTCGTGGTCGTAGATGCGCTCGTCTTGCTCGCTGATCTCGCGCAGCACACGGCACGGATTGCCCACGGCAACCACGCCGGCGGGCACGCTGCGCGTGACTACGCTGCCTGCGCCCACCGCCGAACCTGCGCCCACGGTCACGCCCGGCAGAACCACGCATCCGGCACCAAGCCACGCGCCCTTGCAAATGCGGACGGGTTTGTTGTACTGCAGGCCTTTGGCGCGCAGGCGCGGAGAGGTCGGGTGAGCCGCGGTCGAGATGGTAACGTTGGGGCCGATCATCACATCGTCCTCGATAAAGATGTCGGCATCGTCCACCAGCGTAAGGCCCATGTTGGCGTACACGTTGTTACCGAGGTGCAGGTTGGCGCCGCCCCAGTTGGCGTGGAACGGCGGCTCTATCATGCAGTTCTCCCCCACCTCTGCCACGAGTTTGGCGAGAAGGGCATTGCGCTTCTCTGAATTGCTGAACGGCAGCGCGTTGTAAGCGTCCAAGACATCGCGCCGGCGCTCCTGCTCCGCAAAAAGCTCCGGGCTGTTGCACGCATAGAGCCTGCCGTCTGCCATACGCTGACGTATCTCGGCCAGGTCCAAGATGCCCTCCGATCTTGTCACGCAAACCCGCAGTGCTGCCCCCAGTTTACCTGGCTTCATCCAAGCATGTTCTACGATGTCGCAAAAGAGCCTCGCAAGGCACATTTCTCGTCAGCGCTGTGTAAGGGTGTTTAAAAAGAACCCCTCCCCGGAGCAGACCATGCGCTCACGAAGCTATGCTCAAAGAAAAGGCGCAACAAAAAGGAGTGCCGGCCTATGCCCCTCTCGTCGATCGAAACGCTCAAGAACGCTGCCGTTGCATGGGGCGTTCCTCTCGCCTATGCAATCTGCTGCTGCGTTGCGCATCGCCTGACCGCCCCCAAAGAAGCCAGGGCGTCGAACGACATCGCGCCGACGTACGCTGCTCCGCCCATACACCCCCTGCTCCTTGGCGCGCTATGGTTTCGCAAAGAGGGAAGCAGAAACAACGAGGTAAACGGATGCTCAGTTGCCTTGGCTACCGTTGTTCGCATGATTGGGCGAGAGGTCGCCTCCTTCACAGATCCCGGCGGCAGCAAAACCGCGCTTTCCGCAGACCAAAAAGAAAGCGAGGGCAGCGCCGGCTCGAATACAGGGCGCACGCGAAGGCGCCTCTTCTCGCGCCGCGCCCGTAAAGAGCCTCCCTACCGCACGCAGTTCCGACTCGCCATATGCGCAGAGGACCTCGACCGCCACGACCGCGATGCGTGCGAGCTCGTAATGCCCCCGCACGCTCAAAGCGCCGCCCTCGAGGATGTCTGCGCATACGCCAGGGACCCCGGGCTGCACCTCAGCCAGCTGTCGATGATCATCCCCGGGCAGGCGGGCGAGCTCTGCGTTGACGGACTTGCGCGGCAACCGGGCGTATTCTACAGCGTCTTCTTCTCTTCCGTCATCAGCTTCACTATGGGCATGTGGGGCTTTCTGGGATTCCTGTTCATGGGGATAGAGTCGAGCATGCCGGTACTTGCCGCTGAGTTCGTTTTCGCCTGCGCCATACTGCTCGTTCGGCTCGCGGCGGTCGACCTCGGGCTGCGGGCAACGCCCAAGGGCGCGAGGATAATCGCGCAGGCTGCGGCGAACATCCGATGGGCGAAGGGGGTGGTCGACGGCACCATCGCCATGCCACAGGGTCTCTCGGCAACAGAGATAGCCGACCTCCTGGCTGTACTTCTCGCCACGGGACACCACGACCTTGCCGCCGATATGGCAGACGTGCTCCGCCGCAACGAGCATATGTCATGTGACAACGTTCCCGAGGCAAGGCAGGCTCTGGACTTCTGTGCGCGACGCCCCTTAGCCGTTAGCACGCCACCGCTTCTGTACAAAGCGTCTCCCGTCGAACTCATCCTCCAGAACGTCCGCGACATCGTGGCCGCGATACACAGATAGTCTGCCGGATAGCAGGACGGCATCTCCGACCGACCTCTCCTGACATGTGCGGCCCAGCCTCATTTGCCGTAGCTCAGCGAACTACCAAATGCCCAACACGTGCTGCATGCCCAGGCTCACGCACGCAATGGCAACCCAGCAGACGAGACCCATGAGGATCGGCTTGCCGCCCGTGCGCACGAGCTTGACGATGTTGGTGTTGAACCCGATCGCCGCCATGGCCATGACGATGAAGAACTTGGAGAGCTCCTTGATGGGGGCGGTCACCGAGGCGGGCAGGGCAAAGACCGTCGTTGCCACGCTGGCCAACACGAAGAAGACGATGAAGAAGGGAAAGATCTTCTTCAGATCAAAGCTGCCCGCGGCAACGCCGTTGCCCGAGCCCGCCACCGCAGCGCGTTTGGCTTTGCGCACCTGCCAAAACGCCAGCACAAGCGTGATGGGGATGATCGCGAGCGTACGCGTAAGCTTGACGATCGTAGCGGCGTCGAGCGTGCCCGCGCCGGGGTGCATGCCGTCCCAGGCTGCCGCCGCAGCCGTCACGGAGGACGTGTCGTTGACCGCGGTCCCGGCAAAGAGGCCAAACCCCTCGTCGGTCAGACCGAGCACGCTGCCGAGTGTGGGGAACACGAGCGCGGCGATCACGTTGAAGAGGAAGATCACGCTGATGGCCTGGGCGATCTCCTCGTCGTCGGCGTCGATCACGGGCGCGGTGGCAGCGATTGCCGAACCGCCGCAGATCGAGGAGCCCACGCCCACGAGCGTCGAGATCTTGCCGGGAATGTTGAGCGCCCGGCACAACACAAACGACACAACGAGCGACGTAGCGATGGTCGAGACGATGATCGGCAGCGACGTCATGCCCACCCGCGCGATCTGCGCAAGGTTGAGCCCGAACCCGAGAAGAACGACCGCGTACTGAAGGATCTTCTTAGACGTGAATGTAACGCCCGCGGCCAGCGGTGCGCACTTCTCGGCGGGAACTACCAGTGCGAGCGCCATGCCGATAAGTATGGCAAACACAGGACCGCCGATGACCTCGAACTGCTTGCCGAGCAACCATGCCGGCACGGCGATTGCCAGAGCAAACAGCACGCCCTTCCACGTGCCGCGGAATTCCTTGATCAACTCCATACTGTGCAACCCCTTCTCTCGTCTGTTTCGATCGATTCAAAAGGGTAGTTCCTGCGGTTATAATCAGCTGCGACTGGTTTGTTATGACATCATAAGTATTTGTTAGAGCAAGGAGCCTCCATGCTCGACCACCGTGCACGCACTTTTCTCGCCGCCTACCGTGCCGGCAGCCTCACTCAGGCGGCCAAGCAGCTCCACGTGACGCAGCCGGCCGTTTCTCAGCACATCCGTCAGCTTGAGGCGCACTATGGGGAACCTCTCTTCACCAAGACAAGCCGCGGCGTAGAGCCGACCGCTGCGGGGGCGCTCCTCTACCAAGCGCTCAGCGCCATGGAAAACGACGAGGAGCGCCTGCGCCACGAGCTGACCGCACTCGCGACAAGTGAAGAACGCCCCCGCCTGCGTTTCGGATGCACGCGCACGGTCGCCGACTACGTGGCGCCGCGCATACTCGCGACGCATCTCGCGCGTCACCCCGACGAGCACGTTCTCATGCGCACGGGCAACACAGCCGAGCTCGTTGCGCTTATCGACGAGGGAGCGGTGGACTTCGCCCTGATAGAAGGGTCGTTCGATCGCACCGCGTTCGCGAGTGCGCGCTTCTCGCGCGAGCCCTTCGTGGCGGTCTCGGCAACGGGAACCGCTCCGGACCACATAGAGGACCTGCTTGGAGAACGACTCGTGTTGCGCGAACCGGGATCGGGCACGCGCGAAATCCTAGAGCGCAACTTGGCAGCACACGACCTCTCGATCCGCGACTTTGCCGACGTCATCGAGCTCGCGAGCATCCCGGCGATCAAGGCGTGCGTTGCAGCCGGGGCGGGCGTGAGCTTTCTGTACCGCGTTGCCGTAGCCAGGGAACTCGGCGAGGGAACGATCGTAGACGTCACGCCTCGGGATTTTTCCGTCGAGCACGACTTCTCGCTCATTTGGCAGCGGCGCAGCAGGTACGCCACCCGTTACCGCGCGCTGCTCGACTCCTGGCAGCGCATGCGATGAAAAACGCGGCCCCGAAGAGCCGCGCTGAACATCCGCCCTATTTGCCCTGCACCATGGTGAGCGAGATCTTGCCGCGGTCGCGGTCGACCTTCTCGACCCATACCTTAACGGTGTCGCCTACGGCAACCACGTCGCTCGGATGCCTGACGAAGCGCTTCGCCAGCTTGGAGATATGCACGAGGCCGTCCTGATGCACGCCCACGTCAACAAACGCGCCGAAGTCCACGACGTTGCGCACGGTGCCGGTGAGCTCCATGCCGGGCTCGAGGTCGTCGATGGAGAGCGCGGCGCGGCTGAAGACCACCTCGGGCGCGTCGTCGCGCGGGTCGCGGCCGGGCTTTTTGAGCTCGGAGACGATGTCGATGAGCGTGAGGATGCCGCAATCGAGCTCGCCGGCAAGCGTCGCAACGCTGCCGAGGCGCTTCTCGATATCGGGCACGCCGCCGCGCGTGAGCTCGTCGGCGGTCACACCCGCGCGCTTAAGCACGGCCCTGGCCACGCTGTAGCTCTCGGGGTGCACGCTCGTGGCGTCAAGCGGGTTCCTGCCGCCCGTGATGCGCAAAAAGCCCGCCGCGTTGAGAAACGCCTTGGGACCGAGCTGCGGAACCTTCTTGAGCTCCGCACGGTCGGAAAACACGCCGTGCTCCTCACGGTAGGCGACGATGTTCTTGGCGACCGTGGTCGTGATGCCCGAAACGTAGCCGAGCAGGCTTGCGCTCGCGGTGTTGACGTCAACGCCCACGCGGTTGACCACGTCCTCGACCACGTTGCCGAGCGTGCGCGCAAGCTCCGCCTGGTCAAGATCGTGCTGGTACTGCCCCACGCCGATGGACTGAGGCGGGATCTTCACGAGCTCGGCGAGCGGGTCCTGCAGGCGCCGCCCAAGGCTCATGGCGCCGCGCGTGGTGACGTCGAGGTCCGGGTACTCCTGGCTCGCGAGCTCGGAGGCCGAGTAAACCGAAGCACCCGCCTCGTTGACGATGGTGTAGCGCAGATCGGGCGCCTGCTCGGCGATGAACTCCGAGACGACCTCTTCGGTCTCGCGGCTCGCCGTGCCGTTGCCGATGACGATGGTGTTGATGCGGTACTTGGAAGCCAGGCGCGCAAGGGTGCGCTTGGTGCCCGCCACGTCGTGGCGCGGCTTGGTGGGATACACCACGCCATGGTCGAGCAGCTTGCCCGTCTCGTCGAGAACCGCCACCTTGCACCCGGTGCGAAAGCCCGGGTCGAGGGAGATGATGCGCGCGCCGCGCACCGGGCGGGCCGAAAGCAGGCTCTCGACGTTCTTGGCAAACACCTTGATGGCGTCCATCTGCGCGCGCACCGTCAGCTTGGCGCGCAGCTCGCGCTCGAGCGACGGAGCCATGAGGCGCTTGTAGCCGTCGGCAACAGCCGCGTCGAGCACAGGAGCAAAGACGCCCTGGCGACGCGGCCAACGGCTCCCCAGGCGCTCAACGGCCGCGTTGCCGTCAACGCGCACGCGCACGCGGAGCTTCTCCTCGCGCTCGCCGCGATCGATGGCGAGGATGCGGTGGTTGGGAATCTTGGACGCCGGCTCGGCAAAGTCGTAGTACGGCTCGTAGGGGGTCTTTTCGGCGGGGTCAGCGGCAACCGATACGATCTCTGCCGTCGCCTCGGTAAAGGAGCGCAGGTCGGCCACGTTCTCGGCGTCCTCGGCAACCGTTTCGGCCACGATGTCCGAGGCGCCCGCGAGCGCCTTCTCGGGCGTGTCATAACCGGCCTCGGCAGCCTCGGGCGTCACGAAACGCGCCGCCTCGTCGAGCGCGGACCCCTTGGTCTTGATCTGCATGATGATCATGTTGGCGAGCGGCTCGAGCCCCGCCTGGCGCGCCTTGCCGGCACGCGTCAGGCGCTTCTTGCGGTACGGCTTGTAGAGATCCTCCACGCGCTGAAGCTGCTCGGCCGCGCGGATCTCGGCCTCGAGCTCGGGCGTGAGCTTGCCCTGAGCGGCGATAAGCGCAACGACGTCCTCTTTGCGCTGCTCGAGGTTGCGCAGGTATGCGAGACGGTCGGCAAGGGCGCGTAAAGCGACGTCGTCCATGCCGCCCGTGGCCTCCTTGCGGTAGCGCGCGATGAAGGGAATGGTGTTGCCCTCGTCGATAAGCTTGACGGCAGCTTCCACGGCCGCTGGCTTAAGACCGAGCTCCTCGGCGATCTTGGCGATGATATCCATGTGGCTCCCGTTCTCTTGAGGTGCAGAAGCTGAACTAGGATACCCGTGCGCGCCCACGGGCGCAACGCAACGCCATCCCGATCTAACCGCTAAAGCGCGCTTCCTTCGCAAGCTCCCCACCCGAGAAGATCTTCCGCGCGGAAGCGCGATAGTCCTCGACCGTACGCGCTTTTCTCACGGCGCGCTGGACCCACAGCGGATCGGCAAAGGCAAACTTGAGATAGAACCAGTATTCCTTCATGCGAAAGACCGCGTTGCCGCCCATCTCGGCCAGATACGCCTCAAAGAGCTGGTCGTGAAAGCGCACGAGTTCGTCCCGGGTGGCTGCCGAGCCTCCGCGCAGCATGCGCGCCAAAGCAGGGTTGGTAAGTACACCCCTACCCAGCATCACGTGCCGCGTCTCGGGGTATGCCGCAGTCAGGGCGTCCACGTCATCGCACCCAAAGATGTCGCCGTTGTACGCCACCGGAAAGGGCGCAGCGCGCAGAGTCTTGCCGTACTGATCCTGCCGGGAAACGCCGCGGTAGAAGTCTTTCTGCACGCGTGGGTGGACGATAAGCTCGGCAAGCGGATGGCGGCAGTACATCGCGAGGATCTCGTCGTACTCCTCGTCACTTTGAAGACCGATCCTCGTCTTTACCGACACCGGGATGAGAGACGCAGCGCAGACCTTCTCCAGGAAGGCGTCCAGCTCGTCGAGGTTGCGAAAAAAGCCCGACCCTCTGCCCTTGGCAACAACCGTGCCCGAAGGGCAGCCAAGGTTGAGGTTAACCTCTTTGTAGCCCATCTCGGCGAGAAGCTTCGCGGCCCATATGAACTCGTCGGCATTTTTGGTCAGCAGCTGAGGCACCACGTCAAAACCCTGGTTGCCCTCTGGGTCGACCTCGCAGAGCGCGCGCTTGCCAAAGTTGCTGCCCACATGCGGAGGAGCGAGAAACGGCGTGTAGTACCGGTCAAGCGCCCCGAAGCACGCGGCGTGCACCCGCCTGAACACATGCCCCGTGAGCCCCTCCATAGGCGCCAGCGACAATAACATGTACCCTCACAACGTCAATTGAGCAATGTCGCCGCAAGCTTTAGCGCCGACGCACTGCTCGGAATGTCAAATTGTCCAATTATGCCGAGCCAGAGCGTCAAATATGTTCGCAATGCTCAGAACGGGTGTCAAATATCCCTCGTATGCAGCCCAGTTGTCAAATTCGCTCGCAATGCGAGCCGAGCGTGTCAAATCCGCTCAGCGTGCGAGGTTTTTTCACGCACTTCGCCGCACGACAGGCTAATCTGACGCCTATGCCCAACACCATAAGCAAAATCGACACAAGTGCCGCATACCGGCAATTATTGACACGCACCTTTGAGCCGGCATCGGTCTTGTCTGCGACAGTCACTCCCACGGCGTGACGACGACCTTGAGGCAGCCGTTCTCATGCGCCTCGAAAGCACGGTACGCGTCTAGGATGTCGTTCAGCGGGTAACGGCGCGAGATGAGAAGGCCCGTGTCCAGCTTGCCGGCCTCGATGAGGGACATCGCCTCGTCGAGGCCGCTTGCGTCAACGCCTCCGGTCTTGAACGTGAGGTTCTTGCCGTACATGCTCGGCAGCGGCAGCGTCTGGTCGCGCTCGTACATGGCGGAGAGCGTCACGACGGCGTTGGGCCGGGCGATGCGCCACGCCATCTCGAAGGTTTCGTCGCTGCCTGCGGCCTCGACCACGGCGTCCGCGCCACGCCCGCTGGCTTGTTCGCGCACGAGGGACTCAACCTCATCGAGGCTCTTCTCGGCTGGGTTGATGACAACGTCCGCAAGCCCGCGCTCTCGTGCGAGAGCAAGGCGCGACTCGTCAACGTCAAGGGCGATGACCTGCGCCGGGCTTGTCAGCCGTGCGCACATCATGGTAGTGAGCCCCACCGGACCCGCGCCAATCACCGCGACGGTAGAGCCGGGCTCGATCTCCGCCAGGCGCGCTCCCCACCAGCCCGTGGCCAGGATGTCGCCCAGAAAGAGCGCGTCCTCGTCCGAGACGCCGTCCGGGATGCGCGTGAAGGCGTTGTCCGCGTACGGCACGCGCACGTACTCCGCCTGGCAGCCGTCGATGGTGCAACCCAAAAGCCAGCCGCCGTTCTCGCAGTTGTTGACCCAGCCGCGTCGGCAGAAGAAGCACTCGCCGCAAAAGGTCTCGCAGTTCACGGCCACGCGGTCGCCGGGCGAGAAGGACCTCACACCCGAGCCCGCCTCCTCGACCACGCCCACAAACTCGTGGCCGAGCACCGTGTCCGGCTGGGCACGCGGCACGGCGCCGCGCATGATGTGCAAGTCGCTCGTGCAGATGGTCGAGCGCGTTACCCGCACGACGGCGTCCGTGGGCTCCGCCAGCCGCGGACGCGACCGGTCGAGAAGCGCGATGTTGCCGTGACCGTCATGTACCAGCGCTTTCATAGAGGCTCCTTCGAGACAGTGCGTTGGCGACATCGTAACATGGGCGCAAAAAAGGGCAGAGACCCTACCCCGAACGCTCCGCAACCACCAAAAACGCTCGCACGGGACTCACTCTGCCCCAGAGGCTCCTCATCAGAAAGCACCCTCCGCGATGCGCGAGGGCCCATTGCCTTCGGTCTGCGCACACAACGAGATGCACCCACCGAGCGACCTGGTAGTGCTCTTCTCCCTGACGCGCAACGTCCCGTCTTGGGAGAATCGCACATCTCCGAGAAGGGCTTGCGCCCGTTTCTTGCGCAAGGTCTCGGCTCGGGAGAATTACCCCTGCCGAGGCGAATCCATGCCCCATCGTTTGCGCAGGTAGAGCGGCCGGCACTTCTCCACTTCTCTCCTAAGGCGGGACTTTGCGCAGGCGAATCTCTCCCAAGATGGGACGTTGTGCTCGAAACCGCCGTTTTTTCGACTCTGAAGCGCCGCTTTCTCCCAAGGCGGGACGATGAGGCTGGCCGGTCTTCCGAGGCGAGACAATGGGCGAGCTTGCCCTCCCAAGACGGGACGCTGTTCACAGGGCGATCCCATCTTCTTGACCTGCCCCACTCCCGCTGAAACCTCGAGTTCCGATTCGGCATGGAGCCGCAAGCTGGGCGGGGACGCCCGTCTCCACCATCCCTGGAGTGATACGAATTGGAGAAAATCAGGCTGAACTTTACTCCCGTCCTATATATGTCACCGCAGGCAGAGCGGTTGATATGATTACGATTTCGCGTTCTACCTGCGCATTTGTCGACCCCGCAATGCACTCAGCATGGATTCACGCGCCCGAACAGCCGGATGCCGGTAAACCATACAAGAGGCATCAACGCAACTGGGTGCTTATCGGGAGCTTGGGAATAGGCGGTTGAAGAGCCAGTGCGTGAAGGGCGCTGCGGCGAACATGTTCCAGAAAAAGGCCATCGGGAAGTTCTTGATGACGGTCCCCACCCAGATGGCGGGCAGCTGGGCCGCAGGCATCCCCGCCATGACCACGCTGAACAGAACAGAAGCAACCAAGCTCATGGTGGGGCACATGACGGCGACGGTCCCCGCCTGCCGCATGACCCGGCAGACGTAGGGGTTGTCCTTTTGCGGGTCGCAGTGCCGAGCGGCGAAGGCGGCGCCCGCGCGGTTGCCCCAAAGGCCCGAGAACAGGATGACGATCAGCCCCATGAAGGCCGCCTCCTTGAGCGCATCCGCGAAGACGAGGTTCGTCATGGCGCTGAACCCGGCTCCCGCGAGATGGAACCCCTGGTTGATGGCCGTGTTGTAGACCTCCATCCCAAACGCCATCGCATACGACATGATGATTCCGAAGACAATCCCCTGGGCTTTCGTCTTGGGCATACGGCAATCTCCTCTCGATCAAAAACAAAAAACGTGCCGCACTCAAACTGGATTTACGCAGCGAGTGCAACACGTTTATGGGCAACCATAGCAGATTGAGCCGACAGCTTCAAAGGGCCTTGTTCAGCAATGATGCGGCAGTGCAAAAAGCCGGTCTAACGAAAAACGGGCGAGACTTCACTCCCACTCGGTAATCAAATCGTGCATTTCCATGGTCTCTCGTCTACGTGGTGTACCGCCGTCTCCCCATTAACCAAAATCAGCCGAATCTTCGACGCCCGAATGAACTCAAAAATGAACTCAACGTAGTCGCTTCTTCTCCTATATCCCAGCAAGGCTGTTCTCATCGAGCAGGAAGTCAAACACGCTCATCGTGACCACACCGCGCTCGTCGCGCAGGGGCTTCACCACGTCGCGCACAAGCACAACCTTCTTAAAGCTGTCATTGATGCCGAGCAGGGAGCCTTTTCCTGTGCGGCCTTCTCGGGAGTCCTCATCTCCAACGCCGATTGGATGTAGACGCGGTCGGAGCCCCTATTGGCGACGAAGTCAACCTCGAGCTGTTTGCGAACGTCCCTGCCCTCCTCGCGAACGCGTCTCTCGACCACGCCGACGTCCACCGAGTACCCGCGCGCTCGGAGCTCGTTGTAGACAACGTTTTCCATGATGTGGCTCTCCTCGATTTGCCGAAAGCCGAGCCGCGCGTTTCGGAGCCCCACGTCCTCGAAGTAGTATTTGAGAGGGCTGCCGATGTAGCCCCTCCCCTTCACGTCGTAGCGCCGCGCCTCCTCGATGACGAAGGCGTCCTCGAGATATCCGATATAGCTGGAGATGGTGTTCGAGGAGATCTTGGAATGGAGCACGCTTTTGAACGTGTTCTCGAGCTTGCTCGGATTCGTGAGCGTCCCGATGCCGGAGGCGAGCACGTTCACCAGGTCATCGAGCTCGCCCCGCCTCCTGACGCCATATCTGTCCACGACGTCCCTCAGATACGTCTCCTCGAAGAGCCGCTCGAGGTAGCGCGCCTTCTGCTCGTCCGTGCGCATCGAGCGTACGAGCGGCATGCCGCCGTACACCGTGTACTCGGCCCAGCCTTGGTAGCGATCGCCATCGAAGCCCTGCATGAACTCGGAGAAGGACAGCGGTCGCACGCGGACCTCGTCCCCGCGCCCCCGGAACTCCGTCATGACGTCGTGCGAGAGGGGCTTCGAGTTGCTCCCCGTCACGTACGCGTCGACGTTGCGCATGCGCAGAAGCCCGTTGAGCACGCCGTAGAGCCGGGGCGGGACGCCCGTGTTCTTGAGCTCCTCGCGCGAGATGGCGTACTAAACCTCGTCGAGAAAGACGTAGTACTGCTCGCGCCCGTTCGCGATCTTCGAGCACAGGTAGTCGTCGAAGAGGTTGAAGAGCAGGTACGTCTTCCAGCAGCGGCGGATGCCCGTGACGAGCTTGCCCAAGCCGTTGTGCATGCGGTCGATAAGCCTGTTGAGATACCGGTTCCGCCTGATTTCAATACGTGTCTCGTTTTGATTCACGATTGACCTTTATTGAGCAACTTTGCCGTATGCGGCATATTTTCTCAATAGAAGGAGCCGAACATTAAACATCAACGTGCGCTAACGTATCAAGAATGTCGAGAGCCCTTTCATTGATTTACAGAATTGGAGCTACTGAGCAACGTATCAACATCATTGATGAACAGCTTGAGTAGGTCGCCCCTTTTAAGACCTCTGCCCTGCCCCATATCCCGTCGTAATTGAATTAGCACTTTCTCCATAGCAAAGAGAAGCTCGGAGGCAGACGGCTGCTTTCCAGCGGTCGCCAACCTCCATTCATCCCATAGACGAATAGCTTTGGAAGAGCCCCACAAAGTCAGAGACTGGTTAAAGTCATTCATGTCGCTTAGCATTTCGTCTGCACTATACTGTTCCTTTTTCTTCGACTTCATGAGCATTTTATACACGATTTCAATTGGTTTCTCGTACGCCTGCGCCCTATGCTCTCGCAAGTACTCACTGTTTCTCTGGCGATAAGCAAGATAATTATTTGCAATGCCACCACCGATAACGGTCACTATAGAAACACAGCCGGTAATCAACGCGACAACTATTGCGACATCGATGGTGGACAGAGTAGACAAAAGCGCAGCTATCGAGTCGGACACGAAATTGATGGTGGCAGATAATGCTACGATGCAAATTACTGCCAAGGCAGCCAACACGAAAAGTCCTTTGACTATTGCTCCGATTGATTGCTTCTGCAAATCCTTAGGTATGTTCCCCTCCAAAGAACCTATTCGATAGAACTTATCACTCAAGCAAAGGCAACTCCCTTGCACTCTGTCTCCGCCAAAGCGCTCCGCTGCGCCATCCCGAACGTCCGCCCTTCAGCAATCAGATCCGTCACGTTCTCGTGCACGATGCCGCTGCGGTGCTGGATGGGGTCGTTGCGCGTGATGACGAACTTGGGCCAGTTGTCCCGTATCTGCTCGAGCGGGCGGTACTCGCGATCCTCGGTCGAGAGGCTATTCATGATGGTCATCGCCACCTGCACGTAGGCGTACTCCATCGCAGGCGACCTCATGACGAAGTCGCACTCGAGCTTGCCGATACGCCCCACGCTCACCTCGTAGCCCAAACTCCGCGCGTAGCTGTACACGATGTTCTCCAGCACGGGCCCGTAGTTGATGCGGTTGTCCGTGTTGAGCGCGAAGTAGAAGCTCAGGTCGGCAAGATAGTACTTCTGCTCACCTCGAAGCGACCTGCGCGACTTCATATCAAAGCGCTCGCAACGTCGTATGATCTTGGCGTCCTCGAGTATCCGAAGGTAGCGGTCCAGCGTCTCGCGCTTAATATGGACACCCTGCTTCGCAAGGTCGTCAAGGATATTAGTCAGGCTTGTCGTTGCCCCAAAATTGTTCGTGATGTACTTTCTGACCGTTTCGAACACGGGCATGTTACGAACTTGAACCCTGCGACGGACGTCCTTCTCCAGAATCTCTTCGACAACGGACTTGACGTAAGCTCGCTTATCGACGAGTGCCTCGTATCCGAGCGCCTTGGGAAAGCCGCCCTCCAAGATGTAAGCATCGAGCTCTACCGCGGGATTGGGGTTGACCGACTTGCCGAGAAATACCTTCATGTCCTTGTATTCCTTGAAGGTGAGCGTCTGCATCTCGAACTCGATGTAGCGACCGGTCAGCTTGGTCATGAGCTCGCCCGAAAGCAGGTAGCTGTTAGAGCCGGTGATGAAGATGGACCAACCCCCATCGGTGCGAAAGGCGTTCACAACCTCCTCGTAGCCCCTCACGTTCTGAACCTCGTCAATGAACAGGTATTTCAATCCGTCAGGTGCGCCGGCGGAAGCACTATCGATCGCTGCCTCGAGCTCGTCGGCAGTCTTGACCTTCCGCAGCTTGCGACTGTCGAGATCGAGGTAGACGATGGAAGCCGAGCTGATGCCACTCTCGACGAGCTCTTGGGCAACGGTTTGCATAAGACAGGACTTTCCGCAGCGCCGCACGCCGGTGATGACCTTTATGATCTCGTCATCATGATAGAAACCCCTAATCTTCCTGAGATAGTTCTCACGCCTGAATAGCTCCACTTCCCACCTCCATCGTCGTTCTTTGCTTCGTTCGTACCCAAGTTAGAGGGTATTTAGCACATAATTTCAATGAATACCCCCTAACTTGAACAGTTAGGCAATGGGAGCCCAAAAGAGACCAGCAAGTTTGGCAAAGCGGCTCTTCATAAAAACGGAGCCATGGGGTTGCCATGGCTCCGAGAGGTGGTATTATACGTATATACGAACGTGTGTTCGCTACTCCCACTCGATCGTGGCGGGCGGCTTGGGCGTGACGTCGTACACCACGCGGTTCACGCCCGGCACCTCGGCCACGATGCGGCTCGAGATGCGGCCGATCACGTCGTAGGGCAGCTTCGCCCAGTCCGCGGTCATGGCGTCGGAGCTCTCCACGGCGCGCACGATCACCGGACGCGCGTAGGTGCGCTCGTCGCCCATAACGCCCACGGAGCGGATGTCGGGCAGCACGGCAAAGTACTGCCAGCAG
>CASEEV010000056.1 GCA_949287065.1 uncultured Collinsella sp.
CCCGTTGCCGAACGGCTTTTTGCCGCTGCCCGTGCGCCCCGGCAATGCGCGGGCGCCCTTGCGCCCGCCGCTCGCACCCGCGTGCTTGCCCTCGCGCACGCCATGCGGCGGCACGGGGCGGATGAGGCACTTGGGCCCGTAGCCTATAAGGTCTTGGCGTCCGGCGCGTTCGAGCGCCTCGCGCACGAGGGGGTAGTTCTCGGGCTTGCGGTACTGGATGAGCGCGCGCTGGAGCGCCTTCTCGTGGGGGCTCTTGGGAACGTAAACCGGCTTCATGGTTCGCGGGTCGACCCCGGTGTAGTACATGCACGTGCTCATGGTGCTCGGAGTGGGGTAGAAGTCCTGCACCTGCTCGGGCATATAGCCCAGGTCTCGGCAGTACTCGGCAAGCTCGACCGCCTCCTTCATGGTCGAGCCCGGGTGGCTGCTCATGAGGTAGGGGACGAGGTACTGCTTGAGGCCGAGCTTCTCGTTCATGCGACGATACTTCTCGCAAAAGCGGTCGTACACGGCACGGCTCGGTTTGCCCATGACCGAGAGCACCGCGTCGCTTACGTGCTCGGGAGCCACCTTGAGCTGACCCGACACATGGTGGGCGCAGAGCTCGGCGAGGAAGGTCTCGTTGGGGTCGGGGTCGGCGAGCAGGTAGTCAAAGCGAATGCCGCTGCGCACGAAGACCTTCTTGACGCCGGGGAGCGCGCGAAGCTTGCGCAGCAGCGACACGTAGTCGCGGTGGCTCACGTTCATCTGACGGCAGACCTCGGGCCATAGGCAGCGCTTCTTTACGCAGGCACCGCGCTTGAGCTGGCCTTTGCAGGCGGGCTGGCGGAAGTTTGCCGTGGGACCGCCCACGTCGTGGATGTAACCTTTGAACTCGGGGTCGTGTGTGATGACCTCGGCCTCGCGGATGAGCGACTCGTGGCTGCGCGTCTGCACGATGCGCCCTTGGTGGAACGTGAGGGCGCAAAACGAGCACTCGCCAAAGCAGCCGCGGTTTGAGATGAGGCTCATCTTGACCTCTTTGAGCGCCGGCACGCCGCCCGCCGCCTCGTAGTCGGGGTGGTACGAGCGGGTGTAGGGCAGCGCGTACACGGTGTCCATCTCGGGCGTGGTGAGCGGTGCGGCGGGCGGGTTTTGAACCACGTACACCTTGTGCGGGTAGGGTTCTACCAGGCGCTTGCCGCTTATGGGGTCGCTGTTCTCGTACTGCACGTTGAAGCTGCGCGCATAGGCGAGCTTGTCGGCCTCGAGCTCGTCCCAGCTGGGGAGCACCACGGCGTCGTACACCTCGTCGAGCGAGCGCGCGCGGTAGGCGGTGCCCGCAACATAGGTGATCTGGTCGACGGGCAGGCCGGCGTCGAGCGCGTCGGCCACCTCGACGATGGCGTGCTCGCCCATGCCGTAGACGAGCAGGTCGGCTCCGGAGTCGAGAAGCACCGACCGCTTGAGCTTATCTTGCCAGTAGTCGTAGTGCGAGAGGCGCCTGAGGCTCGTCTCGATGCCGCCGAGCACGATGGGCGTGCTCTTGAACGTGCGCCTGATTAGGTTGCCGTAGACGCTCACCGCGTGGTCCGGCCGCGCGCCGGCCTGGCCGCCCGGCGTGTAGGCGTCGGTGCGGCGGCGGTGCTTGGCCACCGAGTAATGGTTGACCATGGAGTCCATGTTGCCCGACGACACGAGAAACGCCAGGCGCGGCTCGCCGAGGGCGGCGATGCTCGCAGGGTCGCGCCAGTCGGGCTGGCAGATCACGCCGACCTTGTAGCCGTGCGCTTCGAGAATGCGCGTGATGATGGCCATGCCAAAGCTCGGATGGTCCACGTAGGCGTCGCCGCAGATATAGACAAAATCGCACTGGTCCCAGCCCCGCGCCTCCATATCGGCGCGGCTCACCGGGAGAAACGCGCTGCGCGGGGGCAGCGCCGCGTGGGCGCGCGTTGCGGCGGCCGAGCGGCGCTTGGGATGTTTGGCACCGGCGTGTGTGCTGGCGCGGCGCTTCTCGGCTCCGTTGCCGGGGCGCGTGCTGTGGGCGCGGTTCTCGACATCGTGAGCGGAGGCTTTTGATTTGCTGCGCTGCGCGTCGCGGCGGTTCTGTTTACTCATAAGCTCCTCGATCATAGGTTGCCCCACATTATACGGTTGTTCTTCTCGCGCCTTTGCCTGTGCTTGCTTGATGCTCGATCACGGGCCGGTGGGCACATGCACCGGCTGCCGTTTGCGAGAAGGACTTCTCAACGAGATAAGGACCCAAACGGACGTTTCCGGCATGGCGCGTACCCGAACGGACGGGCGCAAAGAAACGTCCGTTTTGGTCCGCACCATGGACGCGGTGACTGCGAGAAATACCTGCGAGAAGGGCACGACCGTCGGCAAGCGAAGGCCGACTGAAGCCCTTCTGCAATCCGAACGCGGTTTGCAGAAGGGCGCCCGCCGTTCATCCGGCGCCACGTTTCCGACAAAATCAGGCCTGAAAGTGTCGGAACCGTGGCGTCGGTCGCTGCGGATTGTCGGAACCGTGGCGTACGAGCGGGGGGCGGACGGCGGATACGCAGGTAAGGGACGCGTACAAGAAAGCTCCCGTTGCAGGTGGAACCCCAAGTCCCGGCGAGCGGGAGAACCGCAGGTCGGGGCGGGGGGCGCGGGGGCGTACGGGGGGTCCGCCCGGGGCCGCCCAGGGGGTGGGGAAACCGCGCGCAAGTGCGGCG
>CASEEV010000057.1 GCA_949287065.1 uncultured Collinsella sp.
TGGCCGGGGTCGCGGGCTTCTCGGCCTTGGCGGGAGCGGCGGCCTTCTTGGCGACAGCCGGCTTCTCGGCGACCTCCTTCTTGGCGGTCGCGGCCTTCGTGGCTGCAGCCTTCTTGGCGGCAGTGGTCTTGGCAGCGGCAGGCTTCGCGGCGGCGGCCTTCGTCGTGGTGGCCTTGGCGGCGGCCGGCTTCTTGGCCGTGGCCTTGGCGGGCTCCTCGACCTTCTCGGCGGCAGCCTTGGCCGGAGCAGCCTTCTTGGCAGCCGGCTTCTTGGCGGCGGTGGTCGTCGCGGCCTTCTTGCGCGTGGTCGCGCGCTTCTTGGCGGGCGCGGGCTTCTCGGCAGCCGTGGTCTTCTCGACGTCGTCGAGGACGATCGGCAGGAAGTAGCGCAGCTGCTTCTTCCACCAGAACCAGGTGTGCGTCACGTCGGCGCCCCAGTAGTCGCACCAGACGTCGACGCCGAGGCGGGCAAACTGCTCGCCCATCTCGTGCGTGGAGCGCAGGGAGTCGGCCTCGGAAGCCTCCTGGCCCGTGCAGAACAGCAGCTGGCGCTGGTTGTAGACGGCCACGTAGGGGTGGTCGACGGGCATCTGGGACAGGAACGCGCAGGGCGTGTTGTCGTAGAGCGTGGCGTCCATCCAGTCGCCGAAGTAGCGGCGGGCGTCATAGCAGCCGGAGAGGCAGACGCAGCCCTGGAAGAGGTCCGGGCGGCGCAGCGCGACAACGGAGGCCTGGGTGGCGCCGGCATCGAAGCGGAGGGCCAGCGGGCGGGCGCCCGACTTGTTCATCTTGGCCACGAGCGGCACGAGCTCGTCGACCACGTAGTGGTAGTAGGTCTCCTGGCGCTGGGCGCGCTCGGCGGGGTCGCCGGTGCCACCCCAGGACTCGTCGTCGACGGTCTCGGTGCAGAAGAGCTGGATGGTGCCGGAGTCGAGGTAGTCGGCCAGCTCGTCGATGACGCCGACCTCCTCCAGGCTCTCGGGCGCCTGGCCCTGCGTCGGAAAGACCACGACGGGCAGACCCTTCTTGCCGTAGGCGATGACGTGCATGTCCTCGCCCAGGATGCTGCTCGTGCACACGATGTTCTTCTTGTCCATGTTTCCCCCAAAAGGTTGGATCATGTCCCCCGATTGTGTATCAGTCATGATACCGCTCGCATACGGGGGCCACGTTTTGCCTGTGTAAGGGTGACACAAATCGGAAACTTCTGCCCGCGGCGGGCAAAATGACTGCTCAGTTTGTTGAGAGAGACCCCTGGGCTCGTGCTACCCTTTCCTATCGTGAGAAGAAGACGAAAGGGGCCCCATGCGCATCGGCTTTGACAACGACAAGTACATCTCCCTCCAGGCGGAGAAGATCCGTGAGCGCATCGGGCAGTTTGGCGGCAAGCTCTACCTCGAGTTTGGCGGCAAGCTCTTCGACGACTACCACGCGAGCCGCGTGCTGCCCGGCTTTGAGCCCGACTCCAAGATCCGCATGCTCGAGAGCCTGGCCGACGACGTCGAGGCCATCATCGTCATCAACGCCGACAACA
>CASEEV010000058.1 GCA_949287065.1 uncultured Collinsella sp.
ACTGCAAGCGGCACGCGCACGGCGGCGCGCTCCCCGAGGGGCAGCACATACCCGAGCTCAACGCGCTGTGTCACGTAGGGCTCCGCGTCCTCGGGAGCGTGCGTTGCCATGACGACCGTAGTGCCGAGCTCGCGGTTTACACGGGCGAGCATGAAGATAAACTGCCGCTGCGCGTTGGGATCAAGCTGCGCGGTGGGCTCGTCGAGCAGCAGCAGGCGCGGCCGCAGCGCAAGCACGGCGGCCAGGTTCACAAGCTGTTTCTGGCCGCCCGACAGCGTCTCGGTGGCGGCCCGCATAACGGGCTCGATTCCAAAGAAGTGCGCGACCTCGGCAATGCGGCGGCGCATCTCGTCCTGTCCCATGCCGAGATTCTCAAGGCCAAAGGCAAGCTCATGCCATACGGTGTCGCACACGATCTGCGCGGCGGGATCCTGCAAAACGAACCCGATCTGCTCCGCGGACTCACGCGCCGTAAGGCCCGCAACCGCAACGCCGTCCTCGAGAACGGTGCGCCCGAGCACGCGCATGCACCCGCGCTTCTCGCCTGCCGGGGCGAGCTCGGGCTTGAGCGCGCGCAGCAGCGTGGTCTTGCCGCAGCCAGTAGGGCCCACAAGCACGCAGAACGCGCCCTCCTCAACCGAGAACGACACGTTGCTGAGCGCCCATCCGCTCGTCTGCTCGGTATCGTGTGCGGCAACTCGCCCGGCATCGGCGCTGGCGGCCCCCATTTCAAAGCTTGCCCCCCGCCCCTCGCCGGGGTAGGCAAACGAGAAGTTCTCTACTTGGACGATCGCCACTGCCACGCCTCCTTTGCCTGCAGCACGACCGGCACCGCCATAAGCGCCGCGTACGGAAGATAACCCCACCACACGACCAGCACGCTCAGCGTGGGATAGAACGCGTACTGCCCGCACGCAAGCGCCACGAGCGGAGCGTTGACCGCCGCAAGCGCAAGCACCGATGTGAGCACAGCAACGTCGGCGGCCTTGAGCCTGAAGCGCCGGTAGCTCGTGCGCCGCGCACCGCACCCGTAACCGCGGGCGCGCATGGCGTCGCTGCGCACCAGACCGTCCTCCATGCCCCATCCCATGAGCACGCTCACCGTGCGCATGCGGTCGCGCGCCTGCTCCCGACGACCCCGCGGCGCAGCCGAGCTCGCGGCATCCTGAACGGCGGCGATCTTGCGCCCGCGGCTCACGAACTGCGGGACGAGGCGCAGCACCTGTGAGACCATGGTCACGAGCACCGGCGCCACGTTGCCAAACAGGGCCATGCTGTTCTCGCTGGTCATACAGGCGGCGTAGCTCGTAAACCACACGAGCACCGCGGCGAGCATGCCGCCCGAGCACGCGCCGTAAAACAGCGACTCCGCATACACCGCGCGCGACCCCAGCCGCATGATCTCCGTAGAACCCGAGGCCGAGAAGAGCGGGTTGACCACCGTCACCAGCGCCGCGAGCGGCAGTGCCCATGCGAGCGAGCGCGCAGCCGCCCGGGGACCCCGCGTCACGCACGCGCACACGAGCGCTCCGGCAAGCGAGAGCACCACGTAAACGGGCTGCATTGCCGCCATGGAGAGCGCGATGCAGCACGCAAGGTAGGCAAACGCCACCGCCGGATGATATGTCTCAAACACGTTGCTCAGTACGTCTCCTGACAAACGGGCTCGCCTGGGTCAGCCAAGGGCACGCGCGACGCGGGCGCCCGCCCCGGCAGGCGCGCGGACGTGAGCGCCGGGTCACACTGCCCACGGTGCCCGGCACCTGCACCTAAACGAGAAGGACGGACCCGAAGGCCCGCCCCTTGCTCTCGCCTGCGCGTGCCGGCTTACTCGAACTCCTCGCCGGTGCTGTAGATCCAGTTGACCGTATCGCCGTCGGCAAGCTCGATCTTATCGCACGACTCCTCGGCCATCTCGCCGTTGATGTCGAACATCCAGCCGCTCATGTCGCCGTGGTCGCCAGCCGCCAGGCCGTCGATACCCTCGACGTACATGCCGTACTCGCTGTCGCTCGCGTTGACCGAAAGGCCGGTGGCAACGAGCGCGTCGTAGGCCGTAGCGCCCTCGTCAACGGCAACCTCCTGGTCAAACGACACCGAATCGTCGGCTGCGGAGGAGTCCACCGTCACCGTCACGAGGATCTGGCCGTCCTCGGCAACCGCCGCGGCAGAGCCCTTCTCGGCAGTCGCAGCGCTGCCTGCGGCAGAGCCGGTGCCTGCCGTGGTCTGTGTGCAGCCGGCAACGCCGAGCACAAAGGCAACGGCAACGGCAGCGAACAGAGCTGCAAGGTGGGCGCGCTTCTTGAGCGCATGGTTGGTTCCGAGCATGCGGACACCTTTCTTCCAGGACCCCGGCCGCCAAGCGCGCCGTGGCAGCCCGCACCACGAGCTGCAGACGGAGGGGCGATCCGACTCATCGTCACCTGGCCGCGCTTACCGCCCGATACGGCGGACTCGCACGCGCGACCATCGGAATCACGGTTACTGGTATAGCCGGGGACTCGCACCCCGATTCCCCCAAGCAGGTTGCCACCGAGAGCTTCTCGGCTGCGCCGCAGGTTGCCGCGGCAACCCCGCCTGCCCGCGTGTCTCCACGCCATCCGTCAGGTCAAAATGAATATGCGAGTCCCAGTCTATCAGAGAACGATGGCGAGAAGGGCGGTGGCGAGAAGGACGGGGCCGTCCTCGGGCTGGGCGGTCGGGGGGGGGCGGCCCGCGGGGGGGGGCACCTGGGGGGGCGGCCGCCGCGGGGCCCCCCCCTCCCGGGGGATCGGCTGGGTCAGGGCTTCAGGTTCTCCGCCCAGGCGCGGTATTTCGCCACGTTGGCGTCCGCGTCGGCGGCGTCCTTCCCCTGGGCCAGGATGTAGACCTTGATCTTGGGCTCCGTGCCGG
>CASEEV010000059.1 GCA_949287065.1 uncultured Collinsella sp.
GAAGTCAAGCGCCCCCGCGCCGATGGTACTGCGGCGGAAGGCCGTGGGAGAGCAGGAGGCCGCCGACCGGTGGGCGGCGCTCGCCAGAAGTGGCGGGCCCGGGAGGGGCCCCGCGGGAGACCGCGGGGCCCCTTCTTTATTGTGTACGGCGGTTGCGCTGTGTGACGTAGATCGCCTTTGCCCTTCGTTTGCGTACAATGTGATCATCGTTCCGTGTTTCTCTATGTCGAGGTGGTCGCATGTCCAAAGTAGTTGTCTTCGGTAGCATGAATATGGATCTTTCCATCGCGTGCGATCGCGTACCGCAGGTCGGTGAAACCCTGGAAGGTTTTGACTTTATTTGCAATCCTGGTGGAAAAGGTGCCAACCAGGCGGTAGCTTCATCTCGCCTTGGCGCTCCGACCGCGATGATCGCTGCTGTGGGCAAAGACTCTTTTGGATCTGATCTTCTGCAGGGTCTTTCTGATTCGTGCGTCGACTGCGCTCATGTGCGCTCCTTGAACGATGCCACCACCGGCGTTGCAGTAATTGTAAGGACGCACGGAGACAACCGGATCATCCTCGATCCAGGTGCTAACCATGCGCTTTCTTTTGATGACGTTGAGCCCATCATGCGGGATGTTATTGAGCCCAACGATGTTTTTGTCTGTCAGCTCGAGTGCGCTCTCGATACGACCTACTTGGCCATTCGTCTTGCTCATGAGCTCGGTGCTCGTGTTATTTTCAATCCTGCTCCTGCTCGCGTTTTCCCCGATGATCTTTGGGGATCCATTGATCTTCTCTGTCTTAACGAGACGGAGTGCGAGATCATCACCGGAATTCTCCCTTCGGACGATGATTCGTGTCGCGACGCCCTCGCGGTCCTTAAGGGACGTGGTGTTTCCGATGTCGTGCTGACGCTCGGCTCCTCGGGCTCAGCAGCTCTTTCCGACGGGACCCTGCTCCGTAGGGCTCCGCTTGCCATTGACGCCGTTGACTCTACCGGCGCTGGCGATACCTATATTGGCTCCTTTGCCGTTGCCTTGCTAGAGGGCAAAGATCTTGAGGCGTCTATGGACTTTGCGACTAAGGCCTCGGCATACACGTGTCTTTCTGCCGGTGCTCAACAGGCTATTGCGTGGCGCGCCGATCTCGACGCGTGGGATGCGCCTGGTCCGCGTCAGAAATAGCGCTTGTGAACTCAGACACAAGTCGACTTTTGCGCGCTTGGGCATACTGCTGCCTGCGTATACTGAAAGGTGCAAATTCAATAGCGTCCGCAAGTTACTGCGTTGAGAGGAGCGCCATGTTCTGCACAGGCTGTGGTGCCGAGATACCAGAGGGAAGCAAGTTCTGCACTGCGTGCGGAAAGCCCGTGGAAGCCGGCGGTACTTCAAACGAGGAGAATGCAGCCGAAGGGGAGGCGCGCGCGTCTCTTGGTCCTAAGGACGCCGAGCTTCACGCTCCTCTGGAGCCTAAGGACGGCGAGCAGGAGGGCTCTGCGGCCAATGACGGGCATGAGGCTCCTGCCACTCGCTACGCCGACGCAACAAACGGCGTGGATCATACCGTCGTCATGCCTCACGTGGGAACACCGACGGACGGCGGGCAGGTCGATCCGTACGCTGCTCCCGTGCCTCAGAAGCGCTCGCATGCGGGGGTCATCGTCGCCGTTGTGTGTGCCGTGGTTGCCGTGGCGGTTGCTGTGGGCGTGTTTGTCTTCCTGGGTTCCGATTCGTCCGACGGCGGCGGCAACATGGTGATCAATGCCATCAAGGGCGAGCCCGAGCCCGTTGGGGTTCCCTTTGAGGTCGATATCCCCAACTACGACCCCGATGACGGCTCCCTTGTACCCGTGCAGGTGACGGGCACCGATTGCGACGATAACGACGTCGACGAGATCCAGTATGTTGACGAAGACGGCGAGGGTCTGAGCTTGCTGCCCGGTTCGTACGAGCTGTCGGTGGCCGCTTCGCCCTTCGGCGAAGGCGGAGCGCTGTACGCGTATCCTGACGACAAGGTCACGCTCGATATCGAGGAAGATGGCAGCGTGTCGATGTCGGGCGCTTTTCCGCTCGAGTTCAAGCTGGCCGACGCGCTCGACGTAACGGACGACGACATTCAGCGCGCCTACGATTGCGCGGTGGATGGCGGTTGCGATTCCAAGGATCAGGCTGACGACCTCAAGAGCGCTGCCGAGAAGTGGCGCGACGATGCCGTTGAGGAGGAGAACCGCAGGGCGCAGGAGGAGGAGACGCGGCGCCGCGCCGAGCAGGAGGAGGCGGCTTACCGCGTTACCTCGAACTACTACGAGTTCACGGTGCCCGTGTACTGGCGCGGCCGTGTGACATGGACCCAGAGCGGCAATACGACGAACATCTACTCCAGCGCGTATCCGTCGCGCAAGGTCTGCTCCATCGAGATAGAGCCCGCGAGCTCAACGCTCAACATGGGCGATATCGGCGGCGGCATCTGCTACCACGTAGACAACGGTTCACAACGCGTCGTCGTGCGCATGACCAACTACGCCTACCTTATTTCTTACTACGCATCGCTTAACTCGAGCGATCCCAGCACGTACTACTCCATGGACGAGGCTCGGGAGCTCGTGGACCTGCAGTCGATGGGATCGTACAGCTACGATACGATGCTCAGCACGTACAAGTCGACGAGCGGACGCTCGGGTACGCTGGGTCAGCCCACGAGCATCATGGGTGACACCATGGCCGATTGCATCACGCTTCGCTAGCGCTTCGTTAAAACTGGCGCTTGACTGTTGAGCCGCCTGCAACTCATCGTGGTTGCGGGCGGCTTTTTTCAGTTTTCTGCAGACTGCTGCTTATGCAGCTTGTCGGGGCGAGGGTGTGGCCGGTGCTGGAATGTCGCGGTGCCACGCAAGATAGGCGGTTTTGTGGCAGGGCTTCGCGTGCTGTTTGCCAGCATGCTCAATGACGCCATGGGGGCGCAGGCAGATCTTGCCGAGAAGGACGGAAGGGTTTTAGTGCGCGAGTATAGTGCTGTACCTTAAAACGTAACAAATCCTGAACGTGCCAATTTGCGTCGGTAGGGTCGTGTAGTATAGGTTTAGATTTGTGCAGATATTGTGTCCAATATTTGATTTAGATAGGCGGACTCAGCTCTGTGGTCGGGATGGCCCGCTCGTGTGTCGCTTGGCGCCGTCTCGGTCGCTGAAAAGCTTGATGCCCAGTTCTGCACGTGTCGCTTGGGGGATGACCAGGAGGATCTATGGCAGATATCACCATCGATAGCGCGTTTAGTGAGATTGGCCGGCGCGTTACAGGTTTTACCCAGGGAATTGGCGGACGTGCGCGCGAGTTTGGCGAGACTGCTCGCATCAACTCGTCTATAGAGGAGCGAAGAAAGCGCATTCGGGGGATCTACGAGCAGATTGGTCAAGCGTATTGTCAGAGGCATCGCGGAGATGTGGCCGCTGAGTTTAAAGACCAGGTTGCGCTCGTCGATAGTCTCAACGCTGAAATCTCAAGTCTCCAGCAACAGCTGATGACGGTTCAAACGCGGCGGGTGTGTCCGATCTGCCATCGCGAGGTAAACGGTGACTCTCGATTCTGCCCGTACTGCGGATCGGACATGGCTGTTTCGCAGCCTTCCGTTTCTGCCGGGGCCGCTCTGTGCCCCAATTGCGGCTCGCCCATCAACGCAGGAGATCGCTTTTGCATGAGCTGCGGACAGACGATACCGGCTGCACCGGCCCAGCCGGTGGCTCCTGCGCAGCAGACCGCGCCAGTGGGTACCGTGTTGGTAACGCCTCCTGTGGTGCAGGCGGCTAAGATCTGCCCTGCATGCGGGGCAACCAATAAGCCCCAGAGCGCGTTTTGCATGTCATGCGGCCATAAACTGGAAGGGTAGGCAAAGATGAATTGTCCCTCGTGCGGCTCGGTCATTCCCGATGGCTCGGCATTTTGTCCCTCGTGCGGGCACCAGATTCCACGGCAGGGTGCGGTATGCCCGGGCTGCGGCGCTCCGGTAAAGCCCGGAACCAAATTCTGCGGTGTTTGCGGCAGACCGCTTTCGGCGGCTGGTTCCGCAGCTTCTCCGGCTATGCCCACAGTATGTCCCCAGTGCGGCGCTTCGCTGCCGACGGGGGCGAGCTTCTGCCCGTCGTGCGGCCATCGCTTCGGCGCAGGCTCGACAGGTGCAGCCGGTGCCATGGGAAACGCGTGCCCGCAGTGCGGAAGCCCCCTGCCTTCGGGCGCCTCGGCCTGTCCTACGTGCGGTTACGTGGTGAAGCAGAAGAAGGCTGCCAACTATAAGGCTATCGGCATCGGCGCCGTGGCCGTTGTTGCCGTGGCCGTGCTGGCGGCGGTCGGCATTTTCTTCGTCTTCTTCCGCGGTAACAATCCCGAGGACGTGGTGAAGGACTACCTAGAATATAGCTTCAACGAGAATTCCGACTATGACGGCCTGAGTTTTATTGATCCCGCTTTGCTGGATGCCGCGATGGACGAGGCAAACTACGACGACGACGATCTGCGCGATTGGGTGAAGGATACCCGCGAGACCGTCTTTGACGCCTATGACGATCAGTTTGGCAAGGGCTGGACGTACGAGTACGAGATCGTTGACGACGACCCGTACCGTGACAGCGAGCTCGAGGATGTCGAGGATATCTACGACAGCGCAGACCTCGACGTGCCCGAGGTCTCCGAAGGGCGCGAGTACGAGATCGACGTCACCATCATCGACGAGGACGGCGATGAGGAAGACACCACGATGATGATCGGCATCGTGAAGTGCGATGGAAACTGGTACGTCGATCCAGCAGGTTTTGGCCTGTATTTCTAACGATAGATTAATCGACGCGCTCCCTCGGGAGCGCGTGCCGTTTATGGTCGGTGATGCGTTGTGTTCTGCCCTCGTTGCGGCAATGAGATCAAGAGCGGTGCTTCGTTTTGCGGTCGTTGCGGAGCTTCAATCTGGAGCGCTTCCTCTGTGGGCCCTCGTTCCGCTCGTACCGGAGGTCGGCTGTCAGGGGTCCCCGCGTCTGCCCAGGCTGCTGCGGGTGGCTTACCGAGGCTTGGCCTCGGCATGGTCGGCAGCCGCCTGCTCTTCGTGGTCTGTGCTGCACTCGGGGCGGCTCTCGTTGTTGGCTTCGGGGCAAACGTGCTTGCTCGGTACGAGGAGCTGAGCGCGTTTCTCGGCATGTACGATGTGCCGCAGGCGGCGCTCTCCGCCGCCGTGTGGTATGTGCTGGGGCTTGCGCTTGCCGTGCTTCTGGCGCTACTGGTGCTGAGGCTGCTGGGAGCTGCGTTGGGGTCGCGCAAGACGTTAACGCACCCGCTGCTCAGGACGCTTCCGCTTCTGGTTGCACTTGTCGCGTTGGTTGGAAGCTTGGCGGTTTTAGGCGCCGTTTGGGGCTCCTCTTCCGCTTCCTCGTCGTCGGCAACGGCTCCTCTGCAATACGTTGCTGCGTTTTTCTCGGAGTGGATTGCCGCGTGGGCCGCAGGGCTTATTGCGCTTCTCGGCCTGACCGTTGTTGCGCTTGCGCTGTATTGTACAAGCCGCCGTTCGACTCAGGCGTTCTCTGCGGGCACAAGGTAGGTGAGCTGCCGTGAAATGCAAGAAATGCGGTGCGAAAATCTCGCGCAAGAAGAAATTCTGCGGCGTGTGCGGGGCGCCTGTGCCTAAGCGTCGTTGGCCGTTTGTGGTTGGTGGCATTGCCGCTGTGCTTGTCGTTGCGGGCGCTGTGGTGGCGACCCTCGCCCTTACGGGGATTGTTGATGTGGGGCGCGTCTTGGGCGAACGCGAAAACGGGCCGGCGGGCTGCATGGACGGTGATTACCTGCAGCTCAATGGCGGCTTTACCGACGTGAAGGTAACCGGCGAGGATTCAGCGCTCGATGCGCTCGACGATGTTGCCTCGGCTCTTGGCATCGAGGATGTTGACGAGCAGCTCAGCCTCTCGCAGACCAACGAGGCCCTCGACACGACGTTTTACCGATATGCCCAGATGTACGAGGGCATTCCCGTGTACGGCCGCAGCGTGGCCATGGGCGCGGATAAAGACGGCGAGACCACGGCTCTTACGAGCAATTATCTGCCGATCGGCGATGTGGATACCGATCCCAAGATCACCGAGGACGAAGCGCTTGAGACGGTGGCTGATGAGGGCGACTGGAGCCAGATGGGCCCTGCGGGTTTGTGCGTGTATTCGCTTGGTGACCATGACCCTGCTCTCGCATGGCAAGTAGATGCTTACGGCGTTTCGGAGGCGCGATCGTATTTTGTCGATGCGACGAGTGGGAAGATCTTGGCCAAAGAGGATTTGATGCGGACGGATGGCATCGAGACGATTTCAGGCAAAGACAAAGATGGCAATACCGTCGACGTGGAAGTGTGGAAGATAGGGGAGAGTGCCTACGAGCTGAGCAACGACGCAAGCGGCCTGTTGGGGGTTGACGCCGGAGAGAAGGAGATTCAGGTTTTCGATACGGAGGGATCTGACGAAAACGGCAATACGTACAACATGGACGTTATCGGAAGCGGAAGTGCGTATTTTCTCGACAGCGATGGCAAGCGCCTGCAGGATACGCATGTAGGAAATAGATATTACCGCCTGACGAGGGGCGGAAAGACGGTCGCCGAACGCGCGTTTGTTTCAGCGGCAGACGTGCGTGTGGACGGATCGGTTCTGTCGGCGATTGAGGGCAGCGAGCAGGAGCTGTTTGATAGCAATAAAGTGCGTGCTACGACAGCATATGAGCGCACGCAGCGCTGTTTGGACTTCTACAGATACGTTCTCGGTCGCAAGGGGTTTAATGGCGAATACGGCAGCATGACGGTCGTTGCTGGAACGAAGTTTGTTACCTCTAAGGGCGTAGACGATTCCGGTAATGCCATGTCGCTGACGGTGGGTCCGCATATTACGTTCATTTGCTTTGGCCATAAGAACGATATTGCCCTTGATACCGTTGCACATGAGTTTACGCACTCTGCCGAGGCTACGCTGAGCTCCATGGTGTACGAAGGGGAATCTGGCGCTCTGATGGAGGCAACTTCGGACATTTTCGGCGAACTGGTCGAGGACTACAACGACGGCCGCATGGACAATAGCTGCGACTGGCTTCATACGGGGTCAAGAAACATCTCAACACCTGGCGATTCGAACAATCCTGCTGAAGTTGGCGACGAGGCGTGGGGTGACCCTAGCCTGACTGACGAAGAGCACGATTACGGCTACGTGCATAACAACAGCACGGTGGTTTCTCATGCGGCATATCTTATGTGCAACGGCGACGATCTGGACGGCGAGAAGCTCGGTACCGACCAACTTGCGCAGCTCGTGTACCTCTCGTTCATGCTGATGCCGAGCGACTGCACGTTCGAGCAGTTCAGGGCTATTACCGAGAGCGCTGCCCAGACTATGATCGACAACGACCTTATGACCGAGGAAAACCTCGAGCGAATTTCGGCGGCGTTTGACGAGGTCAAGATCGGGACGCCGGGCGATGAGGTTTATCGGGTCACGAAGGATGCAAAGATCCAGGTGCTCGACATCGATTCCGAACCGTATGCCGACTACACGGTGACCGTGCAGTCGATGCTTACGACGCCGGGTCCCGACGATGACGACTCTTCGATTCTGCTCGCCAACTACGATGCGGGAGGCGCGCAGGTGCACGCCGCGCGCGCTGAGCTGAAACCTCGGGCGCGGCAGGCCGACTATTTTGTTGAGTCGCCGTATACGCTCACGCCGTCTTCTTCGGACCCGATGCCTCTGGAGTTTGAGCACGAGGTAAGCTACCGGCTTACCGTTGACGACGCCAACAGCGATCAGTCCTTCGAGATTGTGGTGATGGTTGCTGATGACGGTCGCGATGTGCTCACGATCAACACCCCTTGGGGTGAAGAGGCGGAACGGACCAAAGAGGAGGGGGTCGACAGACTGCCCGAGCCGGTGAGCGAGGGGCCGGGTACGCGCGACGTGGCGCTCGTGCTCGACATATCAAGCTCTATGTCGGGCAACAAAATGACCCAAATGTGCAAGGGTGCCGACGGCTTTGTGGATACGGCGCTTGCGAGCGGAGCGAACGTGGGTCTTGTCTCATACAGCTACGAGGCAACGATCGTCGAAGGGCTTACGAGCGACGAGGCGCGGCTGTCGAGCGGTGTAGCGAGTCTCTCGACCTCCGGTAACACCAACATCGAGGATGGCTTAAGAAAGGCAGGGGACGTGCTCGCCGCCGGTGACGCCGACAAGCAGATCATCGTACTGATGTCGGACGGCGCGCCCAACGAGGGCATGGTGGGCGACGATCTTGTCGCCTACGCTGACGAGCTTAAGGAGGACGGCGTCAAGATCTACACGGTCGGCTTTGAAGAGGGGCCTGACGGCTATGCGCTGCTTTCGGCCATGGCGAGCGACGGCTGCCATTACGAAGTGTCTGATGCGAGCGAGCTCCAGGGGTTCTTTACCGACATCGCCGACGAAATCAGCGGCACGCGCTTTGTGTACGTGCGGGCGGCATGTCCGGTTGATGTGACGGTGCGCTACGACGGCGAGGAGCTCAATTCGTCGCTTGACGATCGGAACACGCGCACGTCGTTTGGCACCATCACCTTTGAAGACGAGCTGGACGAGAGCGGCTATGTAACGGAGGAAGACGCCGTTAAGGTGTTGCGCCTGCGAGAAGGGCCGGCGTACGACATTGATATCGAGGGCACCGGCGAGGGATCGATGGATTATTCCATTGGCTTTGCCGACAGCAACGGAGACTACACCGACTTCCGTACCTTTGACGGCATTGACGTTGAAGAAGGGACCGAGATTGCCACGACGGCGGAGGTTTCGGACCGGACCCGTTTGACGGTCGACATTGACGGCGACGGCGTGCTCGACGAGGTGTACGAGGCAAAAGCCGGAGAGGATGCCGAGAAGATAGACAATAGCGCAGCGGTAAATCTGACGGTCGCAGGCTGCGCGGTGGTCACCGTGCTTGCGGGTGGCGGCATCTTTGCCATCGACCGTGCGCTGGCACGCCGCAGGTCGGCGGCGTAGGCCACGAGGTCGGGCGTTTCTGCTGCTTGCTGCAAGAAGCTGCTGGGGGTACGGGCAAGCCATGCGAGTTCAAGGTTGGTAGGCGTCATGAGGTGCAAGAAGTGCGGATCTGAGATTTCGCGCAACCAAAAGTTCTGCGGCGTGTGCGGCGCGCCGATGACCAAGCGCCGCTGGCCCTTGGTCATCGGCGGTGTATTGGGCGTCGCTCTTGTCGCCGCCGGGGTGACTGTCGTTCTCGCCCTTACTGGTGCCCTACGGCTCGACGGATTGTTTGGCGACGAGAGCGACCCCATCGGGTATGTCGACGGTGACTTTGTTCAGCTGGCCCCCGGGTTTACTGATGTCAAGGTTACGGATGAGGATTCGGCCCTTGAGGCGCTCGATGACGTTGCTCCGGCGCTTGAGATTGAGGACACCGAGGATCAGCTCGAGCCTGCAGAATCAAGCAATGCCCTTGATACGGTGTATTATCGCTACAGCCAGACGTACGAGGGTATTCCTGTGTACGGCCGTGGGATCACCGTGGGAGCCGATGAGAACGGTGAGGCGGTTCTGCTTACAAGCAACTATCTGCCGCTTGACGGTGTGGAGATCGAGACTGAGCCGGACATTACCGAGGACGAAGCGCTTGAGGCCGTGCGTCAAGAAGAATCGGACGCCCAAGCAACGAGCTGCGGTTTGTGCATTTATTCGCTTAACGAGACTGATCCTGTTTTGGCGTGGCAGGTGGCGACAACCAGGGGATCTGCCCCTGTTCGACTGTTTGTCAATGCGCTTGACGGGTCCGTTGTATCGGAAAGCGTACTTGGCGCCACAGACACGCTCTTCGGAAAAGGGAAAAACGGCGAGGACCTATCGTTTGAGGCGGATACCCTGAACGGAAAGGTCTTCACGCTGCAGGATGACGAGCTTCATGTCCAGGGATATGATGCGGGCAAAAAGAGCGTAGCTTACTCTGCCTCCGCTGGCTCTGATGACTCAGGCAACACCTACGACGTTCTGGAGGGCCCTACGTTTGTAGAGTCCGACGGTACAAGATGGAGTGCGACGGCTGACGGGAATCAGTACCGACTAACGCACGGTGAAGACCATCGTGTTGGTTATATTAGCGAGATCGAAGTTAAATTCGGCGAAGGGGCAAAGGACCCTTCTGATCCTGTTGTTGGCGGCAGGGACGAGCTGTTCAAAGAAAGGCTAGCGGCCACAACAGCATATGCTCATGCGTGCACTACCCTCAAGCTCTATCAAGACGTTTTGCGTTCAAACGGCTTTGATAATGCGGGAGGAGAAGTTCATGTTATCGCCAACGTAGATAAGACAGAGCCGCGTAATGCCTATTCTCCTTCCAACTCACCTCATGTTGCGACCCTTGAGTTTGGCTACAAAAACGCCATAGAAATAGAAACCGTAGCGCATGAGATGACACATTCGTATCAATATGTGACGGGACTTAAAGATTGCACGGGGGAGTCCGGGGCGATACAAGAGGCCGTTGGCGATCTTTTTGGCGAAGCTGTTAAGGATTACCGCGGTGACCGAGAGCTCGACGGAGACTGCGATTGGATACATGGGGATTCTAGGAACCTTGCTGAGCCACTGAAAAGCAAGAGTCCGGAAGGCAGCAGCTATTTCTCTGGGGCGCATCCAGAAGAATATGAAGGGGAAGCGTGGGAGGATCCAAAAGGTGCCGAGGACTCTGGATACATCCACAACAATAGCACGGTTCTTTCCCATGCTTTTTATTTGATGTGCAAGGGGGATGACTTGGATGGCGAAAGTTTAACGCTTGATCAGGTTCTTCAAATTGCATATCTAACCGTGCAAGCTACACCATATAGCACTACGTTTAAGCAATACCGCATTATGTTCGAAACGCTATCGAGCGTTCTTCCTCAAGATACTCAGCTTACTGATAAGCAGATAACGCGGGTGCGGGCGGCGTTTGACAAGGTAAAAATACCCTCGTCAAGTTCTCAGGAAATACGAGCCGAGAAGAAAAGGATGAAGCTGCAGCTCGGCGATCATTTTAATGGGATGGGAGACGATATTGACGTTGATCTCGACGATTCCTACGGACAGGAAATCAGCGACGTGCTTAAAGAACTTGCCGAGCAGTACGGGGTCGTCGAAACCGGCGCTGACACGTATGCCGGGTTGAACGGTTCGGGAATAAAACAGCTTGTTCCGAGTGAGCGCCTTGACGGCCTTCTAACGGCAAGCGTAGACGATTACGACAGTGACAGCGAAGACGAGCTGCTGGTAATCAGGAGCGATCTCGAAGCGGGTTGGTGGACTTCAAGCACGCGCGGCGGCACGGAGGGTCCGCTTGAGATCGAGATGTACGAGCGGGAGTCTAGCGGCTACGAGCTCGCAGACAGCGAAGAGGTAGTTGTCGGCGGCCTCGCCGACAACTACCCGGTTGCGTCTGTCCAACTGTTTGTTGGCGAGTATGACGGCGATCCTGCCTTGTACGTTGACTACAGCGCGAATTTCAACGACCAATGGACAACGACGCTTGGATTTACGTACGACGGTGCGTTTGAGCAGATCGGCGGTTGGGCGGTGTACGAACACTACAACTCCGTGCGGTGTTACGAATCCGAGGGCTCTGACGCTCAGGCAAACTTGCGGGTCGACGATTCCGCCCAGAGCGGTTGGCGCAAGGCCTATGAGCTGAGTTGGGGTGAGGGCGCTGCACCGGAGGGCTCGTTCTTTGACGAGTATCGCGAACAGTACGTGTCCGCGCTCGATGCCATTGACCTTGATGATAAGTATCCTCGCAGTTACGTATTGACCGAGAACGCCCCCACTGACGAGAGCTACTGGATGTGTTCGATTGGGCCGTCCGAGCACTTCTCGGTATCCGGTGGTGGTGATGTAGCGGAGCTGTGCGGTGTTTTGTCGCTCTTCGGCGGTTCCGGAAATGGTGTGGAGCTGACGTGCTACGACCGAACTGGGCTTCTCGATCCATATCGGACGGGTTCTGCTCAAACGGGCTCGGAGTCCGGGTCGGATTCTGGGGACAACAATGGCCACGCTGATCGTGGCGGCTTCACTGCAAAGGTCGTCGAGGAGACGGTGACATTTGCCTCGCATAGCTATGCGAGGCAAAGCCCGGGACCCGATACCGCTAGGACCTGGAGTTACCCGCAGTTCTCAGGGGGCGAATCCTCAGAAGCCCTTGAAGATCTGAACAAGAGGATCAAGGACGAGTTTGACGAGATGGTCGAGGATGCCAGGGCCTGGACTTCGAGCGATGCGTCTATGTATACGGAGGAGTACAACGTCGATATCACCTATTGCAAGGATGGGATCGCAAGCGTACGCGAGGAGCGTTACGAGTACGGTGGGGGTGCGCATGGCATGTCCATGGTTACGGGCTCTACGTACGACTTGCTAACGGGCGAAGAGGTGTCGGTTGAGAAGGCGCTAGGCGATGGAGAGTCAGGCCTTTCCTTGGCGAGTGCCGCCGAGACGGGGCTTCGCGAGTTCTTTACGGAGCATCCCGAGGAATACAGTGCGGGGGATCCGAGCACCGCCTCTTTCGATGACATAGTGAACGATCCTGATCGGTACTACATCACCGACGACGGGGTGGTGTTCGTTACGCGTCCCTACGAATTCGGCCCTTACGGGAATGGGTGGCACGAGATTCTCATCACGTCGTTTAAGACGGCCGACCTTCTCTACCAAGACGTAAGAGAAAGCTATGAGTAAGGCCTGCACTGACAAGACGGTAGCGGTCGGGAAGAGGCGAGTGCGATGAGATGTCCTTGGTGCGGGGCGGTAATTGCCGACGGATCGAGGTTCTGCCCCGTGTGCGGACGGCAGGTGCAGGGGGCGAAGTCAAAGAGGAGGGGCGCGCCGCGAGCGCTGCTTGTTGCGACCGCGCTGCTTGTTTCTGTTGCGATAGGCATCGGCGGCGGTGTTGCGCTGTCTGGCGCTCTTTCGGGCGATTCGGCAGATCAGGAGGAACGCGAAGCTTCGCGCGATAAGAAGGATTCTCGCGAGGACGAGGACTCTCGAGAAACGGGCGCGGGTTTATGGGGCGGCGCTGACGAGCAGGAAGAGAGTGGCGAGCTTTCGAGCGGTCGGCAGGATCGCGTAGTCACGCAAGACGAATGGGACGATAGCTGGTTCGATCTGGTTGACCAGTGGGAGTCGGTGCACTTCTCCGATGAGTTACCGGAAGGGCAAGTTCTCAATATGTTCGAGCCGCGCATGCGCGAGATCATATTTGACGACGGCACCGACGCGTACTCTCACGAGGAGGACTTCTCCCATTACTTTAGAGATCATCGGCTCGCCCGCTGCGAAGACACTTTCGACTATGGGGAGATAACCGAACACGATGTTGTGCTGGCAAATGCTTGGTATTTGCCCGACGAGGATGTGAAGCGTTGCTCCGAGATTTACGACTCTCTGGGAAGCGAAGCTCCCGATATGGAGTCTCTGGCAGTTCTTCAGGTTGGAATCGCGGTGCGGTTCGAAAGCGGGGAGAAGCTGACTGATACTGGCCATATCGTTACCGCGGAAGTGGATGGAAAATGGTATTTCATGGATGATGAATATGTCGATTCTTACATCGGCGATGACTTCGGGTTCGACTTCCTGTAACCGCACAATTTCAGTTTTCAGCGATAGCCCTGTGGCTGCCTGCATGCAAAAAAGCCCTCGCCGTTCCTTGGAATAAGACCGGCGAGGGCTCTGCAATTGTTGTGTGCGGCTTGCGCTACGCGAGCTCGATGTGCTCCACGTCGTCGCGGGTGCTGCGGCGGTAGAGGGAGAACTTGCGGCCGATGACCTGGACCACGTCAGCGCCCAAGCGGTCGGCGAGCTCGTTGGCGGCCTCGCGGGCGGTGTAGTCGCTCATCTCCTGCACGGTGCCCTTGATGAGCTCGCGCGCCTCGAGAAGCTCGGAGGCCTCGCCCACCACGGCGTCGGTGATGTTGTTCTTGCCGATGCTGATGACAGGCTCCAGGTGATGCGCCATGCTGCGGAGCTGTCGGACCTGCTTGCCGAGAAGTGCCATGTGTCTTGCCTTTCGCACGGCCGTCGCACGGGCGACGGGAAGATCTTCGAAGTTTTCAGGCATACGATACCTGAAGCGCGAGTCGGTAGCGCGGGCTCTGAACAAGAGCAGAGAAATCCCATGTCACGTTGGCGCGTGCGCGTCAAGAGCCTATCGGCGGGCGGCTGCGCTCGTTTCGGGCAACCCTATTTTGAGTCTGCCATCTACCTGCGCCGCTATTCTCGCCGCTCGTGTTCTTCTCCAGAAAACACAATATATTGTGTTGCTGAGAGGCTCCGTCTACCGATTATGGAATTCTCTCCTTTGGGCGTAACGACCTGCTCCGTAGAATGGATAGTGCGGCGCCAAACTGCCCGGGTGCCGTTGCTGCACGCTGGGGCGCATAACGGCGGCTTTTGCCGCCCCTATATTCGGACGGCTCGTAAGGCGCGCAGCTTTTCTCGGGTTTGCTGTTGTTGCATTCGTGTCCGCGCCAGAAGGTATGGTGCGGGTATGGGTTGAGATGTGTTTGATGGGAGAGGCAATGGCGACGACGATCAACGAGTTGGTGACGCGTTACTATACGACCGAGCTGGAGAGCCACCCCGACTGGACGGTTTACGATCTCTTTGAGTGGGAAAAGCGCGATGTCCATTTGACCGACTACAAGTCGGGCCGCGTGCTATGCGACATGCACGACGTCGAGTTCCCTGCCGGATACTCCCAGAACGCGGTCGACATCATCGCGTCGAAGTACTTCCGCAAGGCAGGTGTGCCGGGGACGGAGCACGAGGTGTCCATGCGCCAGGTTGCCCACCGTATGGTCGACTTCTGGGTGGCAGCGCTTGTTGAAGAAGGGCTTATCGAGGAGGGCGCCCAGAGCGAGGTCCTGTACGACGAGCTCGTGTACCTTTTGCTCGACCAGCGCTTTGCTCCCAACTCGCCGCAATGGTTCAACACGGGCATCAAGCGCGCCTACGGCATCTCGGGAGGTCCGTCTGAGCTTTACTACTACGATCCTGAGGTAGGCGAGGTTGTCAAGTCTCCCGACACCTATACGCGCACCCAGGCAAGCGCCTGCTTCATCGTCTCCATTCGCGACACGCTTCTCGGCGCGCACTCTATCTCCGAGGAGTACGTAACCGAGACCAAGCTGTTCCGCGGCGGCTCGGGCACGGGCACCAACTTCTCACCGCTGCGCGCCGAAGGGGAGAAGCTCTCGGGAGGCGGCGTTTCGAGCGGTCTCATGAGTTTCCTCAAGGGCTTCGACCGCAATGCGGGCGCTATCAAGAGCGGAGGCACGACGCGTCGCGCCGCCAAGATGGTGTGCCTGGACATCGACCATCCCGACATCGAAGAGTTCATCACCTGGAAGGCCAAGGAAGAGGACAAGGCCCTCGCCCTCATGAAGATGGGCTACGACGGCGACATCAACGGCGAGGCGTACGCTACCGTGTCGGGCCAGAATTCCAACAACTCGGTGCGCATCGACAACGAGTTCATGCAGAAGGTCGTGAACCTGCCCGAGGATCCGGACGCCACCTTTATGCTCAAGGGGCGCGTCGACCGTTCGAAGGATCGCGAGGTCTCGGTTTCGCATCTGTGGGACGTCTTCAACGAGAGCGCTTGGCGTTGTGCTGATCCTGCTCCGCAGTTCTCCGACACGTTCAACGAGTGGCACACCTGTCCTGCCGGCGAAGACGGCGTTGTAGGGGCTCCCTACAACCGGCTGAACTCCACGAACCCTTGCGGCGAGTACGCGTTTTTGGATGACTCGAGCTGCAACCTTGCCTCCATCAACCTGTACCGCTTCTTTGATCCCCAGGCGGGCGTGTTTGACCTCGAGGGTTACAAACACACCATCGCCACCGTTCAGCTCGCGCTCGAGGCCTCCATTGTGTGGGGCCAGTTCCCCACCGAGGACATTGCGCGCAAGACCTACCGATTCCGCGCTACGGGCCTCGGGGTGAGCAACCTCGCGAGCCTGCTCATGTGCAAGGGGCTCCCGTACGACTCGCGCGAGGCGCGCGCGTATGCGGCTGCGCTGGTGGGCGTGCTGACCGGCTACAGCTACGCGACTTCGGCCATCATGGCGCGCAAGGTCGGCGCATTCGAATGCTACGGCATCAACCGTCGTTACATGGAGCGCGTTATCCGCAACCATGCGCGCGTGGCGGGTGCCCGCACCGACGACTTCGAGAACCTCACCATCAAGCCGCTGACGGTCGATCACGACCTGCTCCTGGCGCTTGGCGAGGACGAGCTTTCGAGCGCGCTCATCGAGGCATGGACCTACGCCGAGGAGCTCGGCGAACGCTACGGGTACCGCAACGCGCAGGTGAGCGTGCTGGCCCCCACGGGCACCATCTCGTTTGCCATGGACTGCGGCGCCACGTCCATCGAGCCGTTCTTCAGCCATATGGTCTACAAGAAGCTCATCGGCGGCGGCTTCATGACGCTGGGCAACCCGGTTATCGGCGATGCGCTCGCACGTCTCGGCTATACCCCTGACGAGATCGCCGGCATCATGGCATACGTGGAGGAGAGGGACGACAACGGCATGGTCAAAGACGGCAAGCTCGAGGGCGCGCCGCATCTGCGTCCCGAGCACCTGCCGATCTTCGACACGGCCAATGTATGCGGATCGGGCGAGCGCTACATTGCCCCTCAGGGGCATGTGCTTATGGTCGCAGCGTTGACGCCGCTTGTCTCGGGCGCCATCTCCAAGACGGTCAACCTGCCCCATACCGCTACCGTGCAGGACTTCAAAGACGTTGTCACCCTGGCGTGGCAGACAGGCGTCAAGGGCATCACGCTCTACCGTGACGGCTCCAAGAACGCGCAGCCGCTCAACAACACGCTTGCCGACCAAGGCGCCTCCGACGATCTTGCCGACCTCTCGTACGCGGCCCTTCTCGACTACGCGCGTTCGGCGCAGAGGGAGCTATCGCACGACCATCGGCCGGCGCACCGCGAACGCATCATGGGCATTCGCAACGGGCGCACGCATCTCGCACAGATCGACGGCGTCAAGATCTACACCACGGTCAACCGCAACGAGCGCGGCGAGATCTCGGAGCTCTTTGTCACGACGGACCGCGAAGGCACCACGATCATGGGCCTTCTGAACTCGCTCTCTAAGACGATCTCGGTCATGTTGCAGTACGGCATCCCTGCCCCGAGCATCTCCAAGATGCTCCGGGGGCAGAAGTACGAGCCGTACGGCTTCGTACAGAGCCATCCCAACATCAAGTACGTCACTTCGATCTCGGATCTTATCTCCAAGGTTATCGACATCGAGATGGGCGACTACTCGCGTGTTCAGGTGAAGCCTGTCGGCGCGCCCTCTCCGGCAGATCCCGCCAACGTGGTCGCGGCGGTCGAAGCGGAGGTCTCGGTATCCGACGGCGATGATGACGACGAGCCCGCCGTGAGCGCCGAGGAGATGACGCGCCTTGTTGCCGCCAAGGAGAGCGAGCTGCGCGAGGATGTGGGGGCTATCGACACGCACGACTTCTACACGGCCGCCTTTGTGAGCGAGGCAGCGCGCGATGCCGCTCAGCACGGGGAGCGTCTCTACGACGGCAGCGTGTGCCCCAACTGTTCAAGCACGCGCATGGTGCAGAACGGCACCTGCAAAGTCTGTCTCGACTGCGGCACCACCACCGGCTGCAGCTGATAATAACCGTTAGCGCGCCACAGGGGAGTGAAGCGGCGGCCGGTCCTCAGCGGATCGGCCGCGTTGTGTTACGATGCGCCGGTATGTCGACAGGAGAGCCATGGCAAACATTGACAAGTCTGTGACGAACGGCGCGCAATCTATGAAGAGGCAGGGGGACGAGGCGCTGGAGCGGGCTCGGGCGGCGGGGCGGCCCCAGAAGGCCGCTTGGATCCGCCTTGCGGCGATTCTTTTGGGTATCGCACTGGGGGCGCTCGTGTTCTTTGGGCTTGGCGGCGCGGTCGTGCGCGCGTTTCTCGCCGAGCCGTCACGCGGTGAGGCCGCAGCGAAGGGCCGTGCCGATGCCCAGCGCGCGTCTTCTGCCGACGAAGTGGTCGAGGTGGAGAGCGGCAAAGCGCGCACGGGTACCCTTACCTACTGGGACCAGTACACGTGCTGGCTTGAGGAGAAGGACGGCACGTGGTCGTTCAGGTACGTTATGGCGCCCGGCACAACGGAGGAGACCGCCTTTGAGCTCGCGGGCGCTCCCGTATGCTTTGCGCTGCGTAACAGCTTCTTCTTCGTGGTTCAGAACCTGGCCGAGAAGGACGGATCGACGAGCTACGAGGTCGTGAGCTACGGCTTCTTCGACGGCGTGGTGCCAACGGTCTTTGCTGAAGGAAGCGGGCGCGTGACGGAGGCTGCGCTTGACGAAGGCGCGCTCGCGCTGACGCTCGAGGACGGCTCGCATACGCGCGTCGATCTCCCCGCGGCGACGGGCTAGATGCTGTCGCTGCGGTGCGGGGGCTCCCAGCTTATGAACGCCCAGCGCGTCAGGCGCGTGTGATCAAGCGTGTAGCGGCCTTGGAGCCTTCCTTTGGGTCCGGGCTGGCCGGCCTCGTCGTTTGGGACCATGTGGTCGGCGAGGTAGTCGCGAAGCTCGTTGATCTTGTTCTCGTGCCCCGGTTCGAGCATGCGCGCAAAGTCGGCGACGCCCTCTTCGAGCGAATCGAACGTATCTTTGCGCGGCGACGCTAGGTAGGAGACCTCGGGCGCGCGGCCCATTTGAGCGAGGATGTTGAAGGCGTACAGCCAGTCGATGCTCTCGCCGACCGAGACGCCGATGGCGTTCATAACCTCGGCGTCGTAGCGCGGCCCTGCGTTGCACGCGAGCGTGACGCAGCAGCGCCTGGTTGCGACGCGGTCGAGCTTCTCGAGGGCGCCGCGCAGATCGTGCGTGGCGATCGAGCGGGAGGCAAGGGCAACGTCGACGCTGTTCTCGCCGAGGCCCGCATCGTCCCAATCGTCGTCCCAAGCGAGAAGTACGGGCCTGATGCCCGCTTCGCCTTCGTCGCTCGCGCAGACGCCGGCCTCACGCGCGGCAGCTCTGAGCTCGTCGAGCATGCGCGCCGAGAAATCGGCGGCTACGACGCGGCAGCCGTCTTTCGCGAGCGGAATGGCGAGCGTTCCCGACCCGCAGCCCATGTCGAGCACGCGCTCGCCGGGCCTGATGCCGGCGAGCGCGAGAAAATCATGCGCGTAGGGCGAGGTCTCCTTGGGCCTGAAGTGCTTGGCGCGTCTGTCCCACCAGGCGGGATCGTCGGCTTTGCGCCTCGTCTCTTGCAGTCGCATCCACTCCGCGTTCCAATCGGTGGAGAGGAGGAGCGCGGAGCTGCGATCGACGTTCACGGCCTAGTTCTTGAGGGAGTTGAGCGGGGCGGGGAAGTGTCCGCCGCGGTGAGCGAGAACCGTGCCCGCGTGCTCGTTGATGGGCATGACGGGGGCATAGCCCATGAGGCCGCCGTAGTCCAAGCGGTCGCCGACGCCGTAGCCGATGGCGGGGATAACGCGCACGGCCGTGGTCTTGTTGTTGATGACGCCGATGGCCATCTCGTCGGCGATGAGGCCGGCGATGGCCTCGACCGTGGTGTCGCCCGGAACCGCGATCATGTCGAGACCGACGGAGCACACGCACGTCATGGCTTCGAGTTTCTCGAGGGTGAGAGCGCCCTTCTCGGCGGCGGCGATCATATCGGCGTCCTCGGAGACAGGGATGAAGGCGCCCGAAAGGCCGCCCACGCTCGAGCTCGCCATAACGCCGCCCTTTTTGACGCAGTCGTTGAGCAGGGCGAGCGCGCAGGTGGTGCCAGGGCCGCCGCAGGTGCCGACGCCGATGATCTCGAGGATGCGCGCAACCGAGTCGCCCACGGCGGGCGTGGGCGCGAGGCTCAGGTCCACGATGCCCTTGGCCACGCCGAGGCGGCGCGAGGCCTCGCGCGCCATGAGCTCGCCGGCGCGCGTGATCTTAAAGCTCGTCTTCTTGATCTCCTCGGCGACCTCGGTGAAGTCGGCCGTTTCGGGAAGGCGCTCGAGCGCGGCCGCCATAACGCCGGGGCCCGAGACGCCGACGTTGATCACGGCGTCCGCCTCGCCGGTGCCGTGAACGGCGCCGGCCATGAAGGGGGAGTCCTCGACCATGTTGGAGAAGACCACGAGCTTGGCCGCTCCGTAGCATTGGTTGTCAGCGGTGGCCTCGGCGGTCTTCTTGACGATCTCAGCCATCTTGAGCACGGCGTCCATGTTGATGCCGGCGCGCAGGCTCGCTACGTTGACCGAGGAGCACACGCGCTCGGTGGCGGCGAGGGCGGTGGGGATGGAGTTCATGAGGCGGCGGTCCGCGTCGCCGATGCCCTTGTGCACCAGGGCCGAGAAGCCGCCGATGAAGTCGATGCCGATGGTCTGCGCAGCGCGGTCGAGCGCCTGGGCGAGGGGCGTGAGGTCCTCGTCGGAGCACGCCGACGCGATCATGGCGATCGGGGTGACCGAGACGCGCTTGTTGACGATGGGGATGCCGTACTCGCGGGCCAGGTCGTTGGCAACGGGAACGAGTCGCTCGGCGCGCGAGGTGATGCGGTCATACACCTTGGTCGCCATGCGCTCGATGCTCTCGTCCGCGCATCCGAGCAGCGAGATGCCCATCGTAGCCGTGCGGATGTCCAAGTGCTGCTCAACAACCATGCCGCGCGTCTCGGCGATTTCCTGCGGTGTGATGGCCATGCGATGCTCCTGTTCATATTGGTAGGCGGACGGTCGCCAGCGGCGCTTGCCTGCATGTGCCGCACGTTGCGTTCAGCCCATTTTAGCAGCTCCGTCATACGAGGGGCCGAGCTCTCCTGGGCGAGCCGGGGCGTTGCGATCGTGTTTCGGTTTCTGTTGCTTGGCGCGTGCCCGCAAAAGGCCGATGCGGCTGGGCCATAATACCGTGCAAAGAAGTTTCGCGACCCGGTACAGAGGAGGTCCCATGCGCGTTGACGAGGTGTTTCGCCTGAGGCGCGAGGAGAAGAAGTGCGCCCTTTCGTTTGAGATGTTCCCGCCCAAGGGGGAGCTCACGCTCGAGCGCGCCCGCGAGGTGGCCGCGGAGTTCGCGCCGTGCGCGCCCGACTTTGTGAGCGTAACCTACTCGGCAAGCGGGTCGGGAAACGCCGAGGCGACCTCCGCCATTGCTTCGATGATCTCGGGGGAGTTCGGGGTGAGCTCGGTTGCCCATCTGACGTGCATGGGGCTCAGTCGCTCCGAGCTTGCCGAGAAGATCGACGAGTTTAAGGCGGCGGGCGTGCAGAACGTGCTTGCGCTGCGCGGCGATCCGGTGCCGGGCCAGCAGGTGCGCGACTACCGCTACGCCAAAGACCTTATTCCCGACTTGGTGGAAGCGGGCTTCTGCGTGGGCGCGGCGGCCTATCCCGAGGGTCATATTGCCTGCGACGATCTTGACCTCGACGTGGCGCGCCTGAAGGAGAAGCAAGACGCCGGCGCGTCGTTTTTGGTCACGCAGCTCTGCTTTAGCAGCGAGGAGCTCTACCGATTCCGCGACCGTGCCGAGCGCGCGGGCATAACCGTGCCGGTGACGTACGGCATCATGCCTTTCATGAGCAAACAGCAGCTTGAGCGCATGGTGTTCATGTGCGGGGCGTCACTGCCCTCGCCGGTCATCAAGCTTCTCGCCCGTTACGAGGACGATCCCGTGGCGCTGCGCCAGGCGGGCATGGATTACGCCTGCCGCCAGATCGAGGACCTCGTCTCCCACGGCGTCGAGGGCGTTCACGTGTACACGATGAACCGGCCCGATGTTGCGCGCGTCTGCGCCGGCGCGGTGCCGAGGGTGCCCCGTGGGTAAACGGCGGGCAACGGACGACTGCCGACGCGTAGAGATCGCGCTGCCCCCACATGCGCTCGCGGCGCGCATAGATCGCGCCGAGATGCTTCGGTACCTGGGTTATTCTGGGCAAGAGATCGCCGACGAGCTCGCCGAGCGGATCGAGCGCATCGCTCAGATGTGCGAGGGTGCCTTGGCCCCACGGGGCGCTGCCCGGTGCTTCTGCGTGGTGCCTGCGCCCGACGCCCCCGACGGCGTCCCCTCGATAGGCCTTGCGGGAACGACGGTGCGCCTGCGCGGCAAGTCGGCGTTTCTCCATCTTAAAGACGCCCGGTTCTGCGCGGTCCTCGCGTGCACGCTCGGCGCCGAGAGCGAGCGTCGCCTGCACGCCCTTGCTGCGACGGATCCGCTCGGGGCGGCGCTCTTTGACGCGGCGTGTTCCGCCTATGTGGAGGCGGGCGTGTCGGCGCTCGAGGCCGAGGTCCGGGCTCGGGCGGAGGACGAGGGATATACGATAAACTGGCGCTTTAGCCCGGGGTACGCTGACCTGTCGCTCGACGTGCAGCCCGATTTGCTCGCAGCGCTCGATGCCGTGCGCGGCCTGGGTATCACCTGCACGTCGTCTCACATGCTCGCTCCGAGCAAGAGCGTGACGGCGTTCGTAGGCTTGTTCGACGCAGCTCCGGCGGCTGCGGATGCGCCGCACCCTTGCTCGCTGTGCCGCTTGCGCGGAGCGTGCTCTCTGCGCGCCCGCGGCGTGACGTGCGCCCACGCGGGCGAGGGCGCCCTTTGAGGTCAAGAAGAGAGGCTCGACGTATGCGCTTTGACGAGAACCACCAGCCGTACCGCGAGGTGCCCGGCGACCTGATCGTTGCCGATCCCGATCTTGTCGCCGTCATCGCAGGAGAGCGGCACCTGCTCTTTGACGGCGCGATGGGAACGATGCTCCAGCGTGCCGGACTTGCTGCCGGGGAGCTGCCCGAGCTGCTGTGCCTTTCGGACCCCGGGACGGTTACGGCGATCCATCGGGCCTACGTAGAGGCGGGGGCGGAGGTCGTCACGGCAAACACATTCGGTGCCAACGCGCGCAAGCTCGGTGACGCCGCGTCGGTCGACAAGGTGTTCAAAGCCGCCATAGCGTGCGCGCGGGCGGCGGGCCCCCGGTGGGTTGCAGCCGACATCGGGCCCTTGGGAGCGCTGCTGCGCCCGCTCGGCACGCTCTCGTTCGACGAGGCGTACGACCTGTTTGCCGAAGAGGTCCGGGCGGCGGAGCGCCACGGCGCTGACCTTGTTCTCATCGAGACCATGGCCGACCTGCTCGAGGCAAAGGCGGCGGTGCTCGCGGCAAAGGAGTGCACGCGCCTGCCGATCTTTGCCACGATGACGTTCGGCGAAGACGGGCGGACGTTTTTGGGGACCACGCCCGAGGCGGCGGCCATTACTCTGTCCGCGCTCGGCGCCGAGGTCGTGGGCATCAACTGCTCCCTGGGGCCTGCGGACGTCGCGCCCTTTGCCGAGCGCATGCTCAAGGTTTGCCCCGCCCCCGTTATGGTGCAGGCAAACGCCGGGCTGCCGCGCGACGAGGGCGGTGCTACCGTATACGACATAGCCGCCGAGCCGTACGCCGACGCTGTGGAGAAGATGATCGAGCGCGGTGTGGCGGTGGTCGGAGGCTGCTGCGGCACCGATCCGTCCTACATCTTTGCGCTGCGCGGCAAGATCGCCGGCCGCACGCCGCTGGCGCGCACGGTTGCTCCGCGTTTTGCCGTGACGAGCGCCCAGAACGCGGTCGTGCTGCCCGCAGGGTCGCGCGACGTCGCCGTGATCGGCGAGCGCATCAACCCGACGGGCAAGCCGCGGCTGAAGGACGCGCTGCGGTCGGGCGATATGGACTACGTGCTCGGCCAGGCTATCGAGCAGGCCGAGCAGGGCGCCGACCTTCTCGACGTGAACCTCGGTTTGCCCGAGATCGACGAGCCGGCGCTCATCGCCCGCGCCGTCGAGACCATTCAGGGGGCGTGCCCCTTGCCGCTGGTGATCGACTCCTCCGATCTCGAGGCGGTAGAGGCGGGCGTGCGCGCCTATGCCGGAAAGCCCATGGTCAACTCGGTCAACGCGAAGGACGAGAGCCTCTCCTCCGTGCTTCCGCTGGTGCGGCATTACGGCTGCGCCGTGGTGGGGCTCACCCTTGACGAGCGGGGCATACCTACCACCGCCGAGGAGCGCTTTGCCTTGGCCGAGAAAATCGTGCGCGCTGCGGAGGCGGCGGGCATTCCTCGGGAGGATGTTGCGATCGACTGCCTCGTGATGACGGCGTCTACCAACCAGGCCCAGGTCGTGGAAATACTCCGCGCGGTCTCGATGGTCAAGGAGCGGCTCGGCGTGCGCACGGTGCTCGGCGTCTCAAACGTGAGCTTCGGGCTGCCGCAGCGCCCCGTGCTCAACGCGACGTTTTTGGCAGCCGCCTTCGGCGCTGGTCTCGATTTGCCGATTCTGAACCCTGCCTCGCCCCGGTACCGTGACGCGGTTGCCGCATGGCGCGTGCTCAACGCGCAGGACGCCGAGTCGCGGCAGTTCATCGAGCGCTACGCGTCGTGGCAGGACCCGTACGAGACGCCGCGCGCCGCCGAGAGCACGGGCGGCAAAGAGGTTCGACGTGCGACGGACGCCGCAGGGCGTAGCAGCGCTGACGATCCCTTTGATGTACGCGCCCTGGTGATTTCGGGGCGTAGGGGAGAAGTACCCGCGGCGGTGGAGGCGGCGCTCGACGAGGCCGAGGACCCGCTCGACGTTATGAACGGGATGCTGATTCCCGCCCTCGACGAGGTGGGCGACCGCTTTGAGGCGGGGACGTTCTTCCTGCCGCAGCTCATGGCTTCGGCCGAGGCCGCGAAGGTTGGCTTTGACCTGGTGAAGGGGCGCCTGCGCGCGCAAGCAGACGGCCAAGATGGGGCGGGTGCCGTAAAGGGCGTCCTGTGCCTGGCGACGGTCAAGGGAGACATTCACGATATCGGCAAGAACATCGTCAAAATGCTGCTCGAGAACTACGGGTACCGCATCTACGACCTGGGCCGAGACGTGGCGCCCGAGGAGGTCTTGCGCTGTGTGCGCGAGCACGGTGTTCGCTTGGTGGGCCTCTCGGCGCTCATGACGACCACGGTGCCCGCCATGCGCGACACAATTGACCTCCTGCGCCGCGAGGCGCCCGAAACCAAGGTCTTTGTGGGCGGCGCCGTGCTCACCCAGGAGTACGCAGACCAGATAGGCGCCGACGCCTACGCAAAGGACGCAGCCGCCGCCGCGCGCATTGCCGAGAGGTACCTCGGCGAGCGCGCTTAGCAGTTGCCCACGTGCACGTAGCTGAGGTGGCGTCGCGCTACCTCAGCGAGCTCGTAAACCGTGGAGACGGGCGTGGGGCCGCGATCGCTAAGACGCCAGCGCGGGAAGAACCGCGTGACATGATAGGTGGGCTCTGCGTCGCCTCGGGTACCTTCCGCTCCCGGGGCGGCGAGCTTCGCCCACCGCGCGGGAGGATCCTCTCGGTAGGGGATGCTCGAGAGCCAGCGCGCCGCCGCGTCGATCTCGGCGGCATCGTCGTTGAGGCCAGGCACGACGAGGGTGGTCACCTCGAGGTGGCATCCGGGGCAGGCGGCGAGAAGCTCGATCGTGCGCTTGACGCACGCGAGGGCGCGAGCGCCCAAGGCTTCCTGTGCCGCGCCTTCGCCTTGGGGCGACGAGGGATTGCCCGTGAGGCACATGGCGTAAAACGCAGGGGAGAACGCTTTGAGGTCGATGTTCGCCGCGTCGATATGCGGGGCGAGCTCCCGGATCACGGACTCGTTTGCAAGGCCGTTTGACACGAGCACGGCGGCGAGCCCCGCCTCGTGGGCGAGCTGCGCACAGTCGCGCACGTACTCCCAGCCCACGAGTGGCTCGTTATAGGTGAAGGCAATGCCCGCAACGTCGGGGTCGTGTGCGCGCAGGTCTGCGGCAGTGCGGACGAGCTCGTCGGGGGCGATGCGGCGCCAGGGGATGTCGCCGGCATGAGCCTGCGCGATCTCATGGTTCTGGCAGAAGGGGCAGCGCAGGTTGCAGCCGTAGCTTCCGACGGAGAGAACGAACCTGCCGGGCAGGAAGCGAGCGAGCGGCTTTTTCTCCACGGGGTCGAGCGCAAGCGACGTGATGCGTGCGTAGTTCTCGGCAACAACGGCGCCAGCCTCGTTGCGGCGGGCTCGACATGCTCCGTGCCCGCCGGGCTCTATGCGGCAGCGGCGCGGGCACGCGGAGCACACGGCCCGTGCGCTGGGCGCGGCCGCGCCCATCAGAGGTGCCTCGTAACGGTGAAGCGCTCCAGGGCTGCCTCGTCTTCCTCGAGGTCGATGCCACCCTTGCGCGCGGCGATGCCGAGCTGCTCCTCCGCCGTGTCCACGCCGTCGAGGTCGGGGAGCAAAAGGCCGCGGCGTCCGTCCGCGGTGCTCACGATGACTCCGTAGCGCTTTGGATCGAGGCTCGCGGGGCCCGGTATGCGTTCTGGTTCGGACAGAACGTCGACGTCGTACACGAGCTCGTCGAGCTCGTCTTCTCGAACGGCGGGAAAGCGCGGGTCGCGGCATCCGGCGCTCACGGCGTTAGCGCAGATCTCCGCCGCGAGCGAGTCCCTCACGGGCGCGATGGTGCCGATGCACCCACGCAGCTGTCCGTTGATTTTGAGCGACACGAACGCTCCGGCGCGCGTGGAGAAGAGTTCGACCGGCAGCGCCGCCGCAAGGTCGCGCGGAAGATCGTTTGCCGGATCGGTTTGCACGTGGTCGCGCACGTAGCGCTCGAGCGAGAAGCGCGCAAGCTTTACCCAGGGGCTCTCAGCGCCGCGGCGACGCTTTTGGTCTGCCTGGTGCCAGGAGACGTACTGTTCGCCGAAAGCGCGACCGTTGTCCGAGTCCACAGGCCCTGTTGGCGTGAAGGCGGCCACGCCGTAGCCGACGCCAAACGGTCCTTCGTAGCTCAGGAGCTCTGGCTTTACCGGTGTGCGGTCAAGCGCGCCCGCCATGATCTGAAACGACCTCAGGCCGCACTCTGCCGCGCGCTCGCAAAGCCCGGGGTCTGCGCGAAGGAGCTCGAGAAAGTCCCCGGTCTTGAAGGCGCGGCATGCGAGTTTGTCGAACTCGGGACCCTCAGGGGCGTAGCCGTAGGGCCCGCTTTCCGAAAGCTTGTGAGAGAGATCCCCTGATGCGACGTAGACGATGCGCCGCCCGAGCAGATCGGAGACCTTGCGCACAAGGGTGCCAAAGCGGTAGTTGACGTCTGGTGCGAGCCCTGCGATGCCGAGGCGGACGATGCGGTAGGGGAGCTCCGGAAGAGCCCGTCCGCCCTTGCCTCCGCGCGGCTCGAGCCTGTCGTGCGCGCACTGTACGAAGTGCAGGGGAACGAGAACGCCCCAGTCGAGGTCGGCTTCGCGCTGCCCCGACGTTCCCGCGGGAATGCCCTCCGCCTCGGCGCAGCGGGCGAGCTCGGAGGCAAGCTCGGCATCAAAGCGCACGGCGCTGCCTTCGTCGGGTGCTCCAAACGAGGCGAATGATCCGACAGCCTTGTCGCCTGGGGCGATGTGCAGGTAGTCGAGATAGTAGGCGGTGTGAGGGCTCGATATGACGATGGTGTCGGGATCGAGCTCGATGATGCGGCGGCCGACCTCCTGGTAGGCCTCTATCGTGGCGTCGATCTCGCGTTCCCTGCCGTGTCCGACGGCGGGAACGATGAGGGGCGGGTGCGGAACGGCAAACGCCGCAAGTACAGACATGGTGGCCTCCTATCGGAGCTCCCGCGCCCGTGGATCCGAGCGCGGAAGTGCTCTTACCTAACTATTCCCGCCTTCGGCCGGAGCAGCGCGTTGTATCTGTTGGAAGGTCTCTCTTTTTTATGTAGGTGTCCGCACCACAGAATATCGTACAAATGTTCGTATATACGACGCAGCGAGAAGCCGCAAAGAGGTGGGAATGGTGACGACGTTTGGCTATGCGCGCGTTTCCACGCGCGACCAAAACGTAAACCGGCAGCTCGACGCGTTGCGCGCGTTTCCTGTTGCCGAGGAGAACATCTATGTCGACCGCTTTACGGGCGCTACGTTCGAGCGTCCGGAGTGGCAGCGCATGGTAAGCAATCTCGCCTGTGGCGACCTTCTTGTGGTGGCGAGCATCGATCGGCTGGGGAGAAGCTACGCCGACATTCTCGACCAGTGGCGCCATCTCACGCGTGATATCGGCGCCGACATCACGGTTCTCGACATGCCCCTGCTCGATACGCGGCCCGCTCGCGGGGCCGTGCCCGGGGTCACGGGCGCGCTTATATCCGACATCGTTTTGCAGCTGCTGAGCTACGTGGCGCAGGTTGAGCGCGAGGGCATACGGCGGCGGCAGGCGGAAGGCATAGCGGCGGCTAAGGCGCGCGGCGCGCGGTTTGGCAGGCCGGCAAAGCCTCGTCCGCCGTGCTACCCAGACGAGCGCGCGCAGTTCGAGCGGGGCGAGGTCAGCTCGGCGCGTGCGGCGCGCGCGTGCGGCGTGTGCCGCTCAACGTTTTGGAAGTGGGTGCGTGCCGACCGCCTCAAAGAGGCCCTGGGCGAGCAGGACGCGTGCCTCAGGCTTCCGCTCGTGGCGAGGCGCCCGCTCAGCGGCGGTTCCATTCTCAAGCGGCGAAGAGCCGTTCGGCCGGTTGGGCGGCATCGTGCGCCGCGCGGTATGCCACAATACGCTTGTACACGGCTCGCACGGGGCAAGGGAAAGGACGCAGCATGGCAGATTCGACGATTACCAAGATCGCTCGCGGAGCGTTTTCGGCGCAGGTTGACGCACAGGGCGCGCAGCTCATGAGCCTTAATCTCGGCGGCCGCGAGTACCTGTGGCAGCGCGATGCGCGCTGGTGGGCAAAGAGCGCTCCGATTCTGTTCCCCATCGTCGGCTCCCTGCGCAACGGCGAGGCGTCCACGGCCCAGGGGCCCGCGCGCATGGGGCGCCACGGCCTGGCGCGCAACTATCGCCACGAGGTCGTATCGGCAACGGATGAGGCGGTTTCGTACCGCCTGGCGTCTACGCCCGAGACGCGCGAGCAGTTTCCGTTCGACTTCATGCTCGAGATGACCTACCGCATCGTCGGCGACGCCTCACTCGAGCAGGTGTACAAGGTCACCAACACCGGGTCGGTGCCCCTGCCCTTTACCGAGGGCGGTCACCCGGCGTTTAACGTGCCGCTGCCCGGCACCGACGAGCGCTTCGAGGACTACGAGGTCCGCTTTGGGGAGCCGTGGACGCCCGTCTGCCCGCTGGTGACGCCCTCAGGGCTCATGGACTACAGCCAGGCTCGCACGCCGTTTGAGAACAGCGACCGCATGCCGCTCTCGCGCGATGCCTTCACCCAGGACGCATGGGTGTTCCAGAACGTTCCCGGCAGCACCGCCGAGCTGGTCGGCACAAAGAGCGGGCACGGTATCCGCTGCGACTTTGAGGGCTTTACCTCGCTGGGCGTTTGGTCGTTCGGCGACGCGCCCTTCGCGGCGCTCGAGCCGTGGCTCGGCCATGCAACGGCAACCGACGAGGACGACGTGTTCGAGCACAAGCGCGACACGGTGCTTCTCGCCCCCGGCGCCGTTGACGAGCGCTCCTTCACGCTGACGGTGTTCTAGCCTTCGGTTTGTGGCGCGTTTATGGTGCGCTTCGCGCTCGCACGGCGAGCCACATGTTTTGCTTGACGGCTCGGCGGCGGCTTGGCACAATACCTGAGTGGCCGAAAGGCCATTGTGTTCACGCACAATTCCGCTGCCAGAGACAGCCGGTGCCGCAAGGCTCAAAGGGGTTGCCGCGCTCGCAAGCGTCGCAAGGCCCGCCTGCCGAGGTGGTCGAGCAGATGCATGGAGTCTTCTCGCCCCGTCGCTGGATAGCGGCGGGGCTTTTTGCTTTTGCCGAGCCCCGCCCTCTGAGGTGCGGGTTGTGCCCGGTAAACGCTACGAGGAGGTGTCAACATGCCCGCACAGTCCAAGTTCGATCAGGTTGCTCAGATCAACGAGCGCATCGATGCGTCCGCCGGTCTGTTCGTCATCGGCTACTACGGCCTGACGGTCGAGCAGTCTCAGGACCTGCGTCACAAGCTCCGCGAGGTCGGCGCCGAGATGAAGGTTCTCAAGAACACCCTGGTCAAGATCGCACTCAAGGAGAAGGAGCAGCCTGCGCTCGACGATATCCTCGCCGGCCCGACCGCCTGCATCTTCTTCGAGAAGGAGCCCGTCGAGGCCGCCAAGGTGCTGAAGGACTTCGCCAACGCGACGAAGGACGTCATCGCCATCAAGGGTGGTATCTCGGAGGGTAAGGCTGTTACTGCCGAGCAGGTTCAGGCCATCGCCGATCTGCCCACGCGCGACCAGCTGCTCTCTATGGTGCTTCAGGCCGCTCTCGGTCCTGCCACCGGTGCCGTTCGCGTTATCAACGGCCCGATCCAGGGTCTCATCAACGTCCTGGACGCCATCAAGGACCAGAAGGCCGCCTAAGCGCCGCCTTCTGCGTTCTTCCGCGCAGCGCTGCTTTAAGCCGGCGGCCTGCGCGAACTCCGTGCGCTTGCGCGCGGTTGCCTAGATTATTCTGAGCGCGCAGAACGCGCGCCCTACCAAGAAGGAGTTTCACCATGGCTGTTACCCGTGAAGAGATCATCGAGGCCCTGAAAGAGATGCCCGCTCTCGAGCTTTCCGAGCTCGTTCACGAGCTGGAGGACGTCTTCGGCGTCTCCGCTTCCGCTCCGGTCGCTGTTGCCGCTGGCCCGGTTGCCGCTGCCGCCGAGGAGGAGGAGAAGACCGAGTTCGACGTCGTCCTCGAGGGCTTCGGCGACAACAAGATCGCCGTCATCAAGGTCGTCCGCGAGCTCACCGGCCTGGGCCTGAAGGAGGCCAAGGCTGCCGTCGAGGCCGCTCCTGCTCCCATCCTCGAGGGTGCCAAGAAGGAGGACGCCGAGGCTGCCAAGGAGAAGCTCGAGGCTGCCGGCGCTGCTGTCTCCCTCAAGTAACTTCTTCGCAAGCTACACGCTTGCCGAGATTGCTTCGAAAGGACCCGAACATTGTTCGGGTCCTTTTTTGTAGCCGCTGTGATGCATGTTCAAGCCCTGATTGAAGCACGCCCCCTCCATAAAGGGCCCTGAGGTCGTGCGGTAGTCTTATGCGTACCAATAGATGCTATGCGCTAAGGCAATGCGGATGTCGTGCGCCGATACCTCCTGTTCGCACTATCAGAGCGGGAGGATCTCCGGTTGCGCGCAGGGCGTTGGCGAGTTGTGAAGGGCCATCGGAACGTTGAACATTCGACAGCTAACCTATTTCTGTGCGGTCGTGCGCGTCGGGAGCTTCTCCCGTGCAGCTGGCGAGCAGGGTGTGTCGGTCCAGGCGGTATCTAAGGCAATCGGGGAGTTGGAGGAGGAGCTCGGCGAGCCTCTCTTCTTGCGCGGCAGCACCGGGTCGCAGCCGACGACGTTCGGCTGGATCCTGCACCCTTACGCGCTCGAGGCGGTCGAGGCGTTCTCCAAGGCCGAGCGCTTTGCCACCGAGGCGGCACGCGCCGCGCAGGAGCGTCGCTCCGATGCCGACCTCACGCTCGCGCTCGTGGCGCCTCCCTTTACGAGCTACGAGCGCTTCTGCAAGAACCTTTCGGAGTTTCTCACCAAGCACCTGGGATTCCGCGTGGCTATCGAGCTCATGTTCGGGTCCGAGGCGTTGCATGGATTGCGCGGCGGCCGTTTTGACGGAATGATCACGGTTGGCCGTTTTGACGACCCCCAGTGCGACACCGTTGTGGTGGGCACGCTGCCTACATCGGTGTTTTTTGCGCCGTCGCATCCGCTGGCAGCCAAGAGGTCCGTGACCCTCGAGGACCTTGCCCCGTATCCGGTCATATCCGCGCCCGCGGTTGATGATTTCAACGAGACGATTCTCAACTTGTATCTCAAGAACGGCTTGCGCTCTGAGGTGAGGCTCGTTTCGACCGATGAGAAGGGCACCGACCCGTTTATTCAAAACAACGCGTACGCCATGGGCGTCGGGCTCAAGGCGTTCAGCGTGTCCGGAACCGCCGAGATCCACAGCATCGACCCTGAGGAGATGCTGCCGGTCCCCGTGTGTCGCGTGACGATCAAAGACCGCCGCAGCGACTACCTCGATCAGTTCGACCGGTTCGTACGCGTGAAGTTTCCCAACATGAAAAGCATGTTCGGCTAGCGTTTGCATGCTGATCCGGGGCGGTATTCCCGCGTGTTGACGGGGCATCTCGGCGTCTGCATACTTATACGATGCCGCGGCGCAAGGGCGCGGCTCTGTCTGATAACTACGGCGCGTGTGTTGCGCGCTGGAAAGGGGCAACGCATGTCTTCTCACTGCAAGGTCGTTAAGGTCCTGAGCCTGCTCATGTTCGTTCTGGGCCTGCTCGCGATAATCGCCGGAGCGGTGTTCGTCTTTGCCGCGCCGGCCGTGGAGGGCCTCGAAGGGGTCGACGATCCGGTTGGCACCGCAACGGCGCTCGGCGCGGTGTTCGTCGTGACCGGCGTGCTGTACCTGGTGGTTGCCGTGCTCGGCATCCGTGGGGCCAACAACCCCTCCAAGCTCGGCGCGTTCATCGTTGCCGCCGGCGTTATCGCCGCGATCAACGTCGTCGAGGCGGTGCTCGCCGGTGTTTCGGGCGGCTCTGCTTGGCAAAACGCCGTGCTCGCGGGTGTGGCGCTTGCGGGCGTGTTCCAGGCATCTGCCGCGCGCAAAGAGACCACGCGCTTCTAAGATTCGATCATCGCGCTGTTTGGAGCCGGCCTTCGGGCCGGCTTTTTTTGTGCCGATGCGAGCCCGGACCCTACCGCGCGGCTCCGTGCGCGGTTCTCAGGAGGGCGTCGACGAGCGCGTTGTCCTCGGGGCTGGGCGAGCCGAGCGGAAGCCCGCACGCCTCGAAGAAATGGCTCCCGGCAAATTGCCGTGCGCGAAAGGCGTTGTGGGCGCCGTCGTTGAGGTAGCGCACGCGTGAGACGCAGTCGGTGGTGGCGCAGTAGAGGGCCCCGTGTTCGGCAACGTACGTCCGGTACGTGGGGTCGTCCGACCAAAGCACGACGCCTGCCATGTTCTCGAGCTCGTAGGCAACGGCGTACTGCTGCCAGACGGTCCCGCGTTCGCGTACGTAGCGGTCGAGAAGAGCCGCCATGCGGGTCACGCGGGCGAGGGTGTCGACCGCGCTCATGATGCGCACCGGGCCGGGGAGCGGCGCGTCCGTATCGGAAGCGGCCGGCTTCGTCTCCTCATCAGAAGCGCTTCTGCCGGCGAGCTCCATGAGGGTGGCCAGCGCTTTCTCGCGCGCCTCGCCCGCAAGAAGCACGACGGGCACCGACAGCTTCATGCTCTCGTCGCCGTAGAGCTCGATTGCCGAGTGCGGGGTCCTGAAGTCGTCGTGCGCGGCCACGCGGAAGATCAGCGAGTCGTGCGCGTGCTGCACGCGACAGGCCATGCCCTGGTGGCTGAAGCTCGCCTCGAGGGCGCGCCGCCGCTCGGCAGACGCTTCGCGCGAGGTTGCCTCGGCACCGCGCCTTCCCATATGAAAGAGATAGAGGTTGAAGAGGGGGAGCTCGGGGAGGGCATAGTACACGGTGCGCTCGCAGAACTTGCGAACCTCGAGCCGGCGCTTGGTCGCCTTGTCGTAGAGCTCCACCAGCGCAGAGCCCACCGCGGGGCCCGACGTGGAGCCCTCGCGCACCTCGACGATGCCATCGGCCACGTAGGGCGGAAAGTCGCCCTCGGCGACCTCGATGAGCACGACGCCTTGGCGCGGAGCCTCGGGGTCGGGCACGAAGCGCACGTCAAAGCGCGGGATCGGCGTGATGTGGCGCCGGGCGATCTCGCCGATAATCTGGCCGTAGTCGGCCGAGAGCTTAGGCACGGGGCATACGGTCTTGTCGTCGTCGGCGATGCCGACGACCAGCCAGCCGCCGGCGGAGTTGGCAAACGAGGCGATGATCTTGGGAATCTTCTTCTGCACGCTGCCCGAGAAGTTGCGCTTGAACTCGAGGGCGTATCCCTCGTCAAGATCGCGCAGCTGGTCGAGGTCGGCGTACGTTACGTCGGCGAGTTGCTTGGGGTTTCCCTGGGCATCGCGGAACGGACTGAACATGACGGCCTCCCACCTTGGCTCACACCGTGGTTATACCCGGGGAGAGCGTGCGCGTGAGGCGGCAGGTCTCGCGCACCTGCGGTATCTCGCGGCGTCGCAGAGCGCCTTGACCATGAGGCGGCCATGGCCGGGCGGGGACACGCGTCTGTCGTTCACCGAAAACTCATGAACGTATGTTCGTTATACAGCCTCTGACCAGCGCTCTTATCGATAAACTATTTCACCATGCATAAATCGTCCGATTCGTCAAGCATGTTCTTGCTAAGCGGTAGCCGGCTGGTAGACTATTAGGTTGCGAATCTAGCCCGATTCTGCCTTTTTGCCGTCACCGCCTCGGGCGCGCATCCGCGCCGTCTCACACAGAGCGGGGGGGCAGCTGGCAGAAAGCGGGCGTTCAACCGCCTTTTTATCGAAGGAGGAACAAGCTTGCCTAACGCAACGTCTACTCCCAGCGCAACGCAGGCCGACCGTACGCGCATCAACTTCGGGAAGATCCCGGACGCGATGGAGCTTCCGAACCTCATCTCGGTTCAGAAGGAATCCTTTCAGCGCTTCATGACCGAGGGCCTCGCCGAGGCCTTCCAGGAGGCCAGCCCCATCCAGAGCCAAAACCATGTGCTCGAGGTCACCTTCGGCGAGCATCAGTTCGGCGATCCCTCCCACACGGTGGAGGAGTGCCGCGAGAAGGACATGACCTACCAGGCCCCGCTCCTCACCGAGGTGCGCCTGGTCAACAAGGAGACCGGCGAGATCAAGGAGCAGCTCGTCTTCATGGGCGACTTCCCCATGATGACCGAGCAGGGCACCTTCATCATCAACGGCCCCGAGCGCATCGTGGTCAGCCAGCTCGTCCGCTCCCCGGGGGTGGACTACGCGCAGGAGATGGACGGCGGCAAGCAGGTTTACAAGGCTCAGGTCATCCCCGCTCGCGGTGCGTGGCTCGAGTTCGAGGTCGACAAGCGCGACCAGCTCGTGGTCTCCATCGACCGCAAGCGCAAGCAGTCGGCCACCATGTTTCTCCGCGCGCTCGGCATCGCGACCACAAACGACGAGATCATCGAGCTTCTCGGTGACTCCGACGTGGTCATGCGCACCATCGACCGCGACACCGCCCTCACCCGCGAGGACGCGCTGATCGACATCTACCGTCGCCTCCGTCCGGGTGAGCCGCCCACGGTCGAGGCTTCCCGCAGCCTGCTCGAGGGCCTCTTCTTCAACCCGCAGCGCTACGACCTGGCGCGCGTGGGCCGCTACAAGGTCAACAAGAAGCTCGGCCTCGACACCGCCGAGGAGATCGGCATCCTCACCGACGAGGACATCGTCGCCACCCTGCGCTACCTGCTGCACCTCGCCGCGCATGAGGACGGCTACAAGACCGACGACATCGACCACTTCGGCAACCGTCGCATCCGCACGGTGGGCGAGCTCGTGGCCAACCAGTTCCGCATCGGCATGAGCCGTATGGAGCGCGTCGTGCGCGAGCGCATGAGCTCCCAGGACGTCGACGAGATCACGCCCCAGTCGC
>CASEEV010000060.1 GCA_949287065.1 uncultured Collinsella sp.
GGCCACCTCGTCGGGGATGTCGGCCACGTGCGGCAAGAAGTCGTGCTCGGCCGTGAGCTTGTAGTAGTACGGCTTTGCCTTGGCGATAAACGCGCCACCCTGAAAGATCGGGTAGCACGGGTCGGGCACGAGCACGGTGTCGCCCTCGTCGAGCATGGCGAGTGCAAAAAGGCCGACGCCCTCCTGCGTGCCGTTGACCGAGGTGACCATGTCGGGCGTGATGCCGGCAACGCCGAAGCGGCGCTCGTAGTAGTCGCAGACCGCCTGCTTGAGCTCGGGAAGGTCGCGCAGCGAGTACTTCCACATGGCGGGCTCCTGCGCCGCGCTCACCAGCGCGTTCACGATGTGCTCCGACGGCGGGAAGTCGGGCGTGCCGACCGACAGGTTGTAGATGGTGCGGCCCTCCGCCTCGAGCGCCAGGCGCTTCTCGTTCAGAGAGGCAAAGATCTCCTCGCCAAACGCGTCCAACCGTTCCGAGAACTCCATGCAGGTCACCCTTCCCAACGCTATAGCGCGCTTGCCGCGCGAGATAAAAAAGAGCCCGGCCTCAAGAAGCCGGGCTCCGACATCTTCTGTTGTCTCAGTATACGCCGCCCGAACGCCGGCTCAAAACCGCCGAACGGGCGTAACGCGCTCGTTACGACGTTACTCGGCGGGGCAGAGCGAAAGCGCGGCCTCGTCGGCGACGATCGTGACGTCGGGATGGAACTGCAGGATCGAGCCGGGGACCTGCGGGGTGACCGGGCCGTACACCGAGTTTTTGAGGGCCTCGGCCTTGTCCTCGCCCGAGACGACCACGAGGATCTTCTTGGCGCACATGATGGTGCCGATGCCCATGGAGTAGGCCTGGCGCGGCACGTCGTCGGCGGAAGCGAAGAAGCGCTTGTTGGCCTCGATGGTGCTCTCGGTCAGATCGACGCAGTGCGTGGCCTTGGGGAACTCGTCGCAGGGCTCGTTGAAGCCGATGTGGGCGTTGCGGCCCATGCCGAGGAGCTGCAGGTCAACACCGCCGATGGCGCGCACGGCAGCCTCGTAGGTGGTGCACTCGTCCTCGGCGTCGAGGTTCTCGCCGTTGGGGACGTGCGTGGCATCCTTGTTGATGTTCACATGATCGAAGAGGTTCTCGTTCATGAAGTAGTAGTAGCTCTGGTCGTTGGAGCGCGAGATGCCACGGTACTCGTCGAGGTTGTAGGAGGAGATCTGCGAGAAGTCGAGATCGCCGGCCTCGTACATGGCGATGAGGTTCTTGTAGGTGCCCACCGGCGAGGAGCCCGTGGCCAGACCGAGAACGCTGGCGGGATTGAGCACGATCTGCGCGGCGATGATGTTCGCTGCCTTGCGGCTCATGTCGTCGTAGTCACGCGTGCGGATAAGTTTGATCATTGCCTCTCCTCACTGTTGGGCGCTCGACCGCGAGCGCCAGCCCTTAACAGGAACGCTTCGTTCTCCCCGCGCCCGGCGAGCCCTCGGGCCTCGGTTCCGCGCCCTTCTCGCGCGGCTGACGCCCCTGAGTCGAAACGTTCCACAACCTTGGCCACATTGTACGATATTGTGCATTTTCAGCAACTGGTACGTACCAGTTAAGCCATTATTTCCGCAGGTAAGGTTTTTGCCTACACCGTGTCTTCACATTATGGTTCAAACTCGTTTGAACCATAGCAACATAGACGTTGTGCGCTTATCCCGCCCATCAAAACCCTCAGCGATCCGGAAGTATGAGCGAAGAACCGCCATCACACTTGCCGCGGACAGGGAAGCCCTCGTTGCGGACATGCGCATGCAGAAAGGGTTCTTCCGCGAACAGGCATGGGTATAGAAGCGCGATACGGAAGGCAAGTCCTGCGTTATCGGGGCTTTGCGCAAGACTGCTTGCGATACGGGTGCGGTGCGCTAAAAGAAGCTCGATACGGGCATGGTGCGCAAAATCGCATACGTTACGGACACTTCTCCCGCAACTTCCGGTGACAGGCGCCCGTATCGACTCAGTTTTTGCCACATGCACCCGTATCGACTTTCATTTTGCGCACGGTACCCGTATCAAACGTCATTTTGCGCACACCGCCCGTATCGTGGTTGTTTCAGCGCAGCACGACCGTACCCCATGGCTATTTGCCCGCCGCCCTTGTATTGCTGTCGGCATTTTCGTACGTCCGCCCCAACCTCCCGAACGCCGTTCTGCTCAAGACAGCCGCATGCCCGCGAACAGGCGCGCTCGCAAAATGGTGCGACGCTCAACCGCCCAGCTATCAAACTGATGTCGCAACCGCACGCCAACATGTCGAGCAACAACCCGTGCAACAGCATCCATATGTCTCACGTCGAGAACCTGCGGCGTCGTCACCGACACTGCCGTTACTCCAGCCAGACTCAACGTACTACGCCTGATCGAATCGGTACCGAACGAAGCGTCCGACGAATGATGCGTCCAGCTGTCGTACTCAATTGCAAAGCGCGAACGCGCCCAATACAGGTCAGGCGTAATGGACTCATTATCAGAAACCGTGTCGGTACTCGGAACCGACAGCGATACATTCAACTGCGGCCAAGGAAGCCCGTAGCCGCCCAACCGAACAGGCAGACACAGCAGCAGCACCAAACGCGCCTCCATGGGTGACCGAGCCCCGTCGACAAGGAGCGGCAGCAAACGGCGCACGCGCGCCACCCCAGGACGTCCGGAAAACCATGCACACGCACAGACAAACTCGCTTTTGGCAGCAAGCGGCTCCCTCCGACGCAGCAGCTTTCCATCCGGAGCAGACGCATAGGCACCGCACAGCTCATAGAGAAGTACAAGCAGGTCGAGCGCGTCGTTAACCGCACTGGAGCCGGCACTCCCCCGTTTCGGGGCAGAGTGAGATTCCCCGCTCGCGAAACTCACGCTGCGTTTCAGACGAGAAGCCTCGGGTTCCAGAGCCGCCGCGAGCTGCATGGTCGCCAGCTCGGGGCCGGCAAAGAATACGTTGCCATGCGCTCTGCACAACCACTCCGCGGGCACAGAACCGCTTACCGCATGCGCGCGCATACATTTTGCTGCGTAGGACTTAGCGCCCGTAGACAGCATGATATGGAGCGGCTCACGCGCAGCCGCCACAATCCAAGAGCGCGATCGCGCATCCGCCAGTTGCTGGGGATCATGCACGAACCGCACGTCATCAGCTTGAGAGGGCCTTACGAGCATTCTGCCCGACCGTGCCACTGCTCGCAGGCAGTCAACTGCCGACTCGTGAGAAAGTACCACCGCATCCATTGCTACCGCCTTTCGATCGATGCTACGCACTACTTCGTATGGGCAATCATAAACAAGGCGGTTTTTGCTCCTGAAACCTTTCCACAACCCCTGAGCTGGGAGAACATTGCATTGTGGACAATGCAGTAAGATCGGGCACAGTCCGAGTACCAGGCATTTTCTGCGAGCGGCACGTCCGCACGGTAAACGGCTGCCAAGTGTGTTGAGATTGAGCACGTTCCGAAAGATCCGTAGAGGGGTTGCTCAACAACACCCTCGACGCAGAAAGGGTCCGTAGAAACATCAACAGAAGGAGCGCGCCGAGTAGAACGGGACCTGGCACCGGCCCGCCAAGTAAATTGCTTCTCGCCACAAGTCCGTCGGGCAGAAACGAGCTTGGAACGGCGCTGAACAGCGATGGTCGCAACACGGACAAGTCGTGCAAAATGCGCCCGATACGGAGACACTGCGCAAACATGAGCCCGTTACGAGAACGTCGGGCAAAAAGGGGCTCGATACGGGAGCGATGCGCAAAAAGAGCCTCGATACCGTTGCCCACCACGTTCCGAGGTCTGGTTTCACGGATCAACAACGCTGGTTAATCGTTTTATCTTCTCGCTCTTCTCTCCCCTAGCAGCTGAGAAGCTCGACAATCTATGTGAGCGCGCCCGTATCGCGAGCGTTTTGGCACAGAGCACCCGTATCGAGTGTGTTTCTGCGCACGACAGCCGTACCGAGCGCGTTTCCGCGCACGCCGACAGTATCGAATGCCATTTTGCACACGGTATCCGTATCGAACGATTATCTGCGCATGGCATGCCGTACCGCACACGACACAAGAGCTGCGCCGGCGCCAAGACACGATGATCCAACGTCCAGGCACGATGACCCGGCGCCCAGACGCGATGATCTAGCGCCCACGCATAAAAAAGGACCCACCAACATGGGCAGGTCCTTGGCAATGCAAATGCAATATCTCGCAGCAGGTTTAGCGCTTGGAGAATTGCGGGCGACGACGGGCCTTCTTGAGGCCGTACTTCTTGCGCTCGACCACGCGGGGGTCGCGGGTGAGGTAGCCGGCCTTCTTGAGGTCAGCGCGGTAGTCGCCGGCCTGCAGCAGGGCACGGGCGATGCCGAGGCGCAGAGCGCCGGCCTGACCCGAGATGCCGCCGCCATCGCACAGAGCAATGACGTCGAAGGAGCCCTGGGTGTCGGTGACACGGAAGGGAGCGCAAGCCATCTCGACGAGACGCTCGCGACCGAAGTACTCGTTGGCGTCGCGCTTGTTGACGGTCACCTTGCCGGTGCCGGGAACAAGACGGACACGGGCGACGGCGTTCTTACGACGGCCGGTCCCCTGATAAGCGACAGTGTTCTCAGCCATGTGTTACGCCTCCAGCTCGATCTTGACGGGGTTCTGAGCCGCGTGCGGATGCTCCGGGCCAGCGTAGACCTTGAGCTTGCGCAGCTGCTGACGACCAAGGGTCGTCTTGGGGAGCATGCCCTTAACGGCGCGCTCGATCACGCGCTCCGGGTGCTTCTCCATAGCCTCGCGGAAGGTCTCAGCCTTGAGACCGCCGTTGTAGCCGGTGTGGTGGTAGTACACCTTGTCGGTCGCCTTGTTGCCGGTAACCTGGACTTTATCGGCATTGATGACGACGACGAAATCGCCGGTGTCGGTGTGGGGGGTGTACTGCGGCTTGTTCTTGCCGCGCAGGATCATGGCGATCTGAGCGGCAAGGCGGCCGAGAATGGCACCCTCGGCGTCGACGAGGTACCAGTTGCGCTGGACCTCACCCGGCTTTGCGTAGCGAGTCGACTTGTTGTTCACGAGACTCCTCCTGGACACATACGTTTTTCTACAGAGATTACACGGGGCTCTGTAAAGCAACCTGATCAGTATATGCGCGGGCACCTGCAGCGTCAACGCATTTTTGGGGCCACACGGCGGAGAATCTCGGGCCTGCACAATGCGTCCACACAAACGCCGTTCACCCGCTTGCAACTGGGGTTTTGCAACTGCGAGAAGTACGCGCGCACGCAGGGCAAAACACCTTGCGAGCTCCTCTGAGCGGCTTCTCCGAGGCGCCTGCAAACGCTGCCGCACAGGGCGCGCCTACAGCCCGGCAGCACTGCATGCACGCCGCCCCGAAGCCCCTCCTCGCAGCACTCACGGGCGCAATGCCCAGACCCACCGCACGACGCCTACCGAGCGCTCGCCACGCATCGGCGCCCTACATATACCTGCACGCGACACACACCCACAAATAGTCGGCAAAAGTCGCACAATGCGTCGCTTCAGGGCATATGACCTCCCGATTGCGAAGCGTATCATTGCTGGTACAGACCCTTTTGCCCGCCGCCATGCCCAAAGCGGCGCCGCCCGCGACCGGAGGCTCCCATGAACATCCCCGACACCTACCTGGCCCCGCTGTCCATCGCGCTCGGAACGGCCGCCGTTGTTCTCTCCTTCTGCCCGGTCGAGGTCCAGATCCTCGGCGTCGTCGCCGGCATCGCAGGCATCGTCATGAGCCGCCGCGCCAAGCGCCTCGACTACCGCCGCGACATGCCCGCCACCATCGGCCTCGTGCTCTCGATCGCCGGCATGTGCCTGTGCCTGCTCGCCGGCGTGCTGGCGCTTATCGCCCAGATCCTCAGCCTGTTTGTGGGATAAACCCAAAACTCGCAAGCGGCAACGTAGGCCACCCGGCTCATCACGCCTCGTCAAAGAGCGGCGCGCCGAGAAACTCGGGCCCAAACGCAATGGCTTCCGAGAAGGTCGCGCGCTCGTCGTCGGTGGCAATGACCAGATAATTGTCCTCCCCCGCCTCGTCGTCGAAGGCGGTAAGAACGTGCACGCGCGCAAACACCTGCGCGAGCGTCGCCACAACGCTGCGCAGGAACTCCACGTCGGCGCCTCCAGCGCGCGAGACCACGTTTGCGAGATACAGGCCCCCGGGAACCAGGCACGCATGCGCCGCGCGCGCCGCCTCGACCGTTGCGAGCGCGCGCACCGGTTCGCGCCCCGAGAACGTGTCGTTGATGATGGCGTCGTAGCGCGTCGCCCCGTCCGGCGCCGCGGCCCCCTGACCAGCGCTGTTCTCCGCGGGCCCAGCACCGAGAGCGCCGGCGGCGGAACCTGCCCCTTGCGCCTGCGCGCATGCCTCGAGGCACGCGCGCCCGTCGCACGTGATCACCCGCAGGCGCGAGGTGCTTTCCCCCGCTGCAGCGGCCTCCTCAGCGAGCCGCTCCTCCAGCTCGTCCAAAAAGAAGTAGTCGCGCGCCGCCTGCACGATCGCAGGGTCGATCTCCACTACGTCCATGCGCAGGTCGGGACGCGCGGTCAGCGCGTGCTTAGGGTACGCGAAGCCGCCCCCACCGAGCATGAGCACGCGGCGCACAGCGACGCCGCCCGTGCGCGCCGCCTCAAACATATGGTCAAACGCGCGGTAGTAGGCAAACACCGGCTCAAAGCGCCGGTCGTCCACGTAGGTGGCCGACTGCCATACGCCGCCCTTCTGCAGCACGCGCACCTCGGCACCCGCAGCGTTGCGCACGCAAAAGACCTGCGCCTGCCCATCGGCCAGCGCCACGCGGTGCAGGTCGCGCAGGCCCGGGCAAAGCACCCAGTCGAGCAACGCGCGCAACCGCGCACCGATCCCGCCTTGCATCTTCGCGCCCCTTCCGTGCTTCTCGGCCGACCGCCAGCCCGTTACAAATCTCGCTGCTGGTAGAGCCCCTCGGGCGAGAACCGCTCGAAGCCGAGGCCGCGGTAGTACCCGCGCGTCCCCACCGAGCTGATCACGTTGACGCGCTCGTATCCTGCCGCGCGCGCGATCTCGCACGCCCGCTCCACGAGCGCGCGGCCAAGCCCCAGATGCTGCACGCCCGAACCGGTCGCGCTGATACGCGCCGCCGCTCCGTACACGTGCACCTCGCGGATCATGGCCTCCCCCGCACGCTGCGGCCGCAAGTCGGCAGCACCCTCGAAGAGCGCCCGCATCGCGCGCTCCCGTGGCAGCGACAACCGCAAGAACCCGGCGATGCGCCCCTCGGGCGTCACCCACTGCAAGAAGTGCTCGCGCGAGACGGCGGTTTCATACGCAACGTCGCCAAGCTCGAGCGTGCTCACATCAACCTCGGCAAGCGAGATCTCGCGCTCGCGGATCTCCTGCACCCGCGACGCGGACGCCGCGCGCGGCGACCCGCATGCGGCGGCCTGACCTTCTCGCCTAAATGCCCGCCGCCCCGCGCCCTTCTCGATCCGCGCCTCGACCATCTGGCGCAGGTTGGTCTTCTTGTTGCCCGCCATGATGTCGCCCGACGAGATGTCGCGGATCATGCGCGAGATCCGCACGTACGCGGGCGTGGCAAGCACGTCGGCCACGAGCACGTCCATAAGCTCGTCCTCGGTGTAGGGCCGCCACGAGCCGTCGCGCCAATGCGCCACGAGCCCCGTGCCGTCAACGAGCGCGCACGGGTAAAGCTTGACCTCGTCGGGCAGGTAGGCAGGGTCGGTCACCAGGCGCGCGTAGTCGCGTTTGTCGGCCTCGGGGGTGGCGCCGAGCAGGTTGGCCATAAAGTGCACGTGGATCTTGAAGCCAAACGCGCGCAGCAGCGCAAAGGCGCGCGCAATCTCGGCCGGCGTGGTGGCGCGGCGGTTTGCCGCAAGCACCTGTGGGTCCAGGCTCTGCACGCCCATCTGCACCTTGGTGCACCCGAGCCGGCGCATGAGCGTGAGGCTCTCGGGCGTTATGAGGTCGGGCCGCGTCTCGATCACGAGCCCCACCACCCGGTGGCGGGCGGTTTCGTTTACACGATGGCGGGCGAGAAGAACCTCAA
>CASEEV010000061.1 GCA_949287065.1 uncultured Collinsella sp.
AGCGATAAGTGCTAGTAGACTCGCCTGTCGGATGACTGGTCGTTTCGTTCGCTTGCTCGTCGCTCTTCGAAAACGAAGTAGATAACTGTCTCTCTTCTCCCGCGATCCCCCGCGTGCTCGCCTCGTCGGCTCCTCCGCGGGTTCTCGCCGGTATCCGGTTCTCAGGGTGCCCCGCGCTCCCCGTGGGGCCGCGCGGCAGGGAAGTAATATACGCTTCAATAAATCCTCCGTCAATATGATTAGCGTGTTCACATTTTGTTCACAACTAATCATCGGCGAACGGCTGCGCTCGTCTTGTTAACGGTAGTTACTGGCGTATTCTCGACCGTTTAAGTAATCCTTGGGTCACGCCGCATATCTCTAAAAAACAGCATGAGGGGCAGAGTCTCCCCTGCCCCTCATATATAGGTCACTTTGTAGTTAGGCCTCGAGCGCCTTCTTAACGATCTCGGTCAGCTCGGCAAAGGACTGCGGATCCTCGTACGCCATCTGAGCAAGGACCTTGCGGTCGAGCTCGATGCCGGTCAGCTTCAGGCCATGCATGAACTGCGAGTAAGAAAGGCCGTTGATGCGTGCAGCAGCGTTGATACGCGTAATCCAAAGCTTGCGGATCTCGCGCTTCTTGGTGCGGCGATCACGGTACTGATACTGGAGGGAGCGCTGGACCTGCTCCTTGGCCACCTTGTAGTGACGCGAACGGGCACCGTAGTAACCCTTCGCACGCTCGAGGACGGTGCGGCGCTTCTTCTTGGCGTTAACGGCGCGCTTGACTCGTGCCATTGTTGATCAACTCCTTGGGATCCTGATGGGCGAAAGATACGGTGCTTAGTTGCCGGCGAGACGGGCCTTGACGACCTTGCTGTCAGCAGAAGAGATCTCGGTCTCCTGACGGAATCCGCGCTTGCGCTTGGTGGTCTTCTTGGTCAGGATGTGGCTCTTAAAAGCCTTGGCACGCATAAGCTTGCCAGAGCCGGTGCGACGGAAGCGCTTTGCCGTACCCTTGTGGGTCTTCATCTTAGGCATCGTGGTTCTCCTTTAAATCGATCCGTTATTTCATATCGGTGTCGCCGTCAAAAGCTCCCTTGATAGGGGCGACGAGCATATGCATGTTACGGCCTTCCATCTTGGGCTGCGACTCAACCGTAGCGTACGGTTTGAGATCAGCCGCAAGGCGCTCAAGAACGTTAAGACCCTGCTCCGGATGAGCCATTTCGCGGCCGCGGAACATGATCGTGATCTTCACGCGCGCGCCCTTCTTAAGGAAGCGCATGACATGGCCCTTTTTGGTCTCGTAATCGCCGACGTCGATCTTGGGACGAAACTTCATCTCCTTGACTTCGACCTTCGACTGATTCTTGCGCGCGGCCTTTGCCTTGATGGCCTGCTCGTACTTGTACTTACCGTAATCCATGACACGGCACACGGGCGGATTGGCATGGGGCGCAATCTCGACCAAGTCGAGGTTCTGGTCGTCGGCAACACGCTGCGCGTCGCGAATAGCGAACAGACCGAGCTGCGATCCGTCAACACCAATCAAGCGGCACGTCGGGGTGTTGATCTCCTCGTTCACACGGGGCTCGTTGGACCTAGCTATCTTCTCCACCTCCTCGTTGTGGAATAAAAAACCCGGCGCTGTAAAACAACGCCGGGACATACGGTCAAAACGCAAGCATAGCTTGACGATCTGTTGTACGACCAGGCAGCTGCTCTAGGCGCCGCAAGGTGGGAACCAGTGTGGTTCCGCTTGGCTCAGCCGCGTATGCGGCATGCGATCGCTAGATATACTAGCACGTCGCACTCAGCTTCACAAAGTACCCAAAAGGGTGCCCGAGGTGAGATTCGACGCGCGCTCCTTCGTCGCGCGCGAACCCTTCGGGCCTGCGGCCCTCGGGCGCTGCGCGGGAAACGCTCGCGCGTTTCCTTCGCTCCGCGCACTCGCGTGAGTTCGAAGCACCGCGTCGAAGCGGGCGCGAACAGGCGACAACTATCTCATCGAAAGGGTGCCCGAGGTGAGATTCGAACTCACACGGTGTTGCCACCGGAGGATTTTGAGTCCCCTGCGTCTGCCGTTCCGCCACTCGGGCTTTCAAAATGTGAAGCTTGGTTATGGTAGCACAGGCAATTGAGCTTTGCCAAGGTTGCATGCTTTGCAGAGTAGACAAAAGAAGGCGCCCTGCGTGTACGGGGCGCCTTCAGGAAACATGAACGCAAACGAGGTACTACTCGGCCTTGCCCACGGAACCGAACTCCTCCATGAGCTCCTTGGTGCGAGCGACGATAGCGTCGCGGCCCGGTTTCAGGACCTTGCGCGGGTCGAAGCCCTTGCCCTGCTGGTCCTTGCCCTCCTCGATGTACTTGCGCGTAGCAGCGGCGAAGGCGAGCTGCAGGTCGGTGTTGACGTTGATCTTGGAAACGCCAAGAGAGATGGCCTTCTGGATCTGGTCGACCGGAATGCCGGTGCCGCCATGGAGCACGAGCGGCAGATCGCCCGTCTTGGCCTTGATCTCGCCGAGACGGTCGAAGGAGAGGCCGGCCCAGTCGGCAGGATAGACGCCGTGGATGTTGCCGATGCCACAAGCCAGGAAGTCTACGCCCAGGTCGGCGATCTGCTTGCACTCCTCGGGATCAGCGAGCTCGCCGTTGGAAGCAACGCCGTCCTCGACGCCGCCGATGCCGCCGACCTCGGCCTCGATGGAGAGACCCTTGGAGTGAGCGAGCTCGACGAGCTCCTTGGTGCGATCGAGGTTGATCTGGAAGGTCTCCTCGTGGGAGCCGTCGTACATAATGGACGTAAAGCCAGCGTCGATAGCCTTGAAGCAATCCTCATAGGAGCCGTGATCGAGGTGCAGGGCAACGGGAACCGTGATGTTCAGAGCCTCGACAGCGGCCTTGACCATGTCGGCGCAGACCTTGAAGGAGCCCATCCACTTGGCAGCGCCAGCGGTGCACTGCATGATCAGCGGGCTCTTGGCCTCCTCGGCAGCCTGGAGAATGGCAAGGGTCCACTCCAGGTTGTTGGTGTTGAACGCACCGAGGGCGTAATGACCGGCCTCGGCCTTCTTCAGCATGTCAGCAGCGTTAACGAGCATCTGTACCTCCAAAATAGGATGCTTAACCACACATGTTTAGAATACCACTCGACGACCGTTCTGAAACCGTTAAGTGGATAAGCGTTCGATTAGGGCATATGAATACGCGCTTCTCGTTATGCAAGATCGGCGCCGTTTGAGGCGATCACCTTTCTATACCAGTCGAAGCTCTTCTTCTTTATGCGCCGGTAGGTGCCGCGCCCCTCGTCGTCGAGGTCGACGTAGATGAAGCCGTAGCGCTTGGACATTTGGCACGTTGACATCGAGACGAGGTCGATGCACCCCCACGGCGTGTAGCCCATAACATCGACGCCCTCCTCGATAGCAGCTGCGATGGCCTTAATATGGTCGCGGAAGTACGCGATGCGATAGTCGTCGTCGACCGTTCCGTCGGGATTAACCGTGTCGTGGGCCCCGAGCCCGTTCTCGACGATAAAGAGCGGCTTGCGATAGCGGTCGGCGAGGTCGATGAGAGAGTACGTAAGGCCGTCGGGATCGACCTGCCAGCCCCAGTCGGAAGTGCTGAGATAGGGATTCTTCACACCGGTGGCAAGGTTGCCGCCGACCTTTTCGCGCCGAGCGGCATCGGTGGAATCGACCATGGACATGTAGTACGAGAACGACACGAAGTCGACCGGGTAGGCTTTAAGAATAGCCTCGTCCCCCATGCCGAACTCGACGTTGATGCCTGCGCGCTTCCAGTAGTTGAGGACGTGCTTCGGGTACTCGCCGAACACCTGCACGTCGCTGTAGAAATAGTTGTCGCGGTTGTCCTTCTGGGCGAGCAGCATGTTCTTTGGGTCGCAGTTGAGCGGATAGGTGGTGGTGCGCGTGACCATGCAGCCCATCTGAGCGCCCGGGACCATCTCGTGGAGCATCTTGGTAGCAAGCGCGCTCGCCACGAACTGGTTGTGCACGCACTGGCAGATGATCTCCTCGCGCTTGTCCTTGGGATAGCGATCCTCGCAGATGCCGATGGTGGTCCAGGGATGACGAAAGACCGAGTCGATCTCGTTGAACGTGAGCCAGTACTTCACATACGCGCCGAACTCCTGGTAGCAGACCTTGCAAAAGCGGAGGAAGAAATCGATGACCTCGCGCTGGTACCAACCGTCGTAATGGTTGGCAAGGTAAAGCGGCATCTCGTAGTGATGCAGCGTTACCAACGGTTCGATGCCGGCGTCTTTCAGCGTCTTGAGGACGTCGCGGTAGAAGTCGATGCCGGCCTGCAGTGGTTCTTCCTCGGTGCCGGTTGGGAACAGGCGCGTCCACTGGATGGACAGGCGAAACGTCTTGAAGCCCATCTCCTTGAAGAGCGCGATGTCCTCTTTGTAGCGATGGTAGAAGTCGATGCCGTGGCGCTTTGGATAGAGGCGCTCGTCGTCAGAGGCCTCCGCCTCGGCAATCTGGTCGCTCGTTATGCCGTGCAACGCTTTGTAATCCTTGATGTCTACCGACGGCTTATATGCTGTGCAGTCGGCGACCGAAAGACCCTTGCCCCCTTCTCTCCAACCGCCCTCCACCTGGTTGGCGGCCGTGGCGCCGCCCCAGAGGAACCCGTCGGGAAACACGGTGTCAGCTGCATACGTCATGCGACCTCCTTTTGCAGAAAACGTATGAGAGCAGATGTGCGAGAAACGTCCCTCGACAAAAGAACGCGGCGCCGCATGGGCGCCGCGCGAGATCAGAAGCCGAGGCGTTCGGCTTGCGCGATATAGGGGTTGGAATCGAGCTCAACCGCCATGGTCGTCGAGGGTCCGTGCCCGGGAAGACAGACCGTCTCGGGCGGCAGCTCGCGCGCAAGGCGTCCCAGGGAGCGAATCAGCGCCCGAGAATCGCCGCCCTTAAGGTCGGTCCGCCCAGCAGAGCCCGGAAAGAGCGTGTCGCCCACGAAGGCAAACATGCCGTCGCTCGTGGCGCAGAACAAAACGACGCCGCCGGGCGTATGCCCCGGCGTCTCGAGGACCTGAAGCCTCACGTCGCCGAAGGCGATGACGTCGCCCTCGTGCAGCATGCGGTCGGGAGCAGGAGCGTCGGCATCGTAGCCAAAATCATGGGAGCTGTTGGCGTTGGCGTTCTGCGCGCGCTCGGCATCGGCTTCGGAGATAAGGTACGGCGGCCTGACGCCCGTCTCCTTCTCCGCCTCGTCGAGAACGCCCTCGACGCCGCCGACGTGGTCGCCGTGCCCGTGCGTCGAAACCACGGCCACAAGGCGTGCAGCACCCTCCCCGTCCATGGCGTACCGGTAGATCTCGGCGCCTGAAGCAGCAGGGTCAATGACGAGCACTTCGTCGAGCGAGCGAAGCATGTAGCAGTTTGTCTGCAGAGGGCAGGCGACGGCCGTCTTGAGCTCAAACGATCCGATGGGGGTAAGATCGAGCGTCATTTAGCTCCTCCTCTTCTTTTGCGTGGCGCCTTCGCCGGGCATAAGACGGCGCGCCTCGTACACGCTCGGAACGCGCGTAATGCTCGCGAGCAGCGGGTCGAGGCGGGTGGCGTCGGAGATCTCGACAAGGAACTGCAGCAGGGCGATGCCGTCGGAGTCGGTGCTCGTCGAAGCCGACAGGATGTTTGCGCCGCAGTCGCCTATGACGATCGTAACGTCCTTGAGAAGCCCCATGCGGTCGAGGCACTCGACCACGATCTCGACCCTGAAGAGCGCGTCGGAGGAATCGTCCCAGGCGACCTCGATCATGCGCTCAGGATTGGCCATAAGCGCTTTGACGTTGGGGCAGTTGGCCCTGTGCACCGACACGCCGCGGCCGCGCGTGATGAAGCCCACGATGTCGTCGCCGGCAACGGGGTTGCAGCAATGGGCAAGGCGCACGAGCGCATCGCCGTTGAAACCCTTGACGACCACGCCCGAGCTGCCCGACTTGCGCTGGGGCTTGCGGCGCGACCCGCGCTGAGGAACCTGCGCCGCGTCCTGCTCGTCGGCAGAAGCAGAGCGCACGGGCGCCGCGGGCGCGGGGTCGAGGATGTTCTGGACGCGGTTTGCCACCTGCTTGACCGCGACCTTGCCCGTGCCGATGGCGGCAAAGAGGTCGTCGAGCTGCTTGAAGTTAAGCTGCTCGGTGATGGTGTGAAGCGCGCGCGTTGAGCGTTGGGTCGAGATGCCGTAGCCGCGCTTGCGCAGCTCCTTTGCGAGAATCTCGCGCCCTGCGATCGCGTCGTCGTTCTTGGTGGCGGCCGCGAAGTACCGGCGGATCTTCGATCGCGCGGAGGGCGTCTTCACGAGCGTGAGCCAGTCGCGCGAGGGCTTGGCGTTCTTGTTGGTGAGGATCTCGATGCGGTCGCCCATAGAGAGCTCGTGCGAGAGCGGCATCACGACACCGTTGACCTTGGCGCCCACGCAGTGGTTGCCGACCTCGGTATGGACCGCGTACGCGAAGTCGAGCGGCGTCGACCCCGCGCGCAGGCTCATGACCTCGCCCTTCGGCGTGAAGACGAAGATCTCCTGGTCGAAGAGATCGACCTTGAGCGTGTGGAGGAACTCCTTGGGATCGTCGATGTCGTCGGAGGCGGCCCAGTCAAGCGAGCGCTTGAGCAGGTTGATCTGATCGTCGAGCTTCTGGGCATCGGCAGACTTGGAGGCAGAGGAGCCGCCCGACTTCTTGTAGAGCCAGTGCGCTGCGATGCCGTACTCGGCCTGCTCGTGCATCTCGTACGTGCGGATCTGAATCTCGAGCGGACGCGCGGCGGGCCCGATGACCGTCGTGTGCAGCGACTGGTAGTTGTTGAGCTTGGGCGTGGCGATGTAGTCCTTAAAGCGCCCGGGCATGGGATGCCACAGCGAGTGCACCGCGCCCAGAACGGAATAGCAGTCGCGCACGTCCTTGGTGATCACGCGCAGGGCGATAAGGTCGAAGATCTCGGAGAACTCCTTGCCCTTGCGCTTCATCTTCTGGTAAATGGACCAGTAGTGCTTGGGACGGCCGCTGATCTGGAAACCCGTAAGACCGAGCCCCTCGAGCTCGTCGGAAAGGGTTTTGATGGTCTCGGCGAGGTACTGCTCGCGCTGCTCGCGCGACTCGGCGACCATGCGCGATATGCGCTGGTAGGCCTCGGGCTCCAGATAGAAGAACGAAAGGTCCTCGAGCTCCCACTTGATGGAGGAGATGCCCAAACGGTCGGCGAGGGGCGCGTACACGTCCATGGTCTCGCGCGCCTTGAAGAGGCGCCGGTCGGGCGGCAGCGCCGCGAGCGTGCGCATGTTGTGCAGGCGGTCGGCGAGCTTGATGATGACGACGCGGATGTCCTTCGACATGGCGAGGAACATCTTGCGCAGGTTGAGCGCCTGCTTCTCGTCCATGGAGGAGACCTGAATGTTGGTGAGCTTGGTGACGCCGTCGACGAGGTCCGCGACCGTGTCGCCGAACTCGCTCGCGACATCCTTGAGCGAGGTGTCCGTGTCCTCGACCGTGTCGTGCAGAAGCGCGGCGCACACCACGTCGGAGTCCATGCTGAGGTCGGCGAGGATCGTGCCAACCTCCACGGGATGGTTGATGTAGAGCTCCCCCGAACGGCGGCGCTGGTTGCTGTGCTTCTCGGCGGCGAAGCAATAGGCGCGCTCCACTCGCGCGCAGTCCTCGGCGGACATGTAGCGCACGCAGACCTCAAAGAGAAGCGGGTAGGTCTCCGCAGAGATCTCGGGGGGCACGTCGTCAGCCCGCGTGTAATGGTGCATGTCGGCAAAGGGGGTCAGCTGGCCCACGGTATGGTCTTTGATGCTCCCCGATTTCTGCCCGTGCTTGTCGGTCATGGGTCCCCCTTATCCAGACGCTCAGTGCGGCGCAATGGGGCGGTTGATGCGGGCGAGCATCTCGGATGCGGCGGCCCGCAGCGCCCAGTCTTTGAACGCGTCGAACTCGCGACGTGCGCGTATTCCCTCAAGATAGCGTATCGACTCGTCAAGTTCCACCCGTCCGGGTTTCTCGACCATTTCGATCCGCCTGTCCGGGCCGAACCCCTCGGTTCTCATGAAGCCGAGCTCCGTGAAGATCGATATGCCGCTCGGAACCGCCGCCTCTACGATGGGCGCGCGCGCATCGATGGCGAGGCACATCTTGGCGATATCGAGGTTGGAGGCGGCAAAGCTCGTCTCACCGGTCTCGCGTCGATGGCTGCGCCACATGGTCTGAAGCGCGCGGTACAGCGTGACGAGCTCAGGCCTTGTGGGAGCCGACGCGTTGAGAATGCGCTCGTTGATGCGCGCGTCGCGCGTGGAGTACATGAGGTGCACCTGGGCGGGGCGCCCGTCCCTGCCCGCGCGGCCGCTCATCTGGTTGAACTCGATCGAGCCAAACGGCATGTGGTAGAGAACCACGTGACGGATGTCGGGCAGGTTGACCCCCTCCCCGAACGCGGAGGTCGAGACCACGCAGCTGAGCGGGCCGCCCCTGAACGCGCGCTCCACCGCGCCGCGCGACGCGCGGTCGAGGCCCGCATGGTAAAACGCCACGCACGCCCCCAACTCGGGCACGCGCCTGCGCAGCATGCGCGCGAGGGCAACCGATTGCTCCCGCGAGTTGACGTAGACCACGCACTTCTCGCCGCGGGCGACGATGGACACGAGACGATTCTCGCGGTTGGCGAGCTCGCGCTCGTCGACCATCAAAAGATTGGGGCGCGACGACTCGTCGACCACCACGGTGTCGATGCTGAGCAGATGCGAGATATCGCGGGCCACGGCGGTGTCTGCGGTAGCGGTGACCGCGAGCACGCGCGGGTTGCCCATCGCCTCAAGGGCCTTGGGCATTGAGCCGTACGCGCTGCGGTGCCCGCCCTTGGCAAGGCCGGCATGGTGCGCCTCGTCGACGACCACAAACCCGACGCGCTTTGTTTTGGCAAAGCGATCGGCATGCAGCGCAAAGAACTCGGGCGTGGTGAGCACCACGTCGACGGCGCCCGACGCCACCCCCGCATACGCCCGCTCGCGTTCCTCGGGAAGCGCCTCGCCGGTCAGAACAACCGACGAGAGCCCCAATCGGGCAAAGGCGTCGCGCATATGGAAGGCCTGATCGGCCACGAGGGCGCGCAGCGGAAACACGAATACGCTCGCCTTGCCATGCGCGAGCGCCTCGACAACGGCGTGGATCTGAAAGATGAGCGACTTGCCCCTTCCCGTCCCCATAACGCAGAGCACGTTGTTTCCCGCGTCGAGAAGCTCGAGCGCGCGGGCTTGGGACTCGTGAAGGCTGCCGCTGCCGATAAACAAGCGCGTCACGCGCGCCTCGAGCTCGCGAGCGTCGAGAACGCTGAGCTCGCCGCGCTCGTCTGCCGACACGGGCCCCGGATCGGGCGCACACGACTGCGAGGCCGCCTCCGCCTCTGAGAACAGGCGGTCGACGAACCCTCCGGCGGGCGTGCCGTCGACCGCAGGGTCGTCGCGCCGGAGAATGTCCTTTACCATGAGCTTGGTCTTGACCCTGCCCTGCCAGCGTTCTGCCACGGCCTCGAAGACGAGGTCAACGGCGCCGTCGTAATCTACCAGATCGTCGATATCGGGCACCCTAAACATGATGGCGGGCACGCCCGAGCAACCGTCGGTGGCGGTGAAGCGCATATGGTCGCCTGTCTTGCCCACCCGTGCCCGATCGGTCATCACAACGCCCGTCGCCGCGAGCAGGGGCACCTTGTTGCCCTGCCCGTAGGGCTCGAGCACGGCCATGCTCTCGACCGTCGAGATGTCGAGCTCGCCGAGATCGACGATGCCGGCGATCTCCCCGCGATCCTCGAAGTCCTCGGCGGGTACGGACGCGAGAACCTCCTCAAGACGATCCCTCAGCTCGTCGAGCTTCGACGCCTCGCAGGTCACGCCAACGGCACCGGCATGGCCTCCAAAGCGGATGAGAAGGTCGGAGCACTTCTCGACCGCGTCGAACAGGTTGACCGAGCCGACCGAGCGGCCCGAGCCGTGCGCGATGCCGTCGTCTGAAAGCGAAAAGAGCAGCGCGGGCACGTGATACCGGTTGACCAGGCGCGAGGCCACGATGCCCTTGACGCCCTCGTGCCAGCCGGCGCCGCCCACGAGAACCACGCGCCCTCCAGCATAGGACCGCTCCGCAAGCGTCATGGCCTCGTCGGTAAGCTCGGCCTCGATGCTGCGGCGCTCCTGGTTGATGGCCTCGAGCTCAGAAGCGAGCCGCGCCGCCTCGGCGGGGTCGCGCGCCAGCAGCAGGTTGAGCGCAATAGCCGGATCGGCCATGCGCCCTGCGGCGTTGAGCCGTGGAATGAGCGAGAACGAAAGCGTGTCAGCCGAGACCGTCGCAAGATCGGTACCCGTCACGGCAGCCAGGGCAACATAGCCCGGCCTCGACGTGCGGCGCATCTGCGCGATGCCGTCGGCAACGAGGGCGCGGTTCTCGGCGGTCAATGTCATCATGTCTGAGACCGTACCGAGCGCCGCAACCTCGGTAAGGCTGCGCCAGAGACCAGGCTGGCCCAACCGCTGGCCCAGCACCTGCACGAGCTTGAGGGCAACGCCCGCTCCGGCAAGCTCGCGACTCGGGCTGTCGTCTTCGATCTTGGGATCGGCCACGGGAATGCCCGAGGGTACGAGGTCCGCAGGTTCGTGATGGTCGGTCACCACGACGTCGATGCCCCGCTCGGTCAGGTAGGGCACCTCGTTGCGCGCGGCGATGCCGTTGTCGACCGTGATAACGAGATCGGGAACGTCGTCGGCAACCAAGCGCTCGAGAGCCGCCACAGACAGCCCGTAGCCCTCGTCGAAGCGATGCGGTATGAACGGCGTCACCTGCGCGCCGAGTATGCGAAGCGCCTCGGTAAGCAGGCACGTCGAGGTGATGCCGTCGACGTCGAAGTCGCCGAAAACGGCGATGCGCTCGCCTAAGCGCACCGCCTGCTCCACACGGTCGGCAACGCTGGCGAGTCCGGGAATGATGAGCGGGTCCGCCCAGTCGCGTTCGAGGGAGGGCGTGAGAAAGCGCCTGCCTTCCTCGGACGATTTGATGCCGTGGGCAACCATAATGCGGGCAACGAGCGGAGCCACGCCGAGCTCGGTTGCGAGCGAGTCTTCGAGCGGTTGGTTTGAGGGTGCCACCTGCCAACGGCGGCTGGTCTTGAGCGAAGACATAGTGCGTCCTTACGGAGAAGCCCGCTGCGGCGGGCCGTGCTGTTATTCGCTCTCCATTATACGCACCGGTGCGGACACGAATCCGCAGCGCGCGTCCTCTTCGGCCAGCGGCAAACGGCAGCGCCTCGGCACATTGCGCTGCCTATGGGCTACGCCTCGAACGACTCCCTATCGGGCGCGAAGCTCTGCATCGCCTTGATGGTGCGATCGAACAGCTCGGCAAGATCCCAACCCAGCATGTCGGCGCCCTCGCGGATAACGTCGCGGTTGCAACCGGCGGCAAAGCGCTTGTCCTTGAACTTCTTCTTGAGCGACTTAACGTTGAAGTCCATGACGCTCTTGCTCGGGCGCATGAGAACCGCCGCGCCGATAAGCCCAGTGAGCTCGTCGGTGGCGTAGAGCACCTTCTCCATCTGAAGCTCGGGCGCGGGGCGATCGGGGTTGATGGATGACGTGTGGCTCTGGACGGCGCGCACGAGCTCGGGCGTGGCGCCCGCCGCCTCGAGCAGGGGCGCGGCGTAGACCGTATGGTTCTCGGGGTCGTCGGTGTGCTCCTCCCAGTCAAGGTCGTGGAGAAGCCCGACGATGCCCCAGAACTCCTCGTTCTCGAGATCGAGCTCGCGCGCGAAGCAGCGCATGACCCCCTCGACCGTCTCTGCATGCTGGATGTGGAACGGCTCCTTGTTGTGCTCCCGCAGCAACGCGAACGCGTCGTCGCGAGTCAAACCAGCCGAAAGAATCGCTGAATCTGCCATGATGCCTCCCCTTTCGCAATAGTAAGAAGCATTCTCTCCAAATAGGGCCGCGACCCCACGGTCACGGCCCTTCGCAATCGTATGGAAACCTCGGCCAGGCAACGCCCCGCACGCGCGCTACGGGCGCACCTGCCCTTCTCCGCGCACCACGTACTTGCTGCTCGTGAGCGCCTCGGTGGCAAACGGCCCGCGCACGTGCAGCTTCTGCGTAGAGATGCCGATCTCGGCGCCCAGGCCAAACTGGCCGCCGTCGGTAAAGCGGGTGCTCGCGTTGGCGTACACCGCCGCCGCGTCGACCTCGCGCAAGAACTTCTCGCACGCCTGCTGGTCCTCGGCCACGATGGCCTCGGAATGCCCGGTGCCGTAGCGGTTGATGTGCCGGATGGCCTCGTCTACGCCGCTCACCTGCTTGATGCTGATCTCGAGGGCCAGGTACTCGCGACCCCAGTCGTCCATGGTGGCGGGCGTGATGTTCAAGGGGCCCATCTCGCGCTCGCCGTCCTCGATGAGGTCCTCGCGCAGGGCGTTGAAGGTGGTCGCGACAACGCAGGTCCGCATGTCGCCGTGCACAAGCACGCCGTGCTCCGCAAGGTCGGCAAACAGCCCCGCCAAGAAGTCCTCGGCAATTGCCGCGTCGACAAGAACCGACTCGCACGCGTTGCACACGCCGACACGCTGGGTCTTGGCGTTGATAATGATGGCGCGGGCCTTGTCGAAGTCGGCCGAAGCGTGCACGTACACGTGGCAGTTGCCGGTACCGGTCTCGATGACCGGCACGAGCGCATGCTCGACGCAGTGTCTGATGAGCCCGGCGCCGCCGCGCGGGATAAGCACGTCGACGATGCCGCGCAGGCTCATGAGCTCGTCGGTGGCTGAGCGGTCGTCGGAGTCGACGATGCAAACCGAGCCCTCGGGGCAGCCCGCCTCCTCGGCGGCCGCCGCGAGCACGCTGGCAATGGCAACGCAGGAACGACGCGCCAAAGATCCTCCGCGCAGAACGCAGGCGTTGCCCGTGCGCACGCAGATGGCAGCGGCATCGGCCGTAACGTTGGGACGAGCCTCGTAGATCATCGCTACCACGCCAAGCGGCACGCTCACGCGCTGCAGATGAAGACCGCAGGCAATGTCGCGCTCCTCGAGCACGCGCCCCACCGGGTCGGGCAAGGCGGCGAGGTCCTCGATGGCGGACGCCATGTCGAGCACGCGCCCCTCGTCCAAGTAGAGACGGTCGAGCAGGCCCTCGTCCGCGCCCTTCTCGCGCGCAGCCTCCATGTCGAGGGCGTTCGCGTCGAGAATAGCGCCCTTGTGCGCGCGCAGCGCCTGCGCCATGGCGCGAAGTGCCGCCTGGCGCTCCTCGTCAGACATGGCGCCCAGCCCCTGCGAAGCTTCCTTTGCCTTGAGCGCGAGGTCGCGCACCGAGATAGAATCAGCCATGGGAGTCCCTTCCCCCGAATGCAAACAGCGTATGCAAGGAGTGTAGCAAACCGCAAGGTCCTTCTTGGTGCGCAGGGGAACCTTAGGAGAAACGCACCCTAAGGCACCGCAAGACTGGCATTTTTTCTCATGATACGCTGAGAGGCACTTCGATCTTTACGGGCGCATTGGTAAATCGCAAACGATACGCACCTGGGAGCACATCCGGGTATTCCATGCGAAAGGGCTGAAAGTATTCCGAACCTCTCTGGGCGTAGAACGGGACACGGGTCGTAACCTCGGTCCCTTCGGCAACAACAAACGCTGCGGTCGTATCCATCCCCTTGTTTACGTGGTCCCACAAATCCGATGCCACGGTAAGGCTGTCGTCCCCGCTAGGGCTGATCATCCGCCAGTTGTACGCCGAGATATGACCGTTGCTGTTTCCGTCGTTGCGCACGGTAAGGTCAACCACGACCAAATAGGGCCTATCGCCTTCCTCAACAGATCTCGCCCCATCCCTTGCGTACCGATCAAGGTACTCGTTTGGCGACAAGATCTCAGCCCCATCGACCCTCAACGCATACCCGTCGGTGAGCTCGTAGTCCCGGTCAGTCGTAAAAGCCCCCTTGAGCTCCGCCCACTCACCAACCTGGTATTCCTCGACCGCAGGCGCGGAGAACCGAACGTTAACGTAGACGATGCGAACAGCCAGTATGGCAATTACGAGCACCAGAAGAAGGTGCCACGTCCGCAGGAGCAGGTTTCCAGATCTTTTACCTCTTTCGGAGGCACCTGCCGTGGTTCTCATGCGGACCCCTCTTTCACAAGGGCTCCGTCATACAGTTCAAACACAACGTCGGCAAGTTGGCTCACAATCTCGCGATCATGACTCGCAAAGATCACCGTTGACCCGCTGCGCCTAGCTTCAGCAAAGACTTCCTTGACCATCTCGACACCCTGTACATCAAGCGCATTTGTCGGCTCGTCAATCAGAAGCAGTTTCGGGCGCTCCATAACAGCGGCAGCGATGCCAAGGCGCTGCCTCATGCCAAGAGAGTAGCTGCGCACCTTGCGCTTGTCGAAGGAGTCAAGACCGACGTTTTCCAGAGTCTCAGCGATATCGTCATGGCTCGCAACGCGCTTGATGGAGGCGAGGAGCTCCAGATTCTTGAACCCCGTAAGATGAGAGAGAAAAACAGGGTACTCGATGAGGAGCCCCACGGACGAGGGGAACTCCGCATCTGCCCCGAGTTCCGTTCCATCGACGACTACTTTTCCCTCCGTTGGCAGAAGGAGCCCCGCGATAGCTCTCAGAAGCATGGTCTTGCCCGAACCGTTCGGGCCCGTAAACGCCGCGATCGAGGCGCTGGGAATATCCAAAGTGACGTCGTCTAGCACCGCCCTTCCGCGGATACGCTTGCTCACATGGTCCAAACGCACGCTCATGAGCGCTCGCCCCCTCCAACGATATCGCGCTGCGCAAAAGAAGCCGCACCGATCCCCGCCGAGATCGCCCCGACGATGCCGGCGTAGCATAGTCCTGCAAACGGCTGAACGCCGCCCATTACTGCACAGGAAGAACGGGACAGCATAAGATACGATCCCGGCAAGAGGTCCGAGGGAATCCAGACGGCTAGACAGACGACCGCGAGAATAATCACTACGGAGAGGGTCCGCGCGCCCAGCTCAGAGAGCGCCAGTCGCAGTATGGACAAGGCGGCAAGCATAGCCAAGACGCTCAGCATGAAAACAGCGAATTCGCTGCGGCCGAGCGGGTCGATGTTATCGGGGCTAAACCCGGCAAGAGAGCATGCTCCTTCGGATACCCCAAGATCCGCCGTTGCCCCGCAAAGCATTCCCACCGCACAAGACGAAACCCAAACTATAAGGCAGAGGATCGTAACGCCAACGATCGAGGCAACGCACCGGACAAGCCACCACCGCAAACGAGAACCACACGCCACCAACAGCGAGGATCCTATCCCCCGCCCTTCGTCGATCCCGTCGCGAGAAGCCGCGAAGAGCATCGTGGCGATCCAGACAAGCCAATCTACGGGCGCCATCGACACTGTCCCGAGCCCAAGTTCTATAGCCGGGGATCCAAACGTCAAGCACAGCAAGCAGTCCCCCACGGTAATGCGCTCGGACCCGAGCCCAAGCCCCCGTATGCGCACCTGCATGACAGCAATCAAAGCAGCGGAGAACACCGAAAGAAACACCGCCCAGGGGATCGCCACCTTAACGACCGAGCGCACTTCGATCGTTAGACACCTGAAGAAGCGCATGAGACATCACCCCTCGCATAGCGTCTCAGCAGAAAAGCGGCCACGATCAAGAAAAGCGCTCCTTGACCCATAATCGACCATGCGTCCCGGCTGTACGTGACCTCCGTTGAAGGGAGGGAATCCGGAATGTTGAAGAAAAACCCACTGACGTCATTGCCGAACAAATAGAAGAAAACCGAGTTGTTGAAAACGCGGACGTACAGCGTCACGACAAACGAGCCAACAACGAGCGCGACCCGGCTTTTCACGAAAAGAGACACTCCGAGCACAAGCACTGCCCACGAACCGCACAAAAACGCATCGGCAGCAATGTCAACCAGCAGGTAAGCAAAGGGCCAGTTATAGAAAAGCTGATACCAAGCGGAGTCGGCTGTAATTCCAAAATAGAAAAACTCCCCTGGGTCGGGCGTCAATGCCGGCGCAAAGCAAGCCACGGCAACAAAGTTCACTACCATCGGTACCGCAACCACGAATGCGCCAACGAGAAAGACAGCAACGGCCTTCGCTGAGACATAGGCACGGCGCGAGCTTCTCGAACATACCTGCGCCGCATACCCGCCGCGGTCATCGCTGCCCAAAGACCAAGCGTAAGGCATGCACGCCAGCAAAGAAGCCAAGAGGAAGAACAGCGCCTTGGCACCCGTCCTGTCGAGCATGAGCTGCCCTAGCCATAGTCCGAAAGCTCCTGCAGCAGTCTCTATGTACCAGCGCTCCGCCCACATCGACTGAAAAGCGGAAGCGTTGAAGAACAAGATGGCGTCAATCGACGATATGACCGAAAGCAGCAATGCCACCGCGAGCGCGCTGCCAAAGCTGCGACTGAGCAACGCCCTGCGAAGCTCGAACTGTAGCATGGAGGCCATCACAGCTCCCCCGTCTTGCGGTGGTCTACCACCTCGTTAAGAAGGACCTCGGTTGACCCCATGTCCGCCACGGAAATAGAAAGGACGCGCGGCATCTCGGGAATGAGGCGAACCACCGTGTATTCTCTCGTCTCGCCTTTCGGAAGATCGAAGTAAAGCGCTTCATAGGCCGGATCCGCATTCGTCGGAACACCGTCGAAATACACGACGTTGCCGGGGGCGCTAAAGGTAAAGCTCGAGATGGACACAAACGGATTCCCCTGCGACGATGTGCCCAACGGTTCGGCATCATCGTTTGAAATCTTGAGCGTGTAGGCTACACAGGGGTAATTTCCCCCGTCCTCTTTCGCGCCCTTTAAGCTATCAGGATCGTAGTAGACGCCAGCAGACTGCGATGCATCGGCGTACAGATCAAGCACCTGATCAATGGTGTAGATGTCTGCCGACTCAACGCTATAGGACATCGTGCCGATCCACGGACCCGTGTTGTCCCCTTCGGCATCAAAGCTTACGGAAACCTCCTCCCCCATAACATGGGGACCAGCTTGATCAGAGCCCGAATCTTCGACTTTGCGATCAGCAAGTTGACGGGTATTCTCAATCCCACGCTCCGTCTGCTGCCCGGATTGGCTCGACTGAATCACCGTGAATCCCACACCGCATGCCGCAGCCAACACCGCAGCCACTGCGCACGCCACAACCAACGTCTTTCTCATGGTTACCGCCCTAAACAGGGCGACAAAAGGCCAAACCTTTCGCCGCCCTTCTCTCAGTCACGCCTAGACAAGAGGAGTGAAATGTCCAACGCAATCAGGGCTGAATGCCCCGTAGAACTTCGTCTTTCCGCTGCCCACGGCAAGAGCGCTCAGGCGCGATGCCCGATACCCATCTTCATATACGGAGTTGTATACCTCGAATTCTCCAGTCCTTCTCGCAACCGGAGTACCCTGTGTGCAGTCTTTGATCTTGACACCGGTGTATGCGTTAACCGCGTTGCACCTTACATAGGCCCCCCTTATTCGTAACCTCAGTTACCCTGAGGTACATAGAAGTTGTATTACCCTTGGTTCCCCACTCCTTGCACCAAAGCTCTTTTCCCGCCATCGTGAAATTGAACGCAAACCCGCGATCAATATGATCAAGAGGAACAATCTCCGCAGCATACGATGGCTGAACAACTAAAAGTGCCATAGCCAGAACCGTCCCAAAAGCGAAAAAGGCTTTTCTCAATCGCAGTGGGACCTTGCCGATGAAGTCACAAAGCATGCTTCCTCCTTTCTCCTCGCCCCGTAGCGAGGAATTTGAGATGCATGATGCATGCAGGAGGAAAAAATGTATGTAGTCAGCGAGTATGAACTTGCTCTGTTGGGGTGTGCACGGCATGTGACGTGCAAGAATTCTGAAGGCGGAGTACAAGCTGCGCTCGCGTGTGCACACCCAAGGCGCGGTAACCAACGCGACGAGCGCTGTTTACTGAGCCGCGCGAGTAATTGAGATCGCCCTCGATCTTTGTCGAAGAATCTCCGGCGGCTATACGTACGAGGACGTTTGCCTGAACCTCGCTTAAGCCCTGAGAACGCAGATAAAAGAGGCATCGCTCGAAAAAAGAAGGGTCCGCACCCGCGAATGAAGCGATTGCGGCATCCTGAAACTCCAGATTCCGGCGTGCGAGCATGCAGGCAGCGCCTAAAGCACTCGCAACCAGTGGGTAAACCGAATAGAGAGTTGGCATGCGAACGCCGCAATACCACCCACAGATTCCGCCGACACCAAATAGAGCAGCGCAAAATAGCGCTGCTTCAGCACGATCGCAGGCTTGGCGCGACCCGCCCAACAGACCTCCGACAAAGATGATGCAGAGCCCGCCGCTCAACAACAAAAGCAAAGGAGCCGGCGCCAATCCAGCAGCAAAGCCCCACAGAAAGCATCCAAGATGACTTAGAGCTGCTCGTGGTAAGGCAATCTTGGATTCGACGAAGTCTGGTAGTTTGCACAAACTCCCGCCAACCATCAATAATACCCAAAACAACAAGACCGTCGGCATGCTGCTTACATTTGGCCCCACTAAGCAGGCAAGCACAAAGAACGCCGAGATTCCCATAGTGAATACCAGCGGATGATGCAATAGGAATGAACGAGCTACATCCACGCGCACAACAAGATCACAGGGTGGCACCGGAATTCGCCCGGGATCGAGCGCATCTTCCGACGAAGCGTTCCGAGGCTTTTCGTCAGTACGACAAGAACCAACAAGATCCTTCAGCTCATCGAGATTGCGGACCGAAGCCTTAGCGTACACACGCCGCAAGGTTGACCGAACAGTTGACGCCTGAACGCCCAGCGCGGCGCCGATCTCCGCAGACGTTTTCCCTCGGACTGCCCAGGAGGCAACCTCGAGCTCGCGCGGCGCGAGATGAAGCTTAGACAGGGCCTCTATATCCAGCGAAGGAGGCTCAGTGCTCGTTTCATCGCAAGTAGGTGATACAGACAAGGGAGCGTTCGCGGAAGCATGCAAATGCTTCTGAAGAACAACAGCGCAAGCCAACACGAGTGAGGCAATGATGGCAGCAGCCGCTGTCGCACGCTCCATATCTGGAGCAACGGCAAAAGTCCGGTGGAACACGCTCCACCCCATGAGTCCCAACGCCGTAGCGAGTATAGATTTCTCACAGCTTCGACCGTCTTCAAGTGCTTTATGCATTACGGCAATCGTCACAAGCACCGACGTCACCGGAACGCATGAGAGGGCCATACCCGCAGGTGAATGCAACGGAACGTCAAACACCAATGGTCCCAACGAGGCGAATGCCGAACGTGCGCCAAATACCGAAAGCACCACCGAGGCGAAAGGGAGCAGCTGAAGAGGCTTGGCGAGACCTGAGCGACAGGAGCGCATCCCGCCGCGCTCCCCCTGCACGATAAACGTCGTTGCTAAGGACCACATTCCGCACAGGAATATGGCAGCCTGAACAAGCTGCCCCTTACTGGCCCAAGCCGCGACAAGCTGCTCAGGACGCACCGCCAGAACACCTGCCAGCGGCGCTGCGATCTCGCACAGCAATGACGTTACCGCACTGTATCCTCCCGAAGCAAACCAAGGGAGCATTGCGGCCTCTATCGCGACATAGCAGAGCAATACAGCGGCGCCCGGATATAAGGCGTAGCGAAACGGGCCATCGGCGCGTGCCACCATGAATCTCGCCCAGGGACCGGTTAACCAAGCGAATGCAAGCCCAGCGGCCATAGCAGAATAAGTGCTCGACAACAAGGCTCCGCCGATAGGTTCGCCGAGATAATGCGGAAACGAAACCAATACCGCCAGCAGCAAGGCATAGAGAAGGCCTCTTTTGCCTTGGATCCTACCCAGGAACTTATGATTCACCGTCATAGTGCCCTCCCAAACACAATAAGTATCTGGAAACGACACCGAACTTGGGTAAAGCGCATGTAAAGATATGCTAGATAGACAGTATCCTCTTCTGCACGAAACCCTGAGTCGCAAACTGACGGGCACCAACGGCAACGACTTCCGAGCAGGCCGCCTTCCTTACCATCCTTCCACTTGAAACAGCTTGAGCGAATCCGTAGCATCAGAAGCAGATTGCCACCGCTAAAGAGGTGCATATGGGTACTTCGACTCGCATAGACGGAGTGACTTGTCGGCAGCACGCAAGCTCGCTGCCCGGATGTCTGCGGCGGATAAGCACAGATGGGCGCAAGCAAATCTTTTCAATCGCATCCATCGCCCTGCTTTTCGGCACGCCCTACGTTCTGCTCAATCCCTCGTTTGGACCTAGGCGAACGGCGGTCTATGCCGTCATCGCCGTCGGCTGCCTTGCGGGCTCCTTGGTCGCAGAGCGCATTCCGAGCGCTATGCGCACCGCCCTGACCTCTGCAAAAGCACGCACCATAGCTCTCTTCATGTGCGTGATGGTGTCGCTGCCAGAGTGGATCGCTTTTACCGTACCTTCTATGACGCCCTTGGGCACGGGCCTCAACCATGTCGTTCCTCGCATTGCGCAAAGCGTCGCCCTATTTGCCCTCGCTGCAACTTCCGCTGCGCAACTAGGCCTTGGTGGCAATCTGAGAAGCAGCGCTGCTGAGAAGCACTCAGAAGCCAAGCCCACTCCTCCTCTAGCGATGTCGTTCTGTTGGATGAGTCTTGGCATTCTCTTCCGCATGCTCTGGGTCGCGTTGACAACTGGCAATGACGGTATTCTCACGGCCTGTGGACATATCGGTCTCGCGCTGCCGACCGCCGCGGTCTTCGCCGCGGCTGGAACCATGCTGCTATGCGACGAGTCTCGGCCAGACCGAGAACCATCATTGCCCCTCGCGATCGCATCGTTCTCATGCGGCGTCATCTTGTGGAACATCCTCACGCGCGCCGTACCGGCCCATGACATGGTTCAGAGCTCTTGGCTGCCTGCTATATACACCGCAGGCGCCCTGTTGCTCGGAGCAAGCGCAGCGCTTGCTCTCTACCCATGGAGCTCACAGGAGGGCGTCCTCAAGAGAGAAGAGCATCAGAGCAACACAGTTCCCGCAGAGCACCTAGAGGGTCTCTCGCTCACACGGCGTGAGCGAGAGATCGCGTCTGCAGCGCTAGACGGCGCGACCTCTGCCGAACTGTCTCATCGTTTTGGCATCAGCGCGTCGACGGTCAGAAACCACCTGACGCGCGTTTACCGAAAAGCAAACGTCAACAGCATCCGCGAATTGCGTGATGTGCTCGGCATCGAGGACCGCCGGACTATCCCGGTAGGGGGCACCTCGCGCATTGCAGTTCCTTCAGGGGACAATGTGCCGCAAGAGACCACGTCTGTCTCTTGCGGCCTCGGCGTTCTGTCCGGTTCGCTTCAGCCACTCACTGCTGCAGCAGCGATTATGTTGGCGGGTACTCTGTGTCTTCCTCATGGCACCGTTCTTGACTGGGGATACGGACGGCCGGTAGCCCTCGCCGGCGCCGCAGCCGGCATGGCGCTCGCCCCATTGCTGATGTCGGTATTACCGCGCACTCGCACATTGCTCAGGCGCATCGCGCAGTTGCTCGTCACAGCTGCTTGCGTAGCGTATCTCGCCTCTTTTCCAGGACACTCTTGGGATGATGCCCTTGCGTTGAGAACGCCGGATCGATGCCTTGCGATCTTTGCGATTAGCGTGGCAGTGTCTGCTTCTTTGCCCGCGCTTATGTACCATGAACATCTCGCCGAGTCGTCGAAGCAGAGAAACATAGATACCTACGTCGGTGCCGCAGCGGTCGTCCTAGCGATTGCACTCAGCCACTTGCCAGTTCATCTGCTTCGCGCCGTTTCTGCAACAGCGGTTGCCGTTCTTGCTCCCGCATCCTTGCTGATTGACCTTCTTCTGCCTCAAAGTCAGAACGCTCCATTCGCCATACGAGATCGCAGCACCTCGGAAACGGCACCGATCGACGGCAAGAGCGAGACGCGCGTACCCGCTTTTTCTGCAACCGCACTTCTCGTTATCGCACTTACTCTCGGGTTTTCATTCGAAGAGATCTGGCGAGCTGCCGGGTCAACGTCCCTCGAGGCCGTGCTCACACCCGCACTTATAGCCATAGATATTGTCCTTGCCACACTATCGGCAATGCAAAGCAACGGCAGACAACGTATCGAAACAGTCGCACCGCTTCTCGCCGTAAGCTTTGTTGTTGGAACGTCGTACTTCGAGAAGCTCTTCCTCGCAGGTCTCATCCTGTTCGTCAACTCACCTACCGCCTGGAGCAAGCTCCACGATCAAGACAAGGGTATCCTCGGCATTGCCTCCCTTGCATTTTCCACAGGGGTCCTTATCGGCGATATCGGTGTGAACCTCTACGGCGACTTGCTCACCGACCTGATACGCTCAGCCACCTACGAAGGCGCTCAGCCCCTTCGCCTCGTCGCAGCGGGGACAGTCGGTGCCCTCTGCGTCACCCTAGCGTTCGTGTTGTCCAAAGGCTCTTACTTGCAAACCGTCGGCTCCCAGCATAGCCTTGCAACACCAGACGACGAGAAACGCCTCGCAGCCTATCTTGCGTATCGTGGCCTCTCCGACACCCAGGTCGACGTGCTGCTCAGAATTGCACGAGGCATGACCGGCGCTGAGATTGCCGCGGACCTTCATATCGCCCGCGGCACCGTCAACTCGGCCCGTGCTGCAGGCTACGCTGCCTTGAAAGTCCATAGCAAGCAGCAGCTCAAAGACCGGCTCTTCTCCCTGCTAGAAGCGTAGGCACGCCCCACCGCCGCTTTTCATACGCCCTGCCTATAGACAGCGGCCCAGATTTGCCTGACCCTAGCGCAAAGTATGCCCCGGCATTCCCGTGCCCTGCGCTGCGGAAGGAGCTCAAGATGAAACGTTGGTTGTGGGTAACGCTCTTTGCGATTTGGGCGGGTTTGTTCTTGGTCTTCTTTGTGCTCAAGTTCGACGGAAACGTGTTCCAGGCGCTTGAGATACGGCCAAACATCCTTGCGACGCGAGCGGCCGGCGACAGCACGGACAACTTCGTGCCCTTGAGAAGCATCGCCCGATACATTGCCGCATGGCCCGAAGGGTACGCCGTGGGCAACCTGTTGGGGAACATCCTCCCGTTCGTACCGCTGCCCGTGCTTCTTGTAGGCACGTTCCGCGTGAAGGCAAGGGCCGCACTGCTGGTCTCTGCGTGCACGATCCTCGCGGTAGAGGTTGCCCAGCACGCATGCGCCATCGGGGCCGCAGATGTCGACGACGTGATTCTCGGCCTCATCGGATGCGCCCTCGGGGCGGCAGCGAGCCTCGCTGTGCTCCGAGCGTAGCAAGCCTGCCCCGCTTATCCGAAGACGATCATCTCGTCGCGGTGGACGGCGGGGCGGCCGGCGAGGTCGGACAGCAGGCGGTTGCCGTTGATCTCGGCTTGACTGCGGCCTGCGGCGAGCGCGAGCTCGTCGGAAGAGGCCTCGGCGCGCCCGCGGGCGACAACGAACCCGGAGGGGTCGGCAATGTTGACCACGTCGCCGCGCTCAAACGAGCCCTCGACCGCGCGAACGCCCACCGCGAGCAGCGACGACCCGTTGCGCACCAACGCGTCGGCTGCGCCGTCGTCGACCGTCAGCGTGCCGTGAACGGTGTCGCCGAGCGCGATCCAGAGCTTGCGCGGAGCGATCTCGCGCTTGGCGGCTGTAGGCACAAAGCGCGTGCCCACCTCTTCGCCCGCGGCGAGGCGCACGAGCTGACGGCTGTCGTGACCGTCGCACACCACCATCGGGATGCCCGCGGTCATGAGCACGCGGGCGGCTCGGATCTTGGTGATCATGCCGCCCGTACCCACGCCCGAGGTGGCGTCGCCCGCCGACTCGATGATCGTACGGTCGATGCGTCGCACCTCTGGAAGCAGGCGCGCGTCGGGGTCCTCGCCGGGGTTCGCCGTGTACAGGCCGTCGATGTCGGAGCAGATGACGCAGAGGTCGGCTCCCACAAGGCAGCTCACGAGCGCGGCAAGGGTGTCGTTGTCGCCAAAGCGGATCTGCTCGACCGACACCGTGTCGTTCTCGTTGACCACCGGGCTAACGCCGAGCTCGATAAGGCGCGTGAGAGTGTCGCGCGCGTGCAGGTACGCCGCGCGCTGCGCCGTATCGTGGCGGGTGAGAAGCACGAGCGACGTCGTGAGGCCCTCGGCGGCGAAGGCGTCTTCGTACGCGCTAACCAGCGTGGACTGCCCCACGGAAGCAGCGGCCTGAAGCGTCGGCATGTCCTTGGGACGGCGCTTGAGGCCGAGCTGGGGCAGGCCGCAGGCAATGGCGCCGGAACTCACCACCACGAGCCGCCACCCGGCATGTTGAAGCTCGGCAGCCTGAGCGGCGAGCTGCTCCAAATAGGGCAGGTCCGGCTTACCGTCGGCTCCCACCACCGTAGAAGACCCGATCTTCACGACCATGGTTCTCATGCGCGCCCCTCCGCCCGCGTAGCTCCTTTTGAACAGATTCGCACCCCATCATAGCAGGAGCGGGCCCGAAAGCCCGCTCCGTTGTATTCGGTTGTGAATGCGACGTTATGCCCAACGGCGTGAACCTTTGACGCTCGAGAGGTTCTCGCGCACGAGCTTCTCGCGCACCTCGGCGAGGCCCTTCTCCATGCCAACGAGGTAGCGCTGAGGGTTGAGGAAGCGCTTGACCGCCGGATCGAGGGCCGCAAGCGCGGATCCGCAGCGGTTGCGCGCGTCCTCGAGCGGCTCGCGCGGGCCGACCGCCCGACCGTTTCGCACGATCGGCACGAGGAGCTCGCGGGACGCGACGCCCGCCGTCTCCTCCTCGTGAGCGGGGTCACCCACCTCTACAAGGCGCGTGCCGCCGTCGGAGGCAAACTCGGGATCGTAGATCATATCGCCAAGCGGCATTCCGGCGTCGTCGTAGAAGCGGCGCACGCGCTGCACGCCGGGGATAGTGCGCTTGTACGGCTGCTCTGAAAGCTTCATGACCGGCGTCCAAGGACCCTCCGCCCCGTCGCGGCGCGCAGAGAGCTTGTACACCGCCCCGAGCGCCGGCTGATCAAAGCACGTGGCGAGCTTGGTTCCCACGCCGAACGAATCGATGGGGGCACCCTGGTTGAGAAGCGACTGGATGGTGTACTCGTCGAGGTCGTTCGAGATCGAGATCTTGACGTAGGGCAGACCCTCCTGGTCAAAACGGCGACGCACATAGGCAGAGAGACGCGCCAAGTCTCCGGAGTCGATGCGAATGGCGGCGAGGCGCTCGCCCTTCTCCTCCATCTCCTTGGCTACGGCAATGGCGTTCTCCACGCCCTGACGCACATCGTAGGTATCGATGAGCAGCGTGCAGTTTTTGGGGCTCGACGCTGCGAACGCGCGGAAGGCCTCGAGCTCAGAAGGGAAGCTCATGACCCAGGAGTGCGCATGGGTGCCGAAGACCGGGATGCCGTACTTGCGGCCGGCGAGCACGTTTGAGGTGGACGAGCAGCCCGCAATGTAGCTCGCGCGCGCAACGGCCATGCCGCCGTCGGGCCCCTGTGCGCGGCGCAGGCCAAACTCCGCCACCGGACGCCCTTGCGCCGCAGCGACCACGCGGGCCGTCTTAGTGGCAACGAGCGTCTGGAAACCGACGGTGTTGAGAAGAGCGGTCTCGAGCAGCTGGCACTCGAGCACTGAGCCGGTCACGCGCACCATAGGCTCGTGCGGGAACACGATCTCGCCCTCGGGAACGGCGTCAACATCAACAGCGCAGCGGAAGTTCCGCAGGTATTCGAGGAATCCGGGCTTGAAGAGCGCGCCGCCGCCAGGGGCCTCGAGGCCCGCAAGATAGGCGATGTCTTCATCGGTAAAGCGGAAGTTCTCGATCAGCGCAGGAAGCTCCGAGGCGCCGCACGCCACAGAGTACCCGCTGCCGAAGGGATTCTCGCGGAAGAAGACCGTAAAACAGCCCTGCTCCTCGAGCTTGCCCGTCTCCCAGAAGCCCTGGGCCATAGTGATCTCGTACAGGTCGGTGAGCAGCGACACGTCGGTCGGTTGGCAAGGGTCGGTAAGTGCCATGGTGTCCTTCTAACGTTCAGGAACCGAATACTTCCTTAGATTACGCCCGTGTTGGAAAGCGCGATGTAGACCACAGCGATAAGGACGAGAAGCGCGCACACTGCAAGGATGATCTTCTGCGCCGGCGGCATACCGGGAAGGTCGTCCTCGGTTTGGGGCTCAGGGGCCGTGACCATGCGCTTGCCGAAGCTCATCTCGTCTGCTTTGGGCTCTTGAGGCGCAACTGGGCTGCTCGGCGCCTGCGGGGCGCGCGCGGGCTCGGGAGCAGGGCGCATATGCGCCGGCTTGGCAGGGCGCACCGGGCG
>CASEEV010000062.1 GCA_949287065.1 uncultured Collinsella sp.
GTTGCTGGCCTTGGAAGCGTAGCCGCCCTCGCCAACCGTCCACGTCTCTTCGGGATCGAAGACCGTGATGTCAGCCGCGGAGCCGGCGGCGATGCTGACCTGCTCGAGACCGAGGATGCGACGGGGCGCGATCGCCATGCGCTCAACGAGGGTGGCGTAATCCATCCGTCCGGTCGCCACGAGGTTCGTGAGCACGGTGGCCAGGCTCGTCTCGAGACCGATCATGCCAAACGGGGCGAGCTCGAACTCGCGGCTCTTCTCCCATGCGGCGTGCGGCGCGTGGTCGGTAACCACGGCGTCGATCGTGCCGTCCAGAAGCGCCTCCGTGACGGCCTCGGCGTCGGCCTTCGTGCGCAGCGGCGGATTCATCTTGAGCGAGGTTTCGTAAGCGCTCGTGATGTCATCCTCCGTGAGGAACATATGATGCGGCGTGACCTCGGCCGTGACCGGCAGGCCCTTTGCCTTGGCAGCGCGCACAAGCTCAACTCCGCGCGCGGTGGAGATGTGCTGCACGTGGTAGCGCACGCCGGTGAGCTCGGCGAGCACGATGTCGCGCTCGATCTGGAGCTCCTCGCCCGCCGCGGGCCAACCGAGCAGGCCAAGGCGCGTGCTCGCAACGCCCTCGTTAACCTGACCGGCGTCGACCAGGCTCTCGTCCTGGCAATGGCTCATGAAGACCTTGCCGAACATTTTGCCGTAGTCCATGCAGCGGCGCATCATACCTGCGGACTGCACGCCGCGCCCGTCGTCGGTAAAGGCCACGCAGCCATGGTCGACCATGTCGCCCATCTCGGAGAGCGCCTCGCCCTTGAGGCCCTTGGTCATAGCGCCCGCCGGGTACACGCGGCAATGCCCCACCGAGGCGGCCTTGGATCGCACGTACTCGACCACGGCCCCGTTATCGGTAACCGGATCAGTGTTGGGCATGGAGCACACGCCCGTGAAACCGCCGCGAGCAGCCGCGCGCGTCTCGGTCTCGATGTCGCCCTTGTACTCGTAGCCAGGATCGCGCAGGTGAACGTGCAGGTCGACCAACCCGGGAACGAGCACCTTGCCCGCAAGGTCGTAGACCTCGGCGCCCGGGCACTCGATGTTCTCCCCCACCTGGGCAATGAGACCGTCTTCAACGAGCACGTCGCCCACGCCGTCAAGACCGGCGGCGGGATCGACGATGCGAGCGGATTTAAGAAGCAAGGCCATTATCGGCACCTCCAAGCAGCAGATACAGCACGGCCATACGCACGCAGATGCCCGCGTAAACCTGTTCGAGAATGACGGAGCGCTCCGGATGGTCCGCCATGTAGGAGTCGAGCTCCGCGCCGCGGTTGATGGGACCGGGGTGGCATACGATCGCGTCGGGCTTCATGATCTTCTCGCGATCGCGCGTCAGACCGAACAGACGGTGGTACTCGTTGATGTTCGGGAACGGCGCGCCCTCGAGTCGCTCGTTCTGGATGCGGAGCATGTAGACGACGTCAAGCTCGGGCAGCACGTCGTCGAGCGAAAGGCTCACGCGGTCCGCGCCCAGCACGGAGGGAACGGCGGGCAGCAGGGTCTGGGGAGCGACGACGGTCACCTCGGCGCCCATGATCTTAAGGGCGGGGATGAGGGAGCCGCACACGCGCGAGTGGGCGATGTCGCCAACGACGCCAACCTTGAGGCCCTCGAAGCTCTTCTTGTGCTCCCAGATGGTGTAGAGGTCGAGAAGAGCCTGCGTGGGATGCATGTGCTTGCCGTCGCCGGCGTCCACCACGGCCGCAGGCGAATGCTGGGTGACGATGTGCGGCGCACCGGCGTGCTTGTCGCGCACGATGATCATATCGATCTTGTAGGCGTTGAGCGTCTCGACCGTGTCGATAAGGCTCTCGCCCTTGACGGTAGAGGTAGAAGAGCCGCCGAAGTTGAGGCTGTCGGCGGAAAGGCGCTTCTCGGCGAGCTCGAAGGAGCTGCGCGTGCGGGTCGACGGCTCGTTGAACATGTTGACGATCGTCATGCCCTTGAGCGTGGGGACCTTCTTGATGCGACGCTGGTTGACCTCGGAGAACAGACGAGCCGTCTCGAGGATGCGCATGATCTCGCTGTCAGAGTACTCGGCGATGTCAATCAGGTGTTTGTGGTTGTTGAACACCCCTTACTCACCTCCTAGCGGCGCGGCGCCGATATGGGTGCCGGGAGCCGCGTCGAAAATCTCGACCGTCGAACGGCCGTCAGTCTCGGTAAGGAACAGGCGAACGTTCTCCTCGTGCGAAGACGGAACGTTCTTGCCCACAAAATCAGGGCAGATGGGAAGCTCGCGATGACCGCGGTCCACGAGCACGGCGAGCTCGATGCGCGCCGGCCGCCCGAGGTCCATAACCGCGTCGAGGGCGGCGCGAATGGTGCGGCCCGTATAGAGCACGTCGTCGACAAGCACGATGCGCTTACCGTCGACGTTGAACGGAATGTGCGTGCCGTGGATCTCGGGTGCAAAATGCGTCTGGAAGTCATCGCGATAGAAGCTGATGTCAAGGCTTCCCAGAGGAACCTTGACCCCCTCGATCTGCTCGATCTGCTCGGCGAGACGCCGCGCGAGGAGATCGCCGCGCGTCACGATGCCGACGATCGCGAGATTCTCGCAGCCTTCGTTGCGCTCGAGAATCTCGTGCGCAATGCGCGTTATGGCGCGGCTGATAGCAGCCTCGTCCATGATGACTGCCTTCAATGAAGACGTGCCCATGAAGCTCCTTCCCACAAAAAAGAGAGTGGATACCCGGCGAGCGCCGCAGGGCATCCACAGGAAGGCAAAGTATGTACTTGGGCCGCCTTGTGGGCATCACGGTGCTCACCTTAAAAGCGTAGCTGCTCACAGTCTAGCACGAGCCAGGGGTTGTTCCCCAAACAACCTGAGACTTCCCCTCAAACAAGAAAAGCCCTCCGTTGCTGGAGGGCTGTTGTTTCTGGAGCGGACAACGGGGCTCGAACCCGCGACCCCAACCTTGGCAAGGTTGTGCTCTACCAACTGAGCCATGTCCGCATATGGAGGCGACGCCCGGATTCGAACCGGGGGTAAAGGCTTTGCAGGCCTCTGCCTTACCACTTGGCCACGTCGCCGAGAAAAAAGGCCGATAAGAATCGGCCTGAATTCACGCTGGA
>CASEEV010000063.1 GCA_949287065.1 uncultured Collinsella sp.
CACGCGAACGCGGTGGCGACCTCCGGGCCGCACCGCCGTGCGCATGCGGTTGCGGCGTCCCGCTCGGCTGCGAGCCCGCTGCGCGCCCTCGCGGTCAAGGAGCTCCGCCGGATCGGCTCCATGCCCTTCTACGCGATGAACTGCTGCGCGGGGCTCATCCTCATGGTCGTGGCTGCCGGAGCGATTGCCTTTTTCGGTGCGGATGCGCTCCTTACCTCAGGAATCATCAACGGCGTGCAGCTCGACGCGCGGGCTGTTGCGGCTCTGCGCGGACAGATCGACGCGGCGCTGCCGTGGGTCTTCGGCTTTTGCGGTGCGATGTCGCTCACTGCGGCGCCCTCGATTTCGCTTGAAGCGCGTGCGAGCTGGTTCGTGCTCACGGCGCCGGTGGGCGCGGGGACGGTGCTCGGCTCCAAGCTCCTCGCCAACCTTATGCTTGGTGGGGTAGCGGTTGCGGTTTCCGCCATCGCGCTGCTGGCGGGCGGCACCGCGCCGCTGCTGGTGCTCCAGTGCATCGTGACGGCCGTCGGTATGCTTGCGGGCTTTGCGGCGCTTGCCCTCGCCATCGACGCCACGCGTCCCAATTTCGCCTGGACCTCTCCGGCTGAGGTCGTCAAACGCGGGCTGCCCATGACCGTGGGAGCGCTTGGCGGGGCGCTTGTCTCGCTTGGTTTCGGGTTCCTTTCGGTGATGGCGGCGGGAAACCTGGGGACGGCAGCGTCGGTCGCGATCAACCTCGTTGCCCCGGCAGCCTGTGCGCTCGCGGGCCTCGGCGCCCTGCACGCGGTTGCCCACCGCGGCCTCCCCGGCCCCGGCTGGGGCGCATGATGCCTGGGTTATGAGAATCCAGTACCAGGCACTGGATTCTCACATGGGGGATCTGGCGCCAGGCATCAAGCCCCCACGGCTCATTGCCAAGTAAACTTGTCAGTGCTATCGTGATGATGACAAGTCAACTTGGCACCGCTGGAGGCAAGGATGGACAGGGACGAGGTCTTGGCGCAGAGCCGCAAAGACAACCGGCTGCTCGACGAGCGCGACCGCCGAATCGGGGATCAGGCGAGCGTGTGGGGCGCAATCGGCATGGGGGTCATCCTTGTCGCTGTCTTCTTCGTGCGCCTGGCAGCCGGGTGCGGCAACCCGTACGACCTGCTCGCGGTGGGCTTCGGCTACCTCGCTGCGGCGAACGCGTACAAGTGGAACTCGACCAAGGCGGGCATGACCCTGCTGGTGGCGGTGCTGTATGCAGCTGTCGCTTTGGGATGGCTCTGGCTCTACGCGCTCGAGGGCTGATGTGCCTATGAAGGAGTCGCTCGTCCTCAAGAACCGTCTCCGGGAGGCGCGCGCCGAGCGCGGCCTCTCGCAGGCGCAGCTCGCCGAGTTGGTGGGCGTGTCGCGCAACACGATCAGCTCCATCGAGACGGGGCAGTTCGGCCCCACCGCCAAGCTTGCCCTCGTCATCTGCATCGCTCTGGACAAGCAGTTCGAGGAGCTGTTCTATTTCTGACGCTTCCGGATTCCCGGCCTATCGACCAAGTGCGCGTTGTCCCTGTTGCAGAGGTTGCGACCTGGTTTTCATCAGGCCACCCTAGTGCATCCGCCGTGAGCTTGCCTCATCCTCATGAGGCATGGCGATGCAATCGGCAACCTGGCGGGGCGTGAGGCCGGTGGTGTCCACGAGTTCGCTGTCCAGCGCGCGGTAGCGGGGGAGGTAGGCAAGCGAGCGCTTAAGGACGCTCTCGTCGCGCAGCCCCCGGGCTACATCGCGCTGTATGCGTTCGGCGAGGGCTGCTTCGTCGGCTACCAGCGAGACGGCACGCACTTTGACATTGCAGGCTTTAAGGGGGAGATGCGCGAGAATATCCTCGATGATCGTGCGCTCTTGCATCACCCAGCAGAAGACGACGTTTTCATATGCGCTGCATCGCAGGAAGCTTCCGAGCAGATGAGAGATGTTGTCGAGCACCATCTGCTTGGTTTCTGGCGTTACTCGGAAGGGGTCGGCGCACCAGCACCAGTCTCCATCGAGCATGACGCTGGCTGGGAGCATCCGGTTGAGCTCACGGGAAACGGCGGTCTTGCCGACGCCCATAGGGCCACCAACGAGATAGAGCGTCTTGTGCATGACGTTTCCTTCCCATTGTCTTGTCGCCCATGACTGCCCAGTGTTGTGTTGCAGGCTGCCAATTCGCCTTACTGCACAGGCTGACCGTACTCTCGATTCATGGCTCGGCGAGTGACTATCCATTGCTTGCCGAACTTACGCGTGTCAATGCCGGGAACGAGCTTGCCATAAGCAACGGCTTTTCTCAGCGTCGACTCGCTGAGGCCCCAGAGCTCGCATGCGTCGGCGAACGACATGAGGCCATCGAACGGCGTCTTAACAACACGGCCATGTTCCCAAAGTTCGTCGCATGAAAGGTCAAGGTCATCATTCCAGATGATGCCGTACCCTCCCGTGTCTACATGGACATCGGAAAAGAGCGCTTCGTTTGAAAGCGCTTGGAACGCGGGGAACCGCGAGAAAAGGTGCTGTATATCGTAGAGCTTCGTCACGCCGTTGGCGAATTGAACCATGAGTTCTGTAGGAGGGATGGGCGTGATGTCATGTACCTTGTGAAACATAGCAGCTCCTATTCCAGTGAGGCAAGTTTCTTGAACTCTTGGGTTTCCCACATAGTGAGCAGCTCATCTTGGTGAAGCGAAATCCATTCTCGGACCATGCTCAAGGCTCTGTTGGGTAAATCCCCGTCGAGTATCTGTCCGGTTTTGATGTCGATCGCAGCGGTGTCCTCACCGTAGATGGCATGGATGTGGGGAGGGTTGTGCTCGGAACCCAAGAAGTACATTCGGATGACGATGCCATAAAACCGTGCGAGTGTTGGCATGGTGACTCCAATCTTTTTGATAGTATATCACGGTAACGTGATATTGAGATGAAGGGATTCTGCATTGTTTAGGTGAACGGGAGGCCGTGAGCAGAAGTCGGTTCCATCGAGACGGGGCGATCCAGCCCCACGGCTAAGCTCGCCCTTGTCATCTGCATCGCTCTGGACAAGCAGTTCGAGGAGCTGTTCTATTTCTGACGCTGTGTGAGAATCCAGTACCTGGTGCCGGATTCTCACACAGCGAGACACGGGCGAGTAGCCGTGTAATACGACGGGCTGTATGTCATATATACCTAAAATAATGGGGTATAATTATCGGGAAAAGAGAGAGGAGCAGCAATGGCAGAGATAACCGTACCCCTCGACACCATGGTTCCCATCAGCAGGTTCAGCAAAGGCAGTGCCGCTCGCGAGTTTGCCAAGGTGGCGGACGGTGTTCCGGTGACGGTGCTTAAGAACAGCGAGCCCGCGTACTTCATCATCAACGCGCATGACTACCGCCAGTTTCGCCTGAATGAAGAGCGCCTCGCTTCGTACGAGGCTCGCCGTCAGGCGCTCGATGGCGAGGGCGCTGTGTTCGATTCCGTTGAAGACCTCATGGCGGACCTCGATGCTTAAGAGCATTCTGCGTACGCCGCGCTTCAAACGCGACTACAAGGCCGTGATGAAGAAGCACTACGACCGGCAGGCGTTCGTCGATGCGGTGTCCGCGCTCATGGCAGAAGATGCCGAATTGCTTGCGCGCAAGTACCGTGACCACGCTCTTAAGGGCGAATGGTCGGGGTTCCGTGAGCTGCATATCGAGGGAGACTGGCTGCTCATATATCGCATCGATCGAGATGTCCTGCAGCTTGTGCTCACGCGAACGGGTTCTCACGACCAACTGTTCTAATCTGTTGGCGTGCTGTGCCGTGGCCTACCGTGCGCAATCTCCCCATGTGGCTGAACGGTTTGCTTTCTGCCATGCCCTCGGCGCCATCCCCGTGGCGGCGGCGAAGGCGTGGCAGAACGCAGATGGGCTCGGATAGCCGAGGAGCCCCGCGACCTCGGCGACGCTGTGATTCCCGTCTCCGAGGAGCCGGTACGCGCGCTCCAGTCTGAGGCGCCGCCCGTATGCGCCCACGCTCTGCCCGGTCTCGCGTTTGAACAGCTCACAGAGCCGGGAGCGGCTTATATACAGCTGCTTTGCAACGTCGTCGATGGACGGTGGCGCGGCACCCGCTTCAATGGCACCAGACACGAGATCCTGTGCACGCTGCGCGAGCGTTTCCGCATCTTCGTCCTCAACGGTCGCTCTCTGTGCTGCAAGTTTTGCTATCAATGAGGTGATGGTCGAGAGAAGTCCGAGCTCTGACCCGGGTTTGCTGGGAGGGTTCACGGGGATGCTGCTAATCGCGCTCCCTATCGCATGCTCGGAGCCCCGGTTCCACTTCGCGTCGAACAAGGGGAACAGCTCGTGGAACGCCCCAGAGTAATGCCGATCGAGTTCGTCGAAGAATTCGGGCAGCAGGATGATAGAGCGCGAACGGTAGGCATGGCCGGCGCGCAAGTGGCTGGAGAGCGAACGGGGTTCGCGCTCGACGAACGTGGCGAGTGCTTCGCGCGCGGCTCGCCCGCGGCTTCTTGAGCCGATAAACCTCATGGGCAAGCCACAGTCTTGCGAGCAGTCGATCGCATCGTCGTCCAGCATGCAGGCGCAGGCATACGGCCCCTGTGACCCCTCGAAGAGCGGCATATCTTCGAGTGGGGAGACATCGTGGCAGAGCACGAGGCAGTGCGGGGCGGGGGCGCAGAGCCACATCGTCCCTTCCGCTGCGCTGCCCGATGCCCTGCCCGCCCAGATGCCTCCCTGCCGTTCGAGGGTTATGCCGAGCTGCTCGACCTGAGGCTCAAAGAGTGCGATAAGGTCGCGGGATATGTTGCCCATGCCGTTCACCTTGAGGATACGTCCGTCCTTCTTGCCGTTTCATCTCACATGAGTTAACCAAAACTAACAATACTGGCATCTCATGATACGGTGCGGAAGATATCCGCGCAAGACTCCAAACAACAAGGGAGGATGGCATGTCTGAATCGCAAGCAACCAAGGCGGGTGACGCCCGCGGCAAGGGCGCCGTGGGTCGCCTGCTCGCCTTCGCCGGTCCACGCAAGGCACTCACGTACCTGGGCTGCGCGCTCTCGGCGGTATCCATGCTCGTGAGCTTTGGCCCGTACGTCTGCGTCTGGCTCGTGGCGCGCGACCTCATTGCCGTGGCCCCCGACTGGGGAGCGGCCACTGGCATCGCCGCGTACGGCTGGTGGGCGTTCGGCCTTGCGGCAGCGAGCATCCTGCTCTACTTCGCCGGCCTCATGTGCACGCACCTCGCGGCCTTCCGCTGCGCGTCCAACATGCGCAAGCGCACCACGGACCAACTCATGCACGCGAGCCTGGGCTACTTCGACACGCACGCGAGCGGCGCGCTTCGCCGCGTCGTGGACGGCTGCGCCGCCGAGACCGAGGGGATTCTCGCCCACAAGCTCCCTGACACCGCAGGCAGCATCGCCATGATCGTCGGCATGCTGGTGCTGTTCTTCGTCTTTGACTGGCGGCTCGCTCTCGCGTCGCTCTGGAGCTGCCCGGTGGGGCTCGCGATTCTCTTCGGCGCACGGCGCGCCCTCCAACCCATGATGGAGACCACGCGCATGCGTGGGCTTGCCACCTCGGAGGACATCCAGGAGGCGCTCGAGTGCGTGCGCGAGGTGCGCGCGACCAACCAGGAGGAGCGCTACCTCGAGCACATCCATGCGGACGTCGACGCCGCGGAGCGCCAGGCCGCCCGCTCGGAGATCGCGTGCGGCATCGCCGTCAACGGAGCCCAGATCGTGCTGCGCCTGGGCCTTGCCACCACGGTGCTCGTGGGCGCCTCGCTCATCCTGGAGGGCTCCTGCACGTTCATGACGCTCTTCGCGTTCCTCCTGGTGGTGAGCCGCATCTACGCGCCCTTCGACCAGTGCCTCATGCTCATCGCCGAGCTCTTCTCGGCCAAGACGGCCGCGGCGCGCATGAAGGGCTTCTACGAGGAGCCGCTCGCGCAAGGCGGCGAGAAGTACGAGCCTGCTGGACATGACGTCTCCTTCGAGAACGTGTCCTTCTCCTACGACGGCATCGAGAAGGTCCTCGACGGCGTGACGTTCACGGCGCGCGAGGGCGAGGTCACGGCGCTCGTGGGACCGTCCGGCTCCGGCAAGTCAACGTGCGCCCGTCTGGCAGCGCGCCTGTGGGACGCCGATGCGGGACGCGTGACCGTGGACGGCGTGGACGTAGCGGGCGTGGACCCCGAGGTCCTTCTCGCCGACTTCTCCGTGGTCTTCCAGGACGTGCTGCTCTTTGACGACACGGTGATGGGCAACATCCGCCTGGGACGTCGCGGTGCCACCGACGAGGAGGTGCTCGCCGCTGCGCGGGCGGCCAACTGCGACGAGTTCGTGAGCCGACTTCCCCAGGGCTACGACACGATGATCGGCGAGAACGGCACACGTCTCTCCGGCGGCGAGCGCCAGCGCATCTCCATCGCCCGAGCCCTGCTCAAGGGCGCGCCGGTCGTGCTCCTGGACGAGGCAACGGCGTCGCTCGACGTGGAGAACGAGACCGAGGTCCAGGGCGCGCTCTCGCGCCTGCTCGCCGGCAAGACCGTCATCGTGATCGCGCACCGCATGCGCACCGTCATGAGCGCGGACAAGGTCGTGGTGCTCGAGGATGGCCGTGTGGCGGAGCAGGGCTCGCCGGAAGGGCTACTTGCCACAGACGGCCTCTTCGCCCGTATGGTGCGCCTGCAGACCGAGAGCGCCAACTGGGCGCTGTAGGCTCTTGCTGCCAGCGCACCCGCAGCCTGTTTGAATCGACCCGTCCGCGAATGTCAAGCTCGCGGACGGTATCTAAAAAGATAACTCAATCTAACTTTTATCTAGCAAATCTAGTTCATATCTGATAAGTTAAGCAAGGCTAACAAATGAACACGACAGGAGGCACTGTGGAGCGACCGATTACACCCCGAGCGTTCGAGGCCATAGCGGTTCGCTCCTGCGCCCCCGTGATTCTCGGCGCGAAGCCGGCCAACCTCTTCACGTTCCGCGGGCGCTTCGTTGCGGACTGCCCCGAGTGCCCCGAGGAACGCTGTCCGTTAGCGGCGGGTGCGGAGGGTGAGGCGGACGTGTTCGCGGCGCGGCGGCGTGCCCTCTTGCGCGTTGTGGCGGAACTCGATGAGAAGCTCGCTCACGAGGGCATGCGCTGTCGCGTTATTGCGTGGCGGCCATTCGGTGCGCTGGTGTACGCATATCGACCGGTTCTCCTCGAGCGCCACCTGGGCGATGCCGACGTTGCGGGCGACCTCTCGCGCCTGGGGTATCCTGCCTGCGCGCATGCGCGACATGGAAGGGGGTTGCGCCCGGTTGTGTGTGCTCGTCGCGCCTTCTCTGCATCCGCCTGTGACGAGGATAACCTCAGCGCCTGCGTCGAGCATCTTGCGGAGCGATTCGCCGAGCAGGCCGTGCCTCATGAGGTCGGCTACTTCCTCGGATATCCTGCGGCTGACGTACGCGGTTTCATCGAGCACAAGGGGCGTGAGTTCCTGTGCTGCGGGTGCTGGAAGGTGTATGGCGACGTGCGCAGCGCACAGTACCGGTTCGCGCGATACAAGCGCTGCACCCGGCGCGCGCAGACCCTCTTCGCGGCGGGTGCGTCGCTGGTCGATTTAGCCCGCGACCCGGCGCGTTCCCGTGTTGCGTAGGGTGGCATACATCTCATCGTGGTACCAGGCTGTAAACATGCGGCCTCTCATAGAAAGGTAGGAATATGAGCAAGATCGCAGTGGTGTACTGGAGCGGCACGGGCAACACCGAGGCCATGGCGGAGCTTGTGGCAGAAGGCGCGCGCGGCGCGGGAGCCGAGGCAGAGGCCATCGTGTGCACGGAGTTCTCGGCATCGGCGCTCGACGATTACGATGCGTTCGCCTTCGGTTGCCCCGCAATGGGATCCGAAGAGCTGGAGAGCGACGAGTTCGAGCCCATGTGGGACGACGTCGAGCCGGAGCTTCCCGGTCGCAAGGTCGCCTTGTTCGGCAGCTACGATTGGGCGGACGGCGAGTGGATGGACCTTTGGCGCGAGCGTGCCGAGGCGGCGGGCGTCGCGATCGCCGATACGGTGATCGCCAAGGACTATCCCGAGGGCAAGGCAGCGGAGGCCTGCAAGGCTCTCGGTGCTTCGTTGGCATAGGGCTGCGGGCAGATAAAATGACGTGGCGCGTCGGGCGAGATGTCCGGCGCGCTTTTTCGTTGTGCCGTTTAGGGCGGAGCCGTTTTAGGCTCATTGTATACGAACATATGTTCTGATATAGTTAAGATGCAAACCCTGGTAAGGCGGGGGCGTTTATGGCACTCAATTTCCGGAGAATCTGAAGACGGTACTACGGCACCCGGTACGTTCAGAGTAGCTTTGTTGTCCCATCGAAGTGGCTGGCTTCGTTGACAATAGTAACGTGAGGCGATACTATGATTAGGTCGTACGGCAACAAAGAGACCGAACGTTTGGCTTCGGGCTTTCGTGTTGCGCGATTCAGGGCGTTCGAGCGCGTTGCATTGCGTAAGATTCGTCAGCTGCAAATCGCTCGCGAGCTCACTGATTTGAGAGTTCCTCCGGGGAATCGACTTGAGGCATTGAGCGGCGATCGGGCGGGACAGTTCAGCATCCGCATCAACGGGCAGTTTCGGATTTGCTTTCGCTGGGTCGAGGGAGGTGCAGAGGATGTCGAAATCGTCGACTACCATTAACGTTTCCGATGACGTCGTTACCCTTGCCCCTGTCACGCCGGGAGAGCTCCTTAAAGAGGAGTTTCTTGAGCCGTTGGGAATATCGCAGTATCGCCTTGCAAAAGAAACGGGCATACCTGCCCAACGCATTGGGCAGATCGTTCTGGGGCGGCGTTCGGTGACCGCAGATACCGATCTGAGACTCTGCCGTTTTTTCGGCCTGTCCGATGGTTATTGGCTGCGCGCGCAGGCAGCTTATGACATTGAGATCGCGCGCCGCAAACTCGAGCCCGAGCTGAAAAGAATTAAGCCGTTCACGAGGATCGCTGCTGCGCTCTAGTATGTGAGTTTGCCGGCGATACAAAAAGATGCTCGGAAGCGGAAAAGGGGAGGACATGACCGAGTGCCCGCAACCGATAAGCCCGGGGCCTGCTCCTGCATCGTGGCTCATGAAGCTCGGCTTCGTGTGGGGCGGCGAGCTCGGAGGCGCTCGCTTCGTGGGGCGGGTTCAAGAACCGCGCGCGCACGGTGGTCGCGGCGACGGCGCTTTACGGTGCGGCGACGCTCGGGGCGGGCATGCTCGGTGCGGGCGGGTTTCTGCTCTTCCTTGTTGCAAGCTTCCTCATGGGACTGAGCTCGCCGTTCTATTCCGGCCCGCAGACGGCACTCATGCAGGAGAAGATTCCGCCCGAGTTTCTGGGCAGGGTATTCGGCCTGTACGGGGCCATCATGTCATGGGCGCTGCCGCTCGGCCTTGCCGGCTCATCGCTCTTCGCGGATGCGGTGGGTGCTCCGGCCTGGTTTGTGAGCGCAGGCGCGGCGATGGTTGCGCTTGCCGTAATCACGTGGGCGATTCCGAGTATCCGACATATCGAGGACGTCGGGATTTCGATGTCGTGAGATTGAATGCTAATGGCGATTTATCGGCAAACTGTAGCAGGTCAGATCCCTTTCCTTTGTTGTGGTTATCTCTTACCGTGGAGCGTATACGGTGCCTCTCGAGGGGTGTGGCAGCGCTGAGACAATGAGGACAAGGGATTAGCGCAAGACCGTTTGTCGGATGATGCGCATGAGCGCCTCGGCATGCGCTATCGTGGCGTTCAGGCAAGGCACATAGAGCATGTCGTTTGCGGCGTCAGCCTGTGTGTCGCGGTATGTTGCGCGAAGAATTAGGTCGATGTCATAGAGGGTCTCGAGGCAATCGACCGCGAAGCCTGGGCATGCCACCACAAGGCGTCTCTTCTCGCTTCTCGCGAGTTGCTCGACAACGCGTGCGGTATTGGGGCCGGTCCAGCGCCTGCCGTCCTCGAAGGGAGATTGGTAGGCAACCGACCAAGCGTCGTCCGGTGCGCCAAGCCGCTTCGCGATGGCCCGGGTTGATCTGCGCACCTGCTCGGTATAGGTATCGCCCGCATCGATGTCGGGAAGCGGGACCGCATGCAGCGATAGGAGGAGATAATCGCTCTCGGGACGATAGCCCGCTTGACGTATCGCGTTCGCCATCGCATCGAGATACGCGAGGTCGTCCCCATAGGCTTCTATTGAGGTGACCGGCACCTGCCATCCCATTTGCGCCAGGCGGCGATTGAAGGCATCGAGCGCTGCGGCGGTTGTGGAATAGGCAGACTGCGGGTACAAGGGGAGTGCTACCAGGCGCTTGCAGCCAGCTGCGCGGAGCTCATCCAGAATAGAGTCGATCGACGGCTCTCCGTATATCATAGCGGCGCGGACCAGGGTGTTTGCCATCGGATCGTTTTGTCTGCCATTCATGTCATCTTGCAACGTAGCCTCGATCTGCTTTGCCAACGCGCGGCATCCTGCTATGAGCGGGGAGCCTTCATCGGTCCAGATCGCAGCGTACTTCTTGGCAGACGTCGGGCAGCGCCGGGGTAGAATCATGTGCTCGAGAATCACGCGCCACACCGGTGCGGGTAGGGGTCTGATGCGCTCGTCCATCAGGAACTGCTCCAAGTAGGCGTGCACGGCTTCCGATGTTGGTGAGGAAGGGGACCCGGTGTTGATGAGCAACACGCCCGTTGGTCCTTGCATGTTCTGCCGGTCCATCCAGCTCCTTCCGTGGTGGGCGCACGTTAATAGTTCAGCATATCTTACCAAGAGTCGACAAAGAAGCAGCCTATGCTCGTTCTATTGGTCGGGGATCCGTTCATGGCGCACGTGCTCAGATACTCCGTGCAAGGTTGCTGCAAGGTTTACCGGGTATGCTTGGGGCAGGTGATGGTAGCGATGCATCGGGGGCGCGTGATGGACGAGGGCGTATCGCAGTATCGGGTATTGCTGATTGACGACGATGAGGCCCTGACGCGTCTGCTTGCCGATGAACTTGGGCGTGACGGTTTCGCTGCGGCGCACAGACGCCGGCCTCGTAACGATTCTGGTCGCAGATGGTGGTCTCTCCATCGCCCGCGAGCTCGCACGTGCCAGGGGCGGCGACAGCACCGTTACGAGCCGGGTGGGGGAGGGTACGACGTTTAGCGTTACCGTGCCGCGTGCGAGCACCGCGTGCTGAACGCGCTCGCCGGCACGTGACCTGCATGTCGGGAAGCTCGGCTGGAAGCGCGTAACCTTTCAAAAGCGTTAGCTTGTGCGCGCCTCCCCGTAAGGTTGCCGTAACGCCTGTGCCCGAGAATCTTCTAGTACGCACAGATGCGTGACAAGGAGGTACCTATGGCATAGCATGCACGATCCAGAGCTGCTCATCTTGGACGAGCCTATCAACGGCCTCGATCCCATCGGCGTCGCCGAGGTACGCGCGTTCACCAAGCGACTCTCCACCGAGCAGGGCAAGACCATCATCGTGTCGAGCCATATCCTCTCCGAGGTCGAGCTTCTAGCCGACGACATCGGTATCATTGACCACGGCCATCTGCTCGAGGAGGAGGGCTTGGCCGAGCATGAGGAGAAGAACACCCGCTACCTGCGCCTCAAGGTGGGCGCTCCTCTTCCCGCTGCCGCTCGCCGCCATCCTGTTCGGGGCGTTCAGCTTTCTGTGCTCGGTGGTGCTGTCGCTGGCGTGGGTGCAACCGGCAGATTTCACGGCGGCGACAAGGCGCGGAGCGGTCGGCAGCGTGCCCCGCGCGGCCGTCGCGCGCGGTGGAGCTGAGCAAACGTCCTAGGCGCGCCGTGCCGCTAATCCTATCGCGTGGGGTGTTCAGGGCGTTTGCTACAATCAAGACAGTTAACGGCGCTGAGGGGTGTGATGCCATATGGCAACCGAGGATGCGGTTCAGCTTACCTGCGTGAGCGAGGGTGTTTGGCAAGCGCCGGGTGCGCGCATCATCGATCGCACAGGTGAGAAGCGCCTGCCGGTAGGCGATGACGGCTTTACGTCGGCGATGGGACGCTCCACGCTCGTTGACAAGACCATGCTTGTTGCCGACGTGCTCAGCTCCGATGGTAAGTGCATCCTCTTCTGCCGTCCCCGCCGTTTTGGCAAGACGCTCAACATCACCATGCTCAAAGCGTTCTTCGAGCTACCAGCCGGGCGCTTCGCGCGCGAGCAGATGACCGACCTCTTCGTGGGTACGGAGATCTGGGATGCAGATGGCGGCAGGTACCGCGCGCATCAGGGCGCCTATCCCGTGGTGCACATCAGCTTCAACACGGTGAAATGCCTTGATTGGCGGGCATCGTATGGGGCGATCCACACGCTGGTTGAGATGGAGTATGCACGGCATGACTACCTCAAGACGAGCGAAGCGCTCAACGTCGAGGAGCAGTCCTATTTCCAGCGCGTCGCTGCGGGCGAAGCTGATGATGCTGATTTCGGCGACTCTCTCATGCGCCTGGTGCGCTTTCTGCGCGCTCATCACGATCGGCCCGTGGTGTTGCTCGTCGACGAGTATGACGCCCCTGTTATGGCGGGCTATACCCACGGATATTATCACGAGGTGGTTGGCTTTCTTAAGCGTTGGCTCACGGGCGCCCTCAAAGACGGGGGCGCGGCGCTCGCGTTCGCCTGCCTCACCGGTGTGCAGCGCATCTCGAAGGAATCCATCTTCTCCGACCTCAACAACCTAAAGGTTTCGACGTCGCTCTCGGCGGACTTTGACGAGCGCTACGGTTTCACCGATGCCGAGGTGGCAGCGCTCTCGACCTATCTGGGAAAGGCAGTCCATCTCGCCGAGGCTCGCGCTTGGTACGACGGGTACCGCTTCGGCCGGGTAGACGTCTATAACCCGTGGAGCGTTATCAACTACCTGAGTTCCGGCTGCCGGCCGGGCGTGTACTGGGTCAACACCTCTTCGAACGACGTGGTGGCCGAGGCGGTGCGTACGGCGGACGAGGATACACTCGCACAACTCTATGGTCTGCTCGAGCCCGGCGGCTATGTGATTTCGGCGCTTGATCTGGGAGTGGTGTTCCCCGATATCGGCGTGCGTAAGGATGCTCTGTGGAGCATGCTCTACCTCGCCGGGTATCTCACGACCGACCTGACCGAGGACCCCGACGACAACCTCGCCCGCCGCCCGCTGCGCATCCCCAACCGCGAGATCGCGCGGCTCTTCCGCAACGAGATCATCGGGCGCTTCACTCAGATTGCCGGCAGCGACCGCAGGATGGACCTGTTCTGGGGCGCGCTGTGCCGGGGCGATGCGCCCGCTTTGCAGAACGACCTGATCAGAATGGTGCGCGACTCCGCGAGCATGTTCGACCTTGTGTCCGAGAATTCGTGCCATCTGTTCCTGCTGGGCTTGTGCTTCGGCATCGCCGGCTACGCCGATCCGCGGTCGAACCGCGAGGCGGGTTACGGGCGCTACGATATCCGGCTCGAGCCCATCGAGGTGCGCCCCGGTTCGCTTGCCGCCTTCGGCGCGCTGCCAGAGCGTCCGCGCGTGACTATCGAGCTGAAGTTCATGGCGGCAGCCGATGCGGAGCGCGCGGGAGACGCGCTCGACGAGCGGCTGGGTGCGCTTGCCGGCGAGGCGCTCGATCAGATCGAAGCGAAGGGCTACGACGCAGATGCGCTGCCTCCCGTCGCTGCCGGTCGTCTGCGGTGGGGCATCGCGTTCGGCGGCAAGCACGTGGCGGCGTTGTGCAAGCGCGTGAACTAGCTTGCCGTTCTGCCAAACCCATTGGCGGCATTGCCCAAGGAATTTGCTCGCTTGATGTTCGCTTATGAGGAACAATAGCTGGTGATACAGGCTTCCGTACGCAAGGGGGCAGGCATGATCGGTGACAAGCTCGCGGCGCTCCGACGCCGCGCCGGCATGAGCCAGCAAGAGGTGGCGGCTGCCATCGGCACGTCGCGCCAAACCATCAGCAACTGGGAGCTTGGCCAAGGGTCGCCCGCGCTCGACAAGGCCGCGGAGCTCGCCCGGCTCTACGGCGTCACTTTGGATGATTTGGTGAGCGACGAGGTGGACGTGGTGAGCTCGGGCGGGCGGGGTCGAACGCGCGACATCCACGTACCGCGCGCGTTCGTCGGCCGCACGGTCACGGTGGCGTACGCGGGCGACGGGAGCGCCCTGCTCGATGCCGAGGTGCTCGACGTTTCCGACGACTGGCTGCGCGTCGCCTGCACGGTCAAGCATCCCCGCCTGGGGTCGCTCAAGGTCGACGAGGAGCGCTTGGTTCGCCTCATCGACCTGCGCGACGTCGACGGCATCGCGACGACGGGGGCGTGACCCATGGATACCTTCTATCAAGTCATCACCATGCTGACCTTCGGTTTCGTCATCGCACTCTATGTATGGATGCCCACGAAGCGCGACCTGCGCCGGCTGGCGGCGCGCGAGGGCGCCCCTTCGAGCGGCCTGCGCGAGCAACTCAAACAGCGGCAAGGCGCTTCGTGTAAGCTCATGCTCGACGATGCTAATGCCGCTGTCGGATCTGCGGTGCTCGACGGCACCATTGTTGATGTGGATGACGAGTGGGTGCTCGTGGAGCGACCGCTCAAACAGGGAGACGGCGCACAGCTCGTCGCGGTGCGCTTGGAGGGCATCTCAAGCATCGAGGAGTAAGGGCGCCGAGGATGCCCCGTCCAGCGTAAGCGTCGGCGCAATCTTTTCGGCGACGCGCTCAGGGCAGTGTCTAGTGCATTTTCCCTACGGTTCTAAAGCCGATGTTGTCAGGCGCTCTGCCTCACTTTGCTAGAATAAACCGAACAGATTAGCTTATCGGTTCGGAGCAGATGTGAAAAACGAGTTGGTAAATCGACCGGTTTATCTTGACTGGCTCAACCGATGGAAGGACCGTGACGTTATCAAGGTCGCAACGGGCCTTCGCCGTTGCGGCAAGTCAAGCGTGCTCGAGCTGTTCCGCCGCCAGCTTCGCGAGAATGGCATCGCGGACAGCAACATCCTGAGCATAAACTTCGAGAGCTGGGACGAGGAATACCCGCTCGATGCCCGAGAGCTCTATCGCTACATCGTCCAGCGCCTGGGCTCCGGCACGAACTACGTGTTTCTCGACGAGGTGCAGCACGTGAGGGAGTTCGAACGGGCCGTCGACGCGCTCTACGTTCGCGAAGACGTGGACCTGTACATCACGGGCTCGAACGCCTTCTTCCTTTCCGGGGAGCTTGCCACGCTGCTGACGGGTCGCTACGTCGAGCTGCGCATGCTGCCCTTCTCGTTCGCAGAGTACCGATCTGCGCGAGGCGAGGGGGAGAACCCTGAGGATGCGTTCAACTGCTACCTCACCTATGGCGGCATGCCCTTTGCGGCGAGACTCGATGATTCGCAGTCGATTGCCGACTACCTGGGCGGCGTGTTTAACACGGTGCTCGTCGAGGATGTGGCGGCCCGGCATCCCCGCATGGACATGCGGGCGTTCAGGGACCTCTCGGCGTTCGTCGCCGACAACGTGGGCAACATCACCTCGCGCAAGCGCGTGGCCGCTGGGCTCACCCAGGCAGGAACGAGAGTGTCTCCCGCAACGGTCGGGACATACCTCGACGCGCTCATGGAAAACTACCTGGCGTTCAAGGCGCGCCGCTACGACCTTAAAGGAAGGGAGTATCTCGAGACGCTCGAGAAGTACTACCTCGGCGACCTGGGCTTTAGGTTCTGGCTGCTCGGAAAGGAGCAGGGGGACTTGGGCAGAAGGCTCGAGAACGCCGTCTACCTTGAGCTGCTGAGACGCTATCGCTCCGTTTGCGTCGGTAAGGTGGGAGCGGCGGAGGTCGACTTCGTCGCCTTAGGCCAGGACGGGCCCGAGTACTTTCAGGTCTCGCAGACGGTGCTCGACGAGGCGACGCACGCCCGCGAGTTCGCGCCGCTCGAGGCGATTGCGGACAACTACTCCAAAACCGTGCTAACCCTCGACCGCGTTGGCATGGGGGACTATCGGGGAATTCGCCATCTCAACGTCATCGATTGGATGCTTGGCGCATAGCGGCGCAACAGCCCGTTTCTTGTGCGACGCCGCAGGGCCGGTGACAATGGCCATGTAGGAGAGACCCGAACAAGGAGGACCCCATGCCCATGAAGGACAGACGCCTCCATTCGCAAGGAGGCGGGCCTCACGCAGGAGGAGATGGCGCGCAGGCTCTACGTCACGAGGCAGGCGGTGAGCCGCTGGGAGACGGGCGAGACAACCCCCGGGATCGACATGGTGAAGCTCATCTGCGTCTCCTTCGGCGTGCCGCTCGAGCGCTTCTTCGACATGCCCATGAGCTACTACTGCCAGTGCTGCAGCATGCCCATCCCAGACGAGGAGCTGCACGGCACCGAGGCGGACGGCTCCCGGAACGCGGACTTTTGCAAGTACTGCTACGAACACGGCGATTTCACCGCCAAGGGCATGACGATGGACGAGTTCATCGAGGCCACCGCCCCCATGGAGGCGGAAGCGCTGGGCATCTCGCTTGACGAGGCGGTGTCGCTCATGATGACGCTGCTGCCGCACCTCAAGCGCTGGAAAGAGGTCGCCAGCAACGAGGCGTCGTACGGCGAAGAGGCCCGCGCGAAGTACGGCGACGAGGTGATCGATGCGGCGAACAAGAAGTACGTCGGCATGGGCGAAGCG
>CASEEV010000064.1 GCA_949287065.1 uncultured Collinsella sp.
CCTCCGTGCGCGGGGCGGCGGCGGGCTAGGGGCCATCGGCGTTGCCGAGCTCGATGGATCCCACTCAGCGCAGCGCCTCGGGCAGGCCCCACTCCTTGAGGAGCGCTTTGCCCTCCTCGCTGACGAAGATCTCGCGCTCGCGGTGGATCCAGCAGTTGGAGAGGCCCACGGCGTGCGCCGCGAGCATGAGGTTCTCGAGCACGCAGGAGCCGTCCTCCACGAAGGTGCCGCGCCCGCCGTCGGCGAGCACCACCACGATTGCCGGCGCGCCGTAGTACGGGTCGGTTTCCTTGCCCATGACGGCGGCGTTGAGTGCGCGCAGGCGCTCGCGGGCCTCGGGGCTCGTTACCGCCACGATCACCGGCGACTGGTGCCCGCCGCCCGTGGGCGCGTAGGTGCCCGCGTCCAGCACGGCGTCGAGCAGCTCCTGGGGGACGGGGTCCGCCTTGTAGCTGCGCACGCTCCTGCGCGTCCTGATGAGGTCGATGAGATCGTTCGCCATGCCATATCCCTTCTCTCGCCGGAAACCGCGATATAGAAAAACCGCCCATCTGCCCAAGGACAGGTGAGCGGCGAAAAGATGATGGCGGCATCCGGAAAAATCCGCTGGGATTTTCGAGACCTATTATGAGTGTTGGCCGCGGCATGTCAAGCAACGAAGGCGTTTCCGAAAGAGGCGGAGCCATGGTCGTGCTCGGCGAGCTGCTCGGCGTCGTCGAGTGGCTAGGCGTGGCGGTGATTCTCGCGGGCGAGTGCCTGGCGCAGACATCGTCGCTGCGCGCGGCATACGTGCACGTCGAACCCGAAGTATCCACGCTTATCGTAGTCGCCGACGCCGGTAGGGTCTACGCGTTCTACGCCCGCTATGCCGCTGGCTCCGCGAGCACCGTCCCCTCCGGGAACGCACGGCGGAAGAGCCAGCGCGAGACCGGGCCGGCGATGAGCAGGTTCCACGGCAGCGCGGCGACGAAGTTCCACGGGATGTTCGCGATCCACGTGGGCAGGATCATGGCCGGGTCGCCCACGTGCGTGAACGCCTCGAGCGCGCCGTAGAGCGACATGAAGAGCACCATGGGGAATACCATCATCGTGCTGATGGCGAGCGTGATGGCAAGGCGGCTGCTCTTGCCGGGTGTCACGAGGAAGCGGAACGCGAACCACTTGGCAAAGCGGCTCGCAACGAGCACGTCCAAGAGCATGGCGACTGCGTAGGCCGGCGGGAAGCCGAGCCATGCGTCGGCCAGCGTTCCGGAGCCGAAGCTCCAGCCATGCACGCGAGCGACGTTGAAGACGGACATCCAGAGCACCATGCAGAAGCACATGATGATCGTAAAGATGAGGCTCTCGCGTTTGTTGGTGGGCATGGGTGAAACCTTTCTCGACGGGGTCGGGGCAGCCGTGCAGCACGCGAATTGGCCGGCGCCCCGATTCGCGCGGGAGCGCCAGCCAGATATGCGCTTAGTTGTGAGCGGCTGTAGGCATTACCCTATCAACGTTTCGCGTCGCGCGTAAGCGTTTTGTTTGTGGAGATGGGTGCGGGAAAGGCATGTCTGTGCGGCTTTCCGTCGGATGAGGGTCGATCGACTACCCGGTGGGCACCGCTTCAGATTGCTTTTCGCGTGTTTGCCGATCGGGCGAGGCTATGCCGCTTGGATGAGCCAGTCGTCGACGGTCCGCTCCTCGGGCGAGAAGTTCGCGCCTGCCTTGACGGGGCGCTTCTCGTCCGCGGAAAACGGTACCAGATAGTCCTTCTCGTCAATATGCGCCAACGCCCTCCGAAACCCTGTGGAGGTTATGGCTCATGTTTTCTATCACTGATAGGAGATAGTTATAAGTAGATGTGTGACAACGTGACCAGGCGCGTTTGCCGTCTGGCATGGGGGGGTACGTATGAATACGATGCAGCTGGAGTGCTTCGTCGAGGTGGCGAGCTGCTTAAGCTTCTCGCAAGCGGCCGTTAACCTGCACGTCTCGCAGCCCACGGTGAGCCACCAGATCAAGTCGCTCGAGGATGAGCTGGGCTGCGCGCTGCTCGCGCGCTCCACGCGCTCGGTCTCGCTTACGGAGGAGGGTTTTGCGCTGCTCAGCTACGCGCACGACATCCTCGAGCTCTCCGCCCGCGCCAAGCGGCGTCTTGCCGGCTCCGAGGTCGTAGGCGGCAAGACGCTGCGCATCGGCGTGAACGACGGCATCGAGGCCCAGGCGCTGGTTCCGGCGCTTACGGAGCTCCGCCGCCGCGATGCGGACTTCGACCCCGTGATCCGCATGGGGCCGCACTCCGCGCTCGTGGAGATGGTCGAGGACGGGCGGCTCGATGTGGTGCTGGAATACCGTGATCCGTCCGGCGCACCGGCGGGGGCAACCGTGTTCCGGAGGCTCAGCGAGGTGCCGGCGGTGCTCGTCTGCGCGGCGGACGACCCGCTGGCGTCGGCTGGCGCAGCGCCGCTCGACCTGGGCGTTCTTGCGGAGGGGCGCCGCGTTGCCGTGGGGAGCCCCCATGTGCTCCCGCCGGCCATCTCCGCGCTGCAGCGCGAGGCCCTGACACGCGTGGACCCCAAGCGGGTCATGATGTGCCCCAACGTGGAGGTCATTCTCGCCCTGGTGTCCGCCGGCGTGGCTTGCACGCTGCTGCCGGACGTGCCCCCGATGCGCCGCGACGGCCTGTGCTTCCTCGCTGTGAAGGGCGTCGAGCCCGTCACGTGCGGCGTGCGCACCCGTCGTGGCCGGCTTTCACGGCTGGTGGGCGAGTTCATCGGGCTTCTCGGGTAACGTATTGCAGGGCGTCTGCCCGCGCTCTTGTGCGCGCGGCGGGCGCATGAGGGATGTTTCTGTGGGATTGTCGATGCAGGCTGCGCCGATGTTCGCATCGGGGTGTTTCGGGTAGAAACCACTCCAAGCCTCAGCTAGAGTACCGGGAGACCTACATATGAGCCAACCGAATGCGCGCACTATCGCAGCCGTTGCCCTCGCGGCGTTTGCCGTGTATCTGGGCGTCCATTACTGGCCGGCTATCGAGGGGTTCATCGGTGTGGTCGCGGCCTCGCTTGCGCCTATCGCGCTTGGCTTTGTGCTTGCCTACCCGCTGAACATCCTCATGAGCTTCTACGAGCGGCATTTTTTGCCCGGCAGCAAGAACTCCCTGGTGACGCGCGTGCGGCCGCTGGCGAGTCTCGCGGCTGCCGTGGTAACGCTCGTGGGCATCGTTGCCGCTGTGGTGGTGCTCGTCTTTCCCCAGCTGATCGACTGCGTTCGGCTGCTCGCGGGCGAGCTGCCCGTGGCGCTGTCTGCGCTCGGCTCCTGGCTCGAGGACGCGGGCGTGCTGACGCCCGAGACCATCGACCGTGCCACGACGTCGCTTGAGGCGCTTGACTGGAAGGCAGGGGTGGGCAGCGCCGCCTCCGTTATCATGTCGGGCGTGGTCGACGTCGTCGCTGGCATCGCGAGCGGCACGGCGAACTTCGTGCTGGCCTTCGTGTTCGCGCTCTTCGTGCTCCTGAGCAAGAGGCGCCTCGCTGCGCAGGGCAACCTCGTTCTTGAGCGGTACCTGCCCGAGCGCACGCTCGCGCGCGTGCGTTACGTGCTTGGAATCGCCGACGACTGTTTCCATCGCTTCTTGGTAGGGCAGTGCACCGAGGCGGTTATCCTCGGCGTGCTCTGCGCGGCGGGCATGCTGGTGCTCGGGCTTCCGCACCCCATGATGATCGGCGCGCTCACGGCCTTCATGGCGCTTATCCCCATCGTGGGCGCGCTTCTCTCGGGCGTTATCGGGGCGTTCCTTATTCTCATGGAGTCGCCGATCCAGGCGCTCGTCTTCCTTGTCTTCATCGTGGTGCTCCAGCAGCTCGAGGGCGACTTTATCTACCCGCATGTGGTGGGCTCCTCCATTCAGCTGCCGAGCATCTGGGTGCTGGCGGCGGTCACGGTGGGCGGAGGCGCCTTCGGTATCGTGGGCATGTTCGTCGGCGTGCCGCTCGCCGCCATTGCCTACCGCTTGCTTAAAAACGACGTGCGCGGCTTGACGCCACGCTAGGCCTGCGCACGGGCTCCGCGATTGCGCCCTGCGTTGACCGCATCGATTTCCTGCTGGATCGGCGTGCCGCTTTCCGAGGGCGCTCGCTCTTCTCGCCTTGCTCATATGCTGTTGTCTCTGCAGGTGATCCGGTGTTTTACCGGTTATGATGGGGGCGGCAGGTGATGAGGCGCGGGGAGGTGCGGCATGCGGATTATCGTCGAGACGCAGAGCCGCATGCGCGCGCGGCTGCGCACCCGCGCGAGGATCGCCGTGGTCAGGGCGCTGAGAACGCTTGCGGGCGTTCCGGTTGACCGCGAGGGCGCGGTGACCATCCGACGCATATCCCGGTTTCGCAAGGCGGTGCGCAGCGTGGTCTCCGACCCTCTCGTGCGCAACCGCCATGCGCGCATCATGCTGCTGGGCCTTCTCGCGGGCTCGGCTCACGTGATCTTTGCCATGCTCAACATCTTTGTCGGCGCTTTTTCCCGCTCGTTGTGGACGCTTTCGGTCGGCGTGGTCATCGCCGCGCTCAACGTCGGCAAGTCGTATGTGGCGTCGGGGGCGTTCACCAACGGCGACATCGACGAGGGCGCCGAGAGCATCGTGTCGCTCAAGCGCTGCCGCAACGCCGGCATCGCACTCGCGCTGCTCGTGGTCGCGATGTCGGGCACGGTGATGCGCCTGGTGGTGCACGGGTTTGGCGGGAGCTATTCCGGGGCCCTCATCTACGCGTACGCGCTCTACGCGCTGCTGCAGATCGTCATTTCGCTCGTGAATCTCGTGCGCGCCCGCAAAGAGGAGCTCGTTCAGGTGAAGGGCGTGCGCGCGTTCAGTCTGGCGAGCGCGCTCATCTCGATCTTCGCGCTTCAGACGGTGCTGCTCTCGCGCGTGGGGTGGGAGAGCCTGCCGGTGCAGATGACGCGCCGTATTGCCGAGGGCGTGGTGGGTAGCGGCGTGTGCGTCGGCATGATCGCGCTTGGCGTGTGGCTTGCGCGTTCTGCGAGCATTCGTCTCGCCGAGCGCCGCGCCGACCCACGTATGCGCTTTGGCCGATAGGCCGCATGGCGCAGCGGTTGCCCGCACGCTCAGGAAAGGGCGGGGCCTCCGTGCGCGGTCTGCCTGCGCGCTGCGCATGTTCTTGCGCGGGGCCTACAATACTGATAGATCGCAAACGCATAGCCAAAGCACGAAGCGCCGACGGCGGCCGGCGCGCGGGGAGGGGCCAATGACCGAGAAGACGCCTGTTGGGGGAGGATCAGCCCGCTTCGTCCATCGCGGGCTCGCGCTGTTCGCTATTCTCTGCATGACGTTCATGGAGACGCTCGACGGAACGATCGTGAACGTGGCGCTGCCGACGATGCAGCGTGTGCTCGGGGTGGGCGGAACCGAGATCCAGCTCGTATCGAGCGTGTTTTTGGTGGTCACTTGCGCGTTTCTGCTCGTGTTCGGACGCTTGGGGGACGTCCTCGGCAAGGTCCGCGTGTTTCAGGCGGGCGTGGCTCTTTTCATCGTCGGGTCCGGTCTGTGCGCCTGCTCGGGCACGCTCGAGCTTCTCGTCGCGGCGCGCGCGGTGCAGGCGCTCGGCGTCGCGGCGAGTCTCGCCAACAACCAGGGCATCATCACCGAGCTCTTCGCCAAAACGCGCGGCCGTGCGCTCGGGCTCGTTGCCACGTTCACGGCGCTCGGCGCGATGGCGGGGCCCACGGTGGGCGGCGTGCTCGTATCGGCGTTTCCGTGGGAGGTCATCTTTCTCATCAACGTGCCCATCGGCATCATCTCGCTTGCGATAGGCGCCTACGCTCTTCCCAACCGCAGGCCGACCGAGAAGCGCGTGTTCGACGTCGCGGGGGCCGTTGTCATCGTGCCGGCGATCCTGCTCGTATTTGCGGCGATTACCCTTATGGAGAGCGCGGTGGACCTGCGCTCCCTCTGCTTGCTCGCCGCAGGTCTGGCGCTCCTCGCGGTCTTTGGCGTAATCGAGCGCCGTCAGCCCGCGCCCCTTGTTCACTTCGGACTCTTCCGCAACCTGAGCTTTGACATAGACCTCGCGGCCATGGTGCTGGTGTTTCCCGGCCTTTCGGGCGTGACCATCATCATGCCGTTTTATCTGCAGGACGCGCTCGGTCTCGACCCGGCGATCGCAGGCCTCGTCATGGCATGCTATCCGCTTGTAAACGCCACCATCGGAACGCTTTCGGGCGCGCTCTCTGACCGTATCGGCTGCATCAAGCCCACGCTCGCCGGGCAGGCGGTGTTCGCCGCGGGGATCATCGGCCTCTCGACGCTTGCGCTCGACACGCCCATCGCCCGGGTCGTGCCCATGCTCATGTTCACCTCGCTGGGAAGCGCCATGTTCCAGTCGCCCAACAACTCGCTCATCATGGGGCACGCCGCTCCCGAGATGCTGGGCTTTGTAGGGTCGCTGGGCAATCTCATGCGCTACTTCGGACAGTCCCTCGGTACGACGATCTCCATAGGCGTGCTCTACGGCACTATGAGCGCGGAGGCGGGGGAGCGAGTGACAAGCTTCGTTGCCGATCGCCCCGAGCTCTTCATGCACGGGCTCGCCGCGGTGTTCCACCTGCTTGCCGGACTGGTTGCCGTAGCGCTGTTCCTCTCGCTTCTGCGCACGTGCGTACTCGAGCGCTGCCCGCGCATCAAGTAGCTTACGTTCTGCGGAGCGTTAAGATCACGTAGCCCATGATACTCCTGTCGCTGGGGGGCTCCCGTCGCGAGACTGCCCCAGTGCAACTCAAAGCAGGCGAGCCAGGCGGCGCCATAGGATGCAACTTCATGCCGTTGAGAAGAAATGATGACATCGACTTCATTTCTGTGGAGAGAAGTTGATAAACCGACGGTGCGGTAGCGAAAGTGGTCACGCTGCGTGAGTCGGGGCATGTGGAGGACTCGCTCGGCGCGATCGAGATCGTGCCGGCATGGAAGTGGGTGCTCCTTTCATAGATTGGCGCCGAGTGGTGCGTTGCCGGCCAACAAACCCCTCTACCTGCGGTTTGCAACCGGCGGGCGCCCTCTGGTTGCCGCAAAAACGGACAAAATGCTTACCGTCGGTTGGTAGAATAGCGCCGTGCGTGCACGCAGAATACAAGGTGCCGGCAGTAAGCGCACACCCCGAAGAAGGGCAGACCATGAGCTTTCGCGACAACCTTCAGCACCTGCGCGCAGAGCGCAACATGACCCAGGAGCAGCTGGCAATGCTGCTCGGCGTCTCCCGTCAGAGCGTCACCAAGTGGGAGGCGATGAAGAGCCAGCCGGAGATGGACAAGCTCCTCAAGATGTGCGAGATCTTCGACTGCACGCTCGACGAGCTCGTGACGGGCGACCTCACCGGCCGCGCCGCGCCGGCGACAGCTGCCCCCATCCCCGCCGGCCCGCCCACCGACGTCTGCGGCTACGAGGACCATCAGCGCATGATGGCGCTCAAAGTTCCCACCGGCGTGGCGCTCATTCTCTTGGGCATCGCGCTCGGCCTGCTCTTTGAGGGTGCCGCCGAGTTGGCCTCAGTGGGAGCGCGCGACGGCCTCTTCGTGATCATCGTCCTCGTGGGCATTCTCGCGGGTCTCGCGCTGCTTGTGCCCGCGGGGATGGAGCACACGGCGTTTCAGAAGGCGCACCCCTACGTGGAGGACTTCTACACCGACGAGGACCGCGCCGCGGCGCGCAAGCAGTTCTCGGCGGGACTTATCGCCGGCATAGCGTTCATCTTCGCCGGCATCGGCTGTTTGCTCATGATCGAGCCGATGGCGGAGAACTGGGCGCTCTTCTTTCTCATGCTCTTCATCGCTCTGGGCGTGTGGTGGATCGTGCGCGGCGGCATGCTGCTCGGCCGTACGAACGTTGCCGAGTACAACAAATCCGGTGCCGAGGACCTCGAGGTCGAGGACATCGTGTCCGCGGAGCTGGACGAGGCTCGGCGCGAGGCTCTTCTCGCCCAGAAGAAGCACGGCAAGAAGCTCGGGGCGGTGTGCGGCGTCATCATGATCGTTGCCACCATCGTGGGCTTGGCGCTGCTCTTTGCCCCCGTGTTCTCGGCGCCAAACATGGACTCCTGGGACCCTGAGGGCACCTCTGCCATGTGGTTCTGGGTGGCATGGCCGGTCGGCGGGCTTCTCTGCGGCGTCGTGACGCTGCTCTGGGAGGCGTTCGGCAGGGACGAGTAGCGCTGTCGTGCGCCCCTAGCGTTTGCGCAGCGCCTCAATCACCTCTGCAGCGCCCCTGTCGAGAAGGACGCTCCGCTCGGCGATCTCTGCCGGGGCGCACGCCTCGCCGAGGTTCACGCAGGCGTAGGTGGCGTGCGGGTTCTCGGCCGCCATGCGCCAGAACGGGAACTTGATGATGGCGGGGGTGTTGCCGCCCACGCCTAGCTCCAGAAGCAGCAGCCGCGACCCCTGGTGGCGGCGAACAAAGTCCTGGTAGCGGACTGCGGCCGCGTGCCAGCCCTCGTCCTCCACGAAGGTGTCATCCGCGCGCAGGTTCATGGTCATGGGCGCGCCGCAGACCGGGCAGCGCGGCACGAGCTCCGTAGGCACGCGCATGTCGCGCTGCTCGGCGACCATGCACCGGACCTGCGCCTCGTTGTCGTAGGTGCGCGCGTGGCACGGCACGCTGCACTGCCAGAGGCCGTAGTCGCCCTGCGTGTAGAAGAGGCGATCCTTGGGAAGGCCCGCGCGCTGGAAGCAGTGGTCCACGTTGGTGGTGAGGACGAAGAAGTCCTTCTCGCACAGCGCCTCGAGCAGGTGCTCGTAGAGCTGCGTGGGCACCGGGTCGTAGCGGTTGATCTTGATGTAGCGGCTCCAGTACGCCCAGCGCTCCTCCTCGGATGGGAACGGGAAGAATCCGCCGGAGTACATGTCCGTGAAGCCGTAGCGCCCGATGAAGTCGGAGAAGTGCTCGCGGAAGCGCGCCCCGGAGTACGTGAGCCCGGCAGCCGTGGAGAGGCCGGCCCCGGCGCCCACGAGCACGGCGTCGGCCGCGTCAAGCGCGGTGGCGAGCCGCTCGAGCTCCGTCGAGAAGTTCCTGGTAGATGCGCTGGTCAGCCGGGAGAAATACATTCTGGTCGTTGGCGGCGTTCACGATGGCATCCGCCGCGAGGCGCGTGATGTCCCCGCGCCAGAGTGTCACGCGGGAGAGCGCGGGGTCTGCTGCGTTAACGGGCGCTAGCGCCGCCGCGTCCACCGCCCCGCCGTGCTCCCGCAGGCGCTCCGCGAGGTAGGCGTCCTGCACCTCCAACACCTCTGCCGCCACGGGTGCGGGCGGGCGAACGTTCATGAGCGCGCGCAGGAGGGCACGCTGGTTGTCGGTGCCTTCCGGCACCACGACTTTCTCGCCGTCCGCACGCTCCGCGAGCAGCGCGTCAATGAGATAGCGCCTGCGCTCGTCCTGCGTCATGGTCGTCACCCGCCCTTCTCGTCGTGCTTACTTGCTCACCACGGAGACGCGCTCGCGCACATGCTCGCCGCTCTCGAGGAGATCGACTATCGCGATGGCGTAGTCGGCGTAGCTCACGCGGGATTCGCCGGCTGCGTTGAGCGTGAGTTCCTCTCCGGCAAGCGTGTACTCGCCGGTGCGCTCGCCATCTGCCTGGAAATCGGCGGCGGGGGAGACGTAGGTCCACTCGACGTTCGTGCGCTCGCGCAGGTTGGCCAGTGCTGCGCCGTGCGCGGCCGAGAGCGGCTTCCAGTCCTCGGGGAAGTCCGGACCTTGGTCAACGGTGGCGGTGTGCTCCGGGTTCACGAAGAGGCTGCCCGCGCCACCCACGACGACAAGGCGCGTGGGCGTGCCGGCCACGCAGTCCGCCAGGTGAACGGCCACGTTGGTGATTGCGGGGATGGTCTCGGGCGTCCAGCCGCCCGCGGCGTCCACCACGGCGTCAAAGCCGCCGAGGTCGGCGGCGGTGAGCTCGAGCGCGTCCTTCACGAGGCTCTTCTCGGCAGCGGTCTTGTTCTCGCTACGCACGACGGCGGTGACGTCCATGCCGCGGCGCGTGGCCTCCTCCACCACGAGCTGACCCACGCGGCCGTTGGCGGCGACGACGGCGACCTCGAGGTTCTTCTCGGACATTGCGGTTCCTTTCTCTTGTGTTCCTGCTGACACCGGTATAGTCTCTCCACCAGTGTGAAAGAGAAAGTAGGCACAATATAGTGCGGTAAGTACCTCGAAGTAACTATTGGCGGTGAACTGCGGTGGACGAGAAGAATCTCAAGCATCGTGAGTGGCCGGCGTGTCCGGTGGAGACCACTCTCTCGCTCATTGGCGACAAGTGGAAGGTGCTTATTCTGCGCGAGCTTCTGGGCGGCACCAAACGTTTTGGCGAGCTCCAGCGCGGGGTGGGGCGCGTGTCTCAGAAGGTTCTCACGAGCCAGCTGCGCGCTATGGAGGCCGACGGGCTCGTGCACCGCGAGGTCTTTGCCGAGGTGCCGCCGCGCGTGGAGTACTCGCTCACGCCGCTGGGGGAGAGCCTTGCCCCGGTGATCGACGCGCTCAAAACCTGGGGCGAAGGTTTCAAGGCGCAGCTGGCGAGCTGACCTCGGGGCGTTGTGCCCGCTTTGCTCGACGTTCCCTCGTAGAAAAAACTATGGCCCCCCTTACATTGCGCTAACGTGAGTCTGCTATCGTGCCCCTGAGAAAGGGGTGGGTTTGTTGGGCGTTGAGACGTTGTTCGGGCAGGGGCTCCTGGCGGGTGCTCCGGTTACGCAGGAGTTCGTAAACATCGCCTTTGTCGCGGTGTTTCTCGGCATTCCGCTTGTCGTGTTGCTTGTTGCGCGGGCCTGCGCGGCGCGTCGGGATCGCGTTGAGGATCAGGTTCCCAAAGCAGCGATCTTCTCGGAAGATCTGCTTGACGAGCTGCCCTCGGGCCTTGAGCCGGAGGCAGTCGGAGTCCCGTTTTGCGGCGAGGTCGGCGGTCGGGTTTTTGCGCTCTCGGTGCTCTCCCTCGTTCGCGACGGACGGATTTCCATGACGCCAACGAGCTCACCGGCTGAGGGGGCCTATCGCTTTGACGTGCTCGACCAGGGCGTGCTGCAGAAGGCGGACCTCGCTTCCGCGACCGTGCGCATGTGCCTGCCGGCGGGTTCGCTCGACAAGACGGTCGGTGGCGCCATCGCGCGCTACGTGAAAAAGCCCGATGACGCGCACGGTCCCGTTCGCAGCTTCACCAAGTGCGCCGGCGACCAGGCGCTTGTCGCGGGGGATCTCTCCGAGAAGGACGGCGGCGGCAATGCGGCCACCGTCTTCATGCTGGCGCAGTTAATCGTGGGGTCGTGCCTTATTGCGTTTACGACGCTGCCCGGTCTTTCCGCCGTCGCCGTCGTGATCGGCGGGTTCATGGCTTTCATCTTTGCTCGAGGCTCGCTTGGAGCAAGGGCTAACACCGACAAGCTTCAGGACGTGCTCGCCCGCGCCGACGCGCATCGTCGTTGGATTGTTCAGCGTTATCGCTCGGGCGAGGCGCTGTCAGGGGCGCCGGAGCGTGTCGACCGCACGCTGCGCTTTGCGCTGGCGTTTGGGCTCAGCGACGAGGTTGTGGCAGAGCTTGCGCGCCGCTCGGGCGACAAGGGCATCGCGTGGTTTCTTGCCGAGCCAGCAGAGGGCTTTCCCTCGCCGTTGCGTGCGCTCGAGAAACTCTTTAAGGTGGCGGTCCACGAGCACAATGTCGCAAGTGACAATTAGGGGGCCAAGATGAGCGTTGTCACCAACTTCCTCTACTATGTCATCCTTCCGTACGTGCTTGCCCTTGTCATGGTGCGCCTGTCGGACCGCGCCCGCTTCGCGCACGTTGATCGCTCAGACATGCGCGACGGCTACCTGCGCGAGCCTCCCACCACCGACGAGCCGATGCTCCTGGCGCGCGTGATGGACGAGGACTTCGTGCTTTCCGGTGTTACCGCGACCGTGCTTGCCCTCGAGCGAAAGGGGGCCGTGCGGATCGAACGCGTTTCCGTGGCGCGCCCGTGCCTGAGAATTGACGACCGAATGGATGAGGCCCGCGCGGCAAAGACGCTCGCCCAGCGTGCTGCTGGCCTCGAGCGCTATACCTCTCGCATCTCGCTTGCGCCTGACGTGCGCCCCGAACTCCTCACAGCGTACGAGCGCTTGGCGCTCGAGCTGGTTTTTGCTGACGGCCGAACGAGCATCACGGCGGAGGAGCTTGCGGAGGTCCGGTTTGAGGTGCCCGCCTACCTCACGCGCCAGAGCCGTCGTCTGTCCAAGATGGCAACCAACGACATGCACGAGCGCCATCTCGTAAAGGGTGTCTCGCCGTCGCTTTTCTGGCTTGCCGTCGTGCTTCTCGCTGTCTATGTTCTTGGGGCATTTCTGTTCGTGGGCTTTGACGTGCTGCCCATGATCATCTTCGGACTTCCGGGGCTAGCTGCGACGGTTGCATACTCGCGGCCACGCGAGGTGTATACGGCCGAGGGGCGAGCGTTGCTCGTGCGCTGCCATGCGTTCCAACGCTTTCTCGTCGAACTTACGCGCACGCGCGACGCGCATCTTACCGACGTCACGCTGTGGGGTGAGCTGCTGGTTTATGGCGTTGCCGTCCACGCAGTGGCAGTTGCTCCGCGCGAGCTTTTCCCCAGGATCGAGTCGGGCCGCGCCCCCGCAGCGCCCGACTGGTACGTTGCCTACGCGCGTTCCCACGACGGGAAGAGTGTTCCTCTATCACGCTCTTAAGTCTTCGTGTCCCCCTCGGGCTTTTTGCAGGGGGTTCCAGCGTGTAGCGCAGAACTGACGCGAGCTTGCCAGCCAATGTGAGAGATTGATCCCGCCCAGTCTCGTTGAGGGTGTGAAACACGCGTCACTTCTCTCGCATGAGCAGCTCGACGGCGCCATGTCAGCCCAGCTAGGCAACCGCATCGAGCGGGTCATCGACTACGGGCTCTCTCGATACATCTTCGCGGGGTCGAGATCGATGCACGCGGCTTCGTCGCGGTTCCCCTCAAGGTCCCAGGCAACCGCGTCATTAAGTACTGTCAGACTGCTCCGGAAGACAGCCTCGTCGGCAAGGGGGGCAAACACGCCGCCGCGCGCAATGAGCGGCCGGATGTTTGCGAGACGAACCGTCCCGTCGGAATAATAGGCGTAGACGGTGAAGTCACTGCCGGGGACAGCCTGTACGACCGTGGAATATACTCCATGGTAGGCCTCCTTCGCGAGGGGGACGATTTGGTTGAGCTTCTGGTCCGTCGCAGCAAGCTCCCAGTTTTGCATGAGTTCATCCTTGTGAAGTTCTGCCTAGGCACACTACGCCGCGGTGAACGTCCTGGTCCCTACAATCGAGAAACGTCGCTACATCGAGAAGGGAGTTCGGCACTGCGAGCGATCCAAAGAGAGGCAGGCACTTGGATCATAGGCCTGGAGATCCTTGGCACGTAGTGTCAAGAACGCGCGCGCAACGTGTGTGCAATTCGAGACGCAGTGCGTCGCGCATTGTCGGAGCGCTATAGGTCAACTACGTGGACGTCGTGGCCGTGTCGGCGCAGCAGCGCGATCAGGTCCGCTGTGGCGAGAAGCACGGTCGCGGTGTTGTCGCACGGGTGCACGGTAATGCTTCCGGCGTCGAGGAGCGCCTGGTCGAACACGACCTCGACGCGCCCCTCAGCATCATTGAGCGCGCCGAGGGGCGTGACAGCACCCGGGATGAGGTCGAGCATCTCATGCAGGTCTTGAGCGCTGGCAAACGAGAGGCGGCGCGAGCCGATGCGCGTTTGGATCTCCTTGAGCGAGACGCTCTTCTCGTCTGGCAGGCAGATGAGGTAATACGCGCGGTGTTTGTCGTCGCGTAGGAAGAGGTTCTTGGCGCCGAGCTCGGGGTGGGGGATGCCGGCCTGCTTAGCCTCCTCCACGGTGAAGACGGCCTCGTGCTCGTAGAGCTCGTAGGCGATCTTCTCGCGGTCGAGTAGCTCGAGTGCGTCTCGCTTGCCGTACACGGTCTAGCGCTCCAGTTTCTTCAGCACGGCGATCTCAGGGTCAACCTCTGCGGCAAACACGTCGGCATCAGCGCGTGTTCCCACGATGGAGCCGTAGTGCGTCGGGATGACGGCTTGGGGATGCAACGCGTTTGCAAAGGCGGCTGCCTGGCGCGCATCGCACGTGTACGTTCCGCCGATGGGCAGGAGCGCCACGTCGCAGGAGACCTTCTCGTTGTCGGCATTTTGGTCGGTGTCGCCCGAGACGAAATAACGCGTGGGCTCGCCGTCCAACGTAACAACGTATCCGAGCCATCCGTTTGCCTGCGGATGATTTGCGAGGCGCGACGGGTCGGTGTTGTACGCAGGCACCGCCTCAATGTGGATGCCGGGCAGCTCGAGCATGTCGCCGGGGCTCATGAGGCGCACGCTGGGGCTGCGGAGCTTCTCCGCGTCTGCGGCAGCGCTTGCCGGTGCGACAACCACGGTCTGCTTATTGGCCACTCGGGCAAAGTCCTCCGGTGAGAGGTGATCAAAATGGGTGTGCGTGATAAGCACGTAGCCGGCATCGTGCGTCGCGTCGGCATCGGTGAGGCCGAAGGGGTCAAAATAGACGACCGTGCCCTTGGCCCCCTCGATGCGAATGGCGCTGTGCGTGATCACGCGGACGTTCTTGAAATCTGGCATGAGGGCTCCTCCCAAACTCGCGCAGTTGTCAACGATTGTAAACCGCGCGCCGGGCAGGGGAGCCGCCTAATATCCGTCGACGGACCCTTCCGCGTTGAAGAGCTTCTTCATAAGCGAGAACTCGTTGCGGACGAATTGGTCGAGACGTTCGACTTCGTAGCGCCTGGGCTCATCGCACAAGACGAGGCAGATGGGTATCGCTGGCGCATCATTTGGGTCCAAGTCGTGCATCATGGCGAACGGCTTGATGCTCAGCGCCTTGAGGTTGACGCCAAGAATGTAGCCGTTTTGGTTCTCGAGGTGGTCCATCACGCCCTCGTCGGTGTCGATCTTGCGCAAGGGGGAGGCGAGACCGCAATTGAGGCAGGTGACGAGGATCGTATCGTTGAATCGGTCGATGTCCTCGGAATACAGAACAGGGTAGGGCTCAAGGTCCTTGAACGTCAGCGCTCTCTTGCGTCCGAGCGGGTGGTTGCGTCCCAAAAAGACCCCGGGCAGCACTGTTCCTATTTTTGTGCAGGTGCATCGCGGCGTCTGGAGCTCGCCGATGGTGAACATGGCGTCTATCGTGCCCGCCTTTAGATCGGCCAACGCGCTCGGTCCGAGCGAGACGGAGATCTTGGTGGGCACTCCGATCGCGTGCGACATGAGCCGTCCGACGATGCCGCAGATCAGCTCGTGCTTGGCAAAGGGAGGGGCGATCAGGGCAACGCGAAGGTCCTGTCGGGGGCCTTGCGACTGCTGCCACGTGGCAACCGTGCGCTCGACCGCTTCGAAACCGTTGACGGCTTCGCGCGCAGAGTCGAGGATCGCCTCGCCAAAAGGCGTGATGCGCATGCCCTTTCCGGCGCGGATGAACAGCGCTTCGCCAAACTCGTTCTCGAGGTCGTGGATGGACTTCGAGATAGCCTGAGTCGAGACGCCTTCGTTGCGGGCGGCTGCCGAGAAGGTTCCCGTACGCGCCGCTTGGCAGAAAAACTGGAGCTGTCGAATATTCACGTGGTTCCCTCGCGGTGTATTCGAACTTACGCGCATATATAACCAAGAAACAATACTCATCGTGTGAAGCAGCGGTCAAATAGTTGATTGAGCAATGCCGCAAAAATCAATCAACGCTTGAATATCGGTTTGCGGAGTGCGTCGATTGCCGGTATCTTCGCAGCTAGCAGACGATTGCGGTGCGCGTCGACGACGGGCGCCGATCACGGCAGAGGAGTCGAATATGGGAAAGAGGCAAACTGACGAACAAATGTCGCTCTCTCAGGAGACGGCTGCGTCGGAAGGCGGATGCCGCACGCGCGAAGTTCCCCCGGAGCTGAGGGTCTACGGTCTTCTCTGTATGGTGCTCGGCGTGTACACGCTTTTTGCCGTCGTGATGTTCGCGGGGCTTGTGACCTGGGCTTTGCAGACCGACCCGAGCATGATCATCGTGGGCACCGATCCGACGCTGCCCGTGATCTTGCTGGCGATATCGTATGTGTTCACGGTAGTCAACGGCGTTGCCCTGATCGCGTTTGGGCATTCGCTGCGCAAGAGCATGAGGCGCAACGCCGCGCTATGGTCGTACGCGCTTATCGCCTCGTCGATAGCTCAGATCGTGCTCAGGCTCATGACGCAGGGCGTCGACGTTTCGCTGGTCCCCGATTTCATCCAGCTCTTTATCGTGATCGCCATTTCGGTGACCGTCGATCCGAGCCTGATCAAGGAGCGTCGCTTCAGGCGCAAGATGGAGAACCTCGAGACGTGGCAGCGCGCCGAGGCGGGTCTGCTCGGACGCGACTTCGAGGGCAAGGGGTACATCGAGCTCAACTTCTTCAACCTGTTCTGGGTGTTCGTGGTCTGCTGCGTCTTGGGCTTGATCATAGAGACGGTGTATCACTTCGCTGTTGTGGTGCCCGGCGAGATTCAGGACCGAGCCGGCCTGCTGTTCGGGCCCTTCTCGCCCATCTACGGATTCGGCGCAGTGCTCATGACGGTGGCGCTCAACCGCTTTTACAAGGCAAACCCCGTCATCATCTTCGTCGTGTCCGCAGTTATCGGCGGACTCTTCGAGGCGGCAACCGCGCTCTTCATGGAGATGGGCTTTGGTGCCGTCGCTTGGGATTACTCAGGCTCAACGATCTTCGGGCTCTTTCCCGACCCCATCGCAGCGCTCTTCGGGGGTCGTACGAGCGCGCTGTTTATGTGCATGTGGGGAGCGCTCGGGTTCGTGTGGATCAAATTCTGCCTGCCGTGGATGCTCAAGCTCATCAACCTTATCCCGTGGCGCGCGCGTTACGCGGTAACGGCTCTTTGCGCCGCGCTTATGCTCGTGAACGGCATCATGACGCTCGAGGCCCTCGACTGCTGGTTCGAGCGCTTGTCGGGCATCGAGCAGACGACGCCCGTCGAGGAGTTCTTTGCCACCAACTACGACAATGCCTACATGGAACATCGCTTTGAGAGCATGACGATCACTCCGAACGATTCCGCCCGTATCGACACGTCGGGAATCGAGGAGGTCGCCGCGGGCGCCTCCGACGCCGGGTCCGACACCGGTTCGGCTGTTGCGGCAGGTGCGGCATGAGCGCGCGTCGGCGCCGCTGGGCGCTGAGGATCCTTGCGGTTCTCGTCGCGACCCTTGCCGTTGGGGGAGTGTGCCTCGGCATCGCGGTGCACCATCGACTCGAAGAGCGCAAGCTCGAGGTCGGCGCGGTCGCGCCGCCTTCGGAGGCCCGCGCGCTCGTGGGCGTTTCGGACCACGAGGGCCCCTTCGAGGTTTCGGTTGACTTTACGACCATGGCTGCAGGTGCGGGAACGGTTTCGACGGGCATCTCGTGGGACGACGCATGGTTCTTCCAAGACCCGACCGAGTACAACCACGAGCTCGCGTCCACCTGCTCTGTGCTTTCGGCCATTGCGAACTCCGAGTCCGCTTACTATCAGGCCGGCTCTGACTCTCCAGCGTACATGGAGGACGCGCTTGCCAAACTCGGGTTCGAGGAGATTTCTACCGCTTCCTATCAGTACCGCAGCGAGGTGTTTGACGAAATCGTCGACTTTATCGTAGGCGCTGACGACGTCGTCGCCTATTCCGTTGCAAAAAAGTACATGACCGGCGAGGACGGAAGCGAGAAAACGCTTTACCTGGTGTCGATTCGCGGCAGCTACGGATCGGAATGGCTGAGCGACGTCAACCTGGGCAACGATGCCGAATACGAGATGGACGAGATCACCCACGAGGGCTTCTCGCAGGCAGCCCGTGAGATCGTGGACGATCTTACGGAGCGCATTACCGAGGAGGCCCAGCTCGACGGTACCGATGACATGGCGCTCCTGTTTTGCGGGCATTCCCGCGGGGCGGCCGCTGCCAACATCGCCGCCGCCTACGCCGACGAGATGTCGCAGGGGCTCCGCGTATTGGCGCCGCTCGAGAGCATCTACTGCTACACCTTTGCCACACCCGCGGTCACCACGTTCTCGACAGCGCACGACGCGCTCTACGACAACATCTTCAGCATCATGAACCCGAGCGATATGGTGCCGCGCCTGCCTCTGGCATCCTGGGGCTACGAGCGCTACGGCAACGACCTCTGGCTTCCTGGCTATGGCGACGACGGCTTTGCCGAGAAACACGAGGGCATGTGCGAGATCTTCGAGGCCAACACGGGCGTAGAGTCCCCCTATGTACCCGAGGACCGCGAGCATGTCGACAAGCTCGTCGAGGATCTGGGCCGCGAGATACCCACCGCGGACGACCTCGCCAGTGCGGGCGGTGTCTTTGCGCTCGTGCGAGATCTTCTCGCCGACGTGAATCCCATGCAGGTCCTCTACGGGCATTACCCGAACGTCTACATTGCCTGGATGCAGTCGATATCTGCCGACGAGCTGGCAACCGAGGCCTAAGAGAAGGGCGCGGCTCAGCTACGAGGCTCGCCCTTCTCGTGTTGTGGCCTTAGATGCTGCGGCTCTTGATTAGAACGTGATGGTTTTGGGCTCTGCGGTGAACGAGCAGAACGTGGCGGTTGCGTTCTCAAGTGCAAATACCTCGCAGTTGCCGTCGTCTGCCGCGTACATGTTCTGCAGCTCGGGGTACTCGCCGAGCACGGCCTCGCGCGCTTCGACCCTATCGTCGAGCACGGCGTCGGCCTCGAGGCGCAGCCAGCCGCCCTTGGTGTCAACGGCGCTGATGGCCACGCGCGGATGCGCGATCATCTGGTCCGAAACCGGCTTGACCTTGCCGGTCTGGATATAGAGCTTGCCCTCGAACTTGGCGATGGTGCCAAAGGGGCGCACCTGCGGGTTGCCGTCGGCATCAACCGTGGCGAGGAAGTAGGTGGGGTTCTCCTTGAGATAGGCCAGCACTTCGTCCATGGGGGTCCTTTCTCTAAGAGGGACGCTTGACCCTATCTATGTACCCCGATCGCGGTGCCGCCGCGCGCCACGTCGCCGTGATTGCCGTGGAAGGCCTGTGGCCTCGGGCGAGCGCGTGCGCCCGAGCGCGCGATTCCCGCTACAATAGCTCAGGCAAAACGAACAGAGCAATACGTCGTACGATGTGCGCCGAGACCTTCTCGCCATGCGCGTGCGGCAGGGAAGGAACACGCTATGCCAAGTCTGGCAGACGAGATCGCGTCGCGCCGCACGTTCGCCATCATCTCTCACCCCGACGCGGGCAAGACCACGCTCACCGAGAAGCTCCTGCTTTATACCGGCACCATTCAGAGTGCCGGCTCGGTCAAGGGCAAGAGCTCGGCCAAGCACGCCGTCTCCGACTGGATGGACATCGAGAAGGCGCGCGGCATCTCGGTCACCTCGTCGGTGCTGCAGTTCACCTACGACGGCTGCTGCGTGAACATCCTCGACACCCCCGGCCACCAGGACTTCTCGGAGGACACCTACCGCACGCTCATGGCCGCCGACGCCGCGGTCATGGTTATCGACGGCGCCAAGGGCGTCGAGGCCCAGACCGTCAAGCTCTTCAAGGTCTGCGCCCTGCGCGGCATCCCCATCTTCACCTTCGTGAACAAGCTCGATCGCGAGACGCGCGACCCCTTTGACCTCATGGACGAGATCGAGAGCGTGCTCGGCATCAGCACCTATCCTATGAACTGGCCCATCGGCAACGGCCGCACGTTCCGCGGCGTCTTTGACCGCGCGAGCCGCCACGTGCTCGCTTTCGAGGGCGACGGCCGCGCCAACGCCACCAAGAAGGTCGACGAGGTCGAGGCCGAGCTCGGCGACGCCGCGCTCGACGAGCTCATCGGCGAGGAGAACCACCGCAACCTGATGGACGACATCGAGCTTCTCGACGGCGCTGCCGACGAGTTCGACTTCGACGCCGTGCGCGCGGGCAAGCTCTCGCCGGTCTTCTTCGGCTCGGCGCTCACCAACTTCGGCGTGGAGCCCTTCCTCAAGGACTTCCTGCGCCTCGCGCCCGCGCCCTCGCCGCACACCGACGCGCTCACCGGCAACCAGGTGGAGGCGGCGGACCCGGACTTCTCGGGCTTCGTCTTCAAGATCCAGGCCAACATGGACAAGAACCACCGCGACCGCATTGCTTTTTTGCGCATCTGCTCGGGCAAGTTCGTGCGCGGCATGGACGCTTGGCACGTGCAGGGCAACCGCAAGATCAAGCTCGCCACGGGCACGGCGATGATGGCCGACGACCGCGCCACGGTCGACGAGGCGTGCGCGGGCGACATCGTGGGTCTCTTCGACCCGGGCATCTTCTCCATCGGCGACACGCTCTGCGCTCCCAAGCGCCGCGTGCAGTTCGCGGGTATCCCCACCTTCGCCCCTGAGCACTTCGCGCGCGTCAGCCAGGTCGACACCCTCAAGCGCAAGCAGTTCGTGAAGGGCATGGAGGAGCTCGCCCAAGAGGGTGCTATCCAGATCTTCCGCGAGCTCGGCGCCGGCATGGAGAGCGTCATTGTGGGCGTGGTCGGCACGCTGCAGTTCGAGGTTCTCGAGCAGCGCCTGCGCAGCGAGTATCACGTAGAGGTGCGCCGCCAGCCCCTCGGCTACACCGACATCCGCTGGATCGTCGGCGAGCACACCGATGCCGAGGTCCGTGCGCTCAACCTCACGCACGACACCCTGCGCGTGCAGGACATGCGCGGCGGCAAGCTCCTGCTCTTCACGAGCCCGTGGAACGTCGACTGGGCCGTAGAGCACAACGAGGGCATCGAGCTTTCCGAGTTCGGCAACGTTACGTTTTAAGCGCGTTCCTCAACAGTCGAGCGGCTTATTGTGGGCGGCAACCGCGGAGGTGCGGCTGCCGCCCTTTTTGTTACTTCACCTCGTACGGCGACGCCTCGCCGCGGCTGAAGGCGAGAAGCGCCTCGCAGGTGCTGCGGACCATGCCCGCCACGTCTTCCTCGGTGTAGAAGGCCATATGCGGCGAGACGACGACGTTGGGAAGCGCCATGAGGATGGCGCGGTCGCGGTTGGAGAGGACGTCGCGGGTCTTGTCGAGATAGTAGAGACCTGCCTCGTGTTCGATGGTGTCGAGCGCCGCACCACCCAGGTGGCCCGACTCGAGCGCGCTGATAAGGGCGGCGGTATCGATGAGCGTGCCGCGGGCGGCGTTGACGATGAGCGCGCCCTGGTGCATGATGCCGAGCTCGCGCTCTCCGATCATGTGGTGGTTCTCGGGCAGGCCGGGCGCGTGCAGCGTAACGATGTCGGACTTCTCGAGGAGCTCGTCGAGCTCCATGTACGTGGCGTGCGCGCGGACCTCGTCGCACGGGAAGGGGTCGCAGGCGAGAATGCGGCAGCCGAAGCCCGCGAGCTCGCGGATGACGCACGACCCTATGGCACCCGTTCCCACCACGCCCACGGTGCACGACTTGAGCGCGCGCCCGATTTTGCCCGACAGGCCAAAGTCCTGAACGGCGGCCTGCCGGAACACGAACTTAGCGCGACGCAGCGCCATGAGGATGAGCATGATCGTGTAGTCGGCAACACCCTCGGGCGGGTAGGCTGCGTGCGCTATGCGCATGCCGAGCTTTCTGGCGTGCGTCATGTCGATATGGTCGTAGCCGATGGAGCGCGTGGCGATGGCGCAGATGCCGAGCTCGTGGTAGCGGTCGAGTAGTTCCGGCGTCATGGGGTTGGTGATGATGTTGAGCGCGTCGGCGCCGCGTGCAAGCTCAGCGTTCTCGAGCGTTGGGTACTCAGACGTCCAGCCGTACTCAAAACCCAACTCGCGGCTCATGGCTTCGAGGCAAGGGAGCTCGTCGTAGGGTCTGATCGCAAAGGCAAAGAGCTTCATCGCGCTCTCCAATCGGTGCTCGGCAGGTTGCCTCACATCATAGCGCGCCTGCGCGCGAAGTGCCTTCCCGCTCGCGTGGCTCTGGGGTGCGTTTGCCGGTTTGCGAGCGCCTGCTGCGTTGGAGCCTGCACGGCCAGGGTAGAGAACCATAAAAGAAGAGCGTTGGGCACAAGGGAGGCATGCCATGGCGGAGCGCGACGACCATCACGACATCTCCTATTGGTTCTCTGGGTTCATGCAGGGGGTCTCTACGCTGGGGGCACCTCAGCGCGATCGGATCTTCAGGGCGTGCGCGCGCAATTGCCTTGCCCAAGGCACCATGGAGAAGTACGGGGCACTCTTCGAGCGGGCTGGCGGGGACCTGGACGCGTTTTTTGAGCTTCTCGGCGAGGCGCCCGGCGTTTGCGCGACCGTGGTGGAGCCGAGAAGAGAATGGGAGCTCACGTTTGAAGAGTGCTCCTGCCCATTGCATGTTCAGGGATACCTGCACGACCCTGGGCTTTGCGCCTGCGCGCAACAGAGCGTGACGCTCGTGATGCATGAGCTGTGGTTCGACGAGCGCTTTGAGGTGGCTGCTGAGAAGTCCATCCTCGCGGGCGATCCGGTGTGCGCGCTGCGGGTGAGGCGCGTCAGCTAAGGGCGTCCCTGAGCGTGCGCCTTCCGGCGTTTCAGCAAGCCGCGCGCTCGCTTACCGCCTCAGTGCCGAAATCCTTACCGCACCCTAACAGAAGCATGACCGTTGCTTGCAAAACGCTGGGTAGCGTGTAGGTAAAGGCACGAGCCTTCATTTGTAGCGCCGAGGCGGGGAGGGACCATGGACGTCATGCGCGGCATCGTCGGCAACACCGACAGCGAGTTCACCGGAGTCAAAGGCAGGGTTCTCCGCTATGTCGGCACGGTCTACGCCCTTCTCATCGCAAGCCAGTTCGTGCGCGCATTTGCGGTCAAAGACGCCGTGTTGGGCGGGGCACTCGATGCGCTGGCGGCAACGATAGCACTGCTTGGGCTTGTTGCGTATCCCGTGGGATCGGCCCTTATGAAGAAGGGCAAGACCGCTTAGCCTTGCGTATCGGCACCCGCCGAATTGCGAAAAATGTGACAAATTAAGCAGCAGAAAACTGTGCTATGCTGAGTCTGCGCCGATGAGGGCCCGCAAGGGTCGGCGCGCCTTAATCGCCAATGGTAAAGGAGAACAGCAATGAAGTTTGTCTGCCCCGTCTGCGGTTACGTTGAGGAGTTCGACGGCGAGGAGCTGCCCGCCGATTTCAAGTGCCCCCAGTGCGGCGTCTCCGGCGACCGCTTCATCAAGCAGTCTGAGACCGAGATGAGCTGGGCTGCCGAGCACGTCGTGGGCGTCGGCAAGCTCCCCGAGGTTCCCGAGGACATCGTCAACGACCTGCGTGCCAACTTCGAGGGCGAGTGCTCAGAGGTCGGCATGTATCTCGCCATGGCCCGCGTGGCCCA
>CASEEV010000065.1 GCA_949287065.1 uncultured Collinsella sp.
AAATGTGCCGCGCGCCGCGGGCGCGCTCTTCTCCCAGGGCAGGTCCTTAGGCATGTGGTTCTCCCCGTCGTTTGTGAGCGAGCAAAAGTATAGCCGCTCGCGCGGACACCAACGCGCGCTCACAACCCCACCATTACCCCGGGACCCGAGCCGCACGGGCTGGTCCGCCCTCAGATGCCGGCGGACTGGCAACGGGCCCCGGCCCCGCGGCACATGGGAAGTGGCAGCGCGCATAAGAAGAGCCGCTCCGAAGAGCGGCTCCTTGCAGCACGGTCTCTGCGGCTTTGCAGCACTGCCGCCGGCGTTTACGCGCCCACCGGGAGCAGCCCCAAGAAGTACACGAGCACGAGGGCGCCGAGGATGATGCGGTACACGCCGAAGACGCTGAACGTATGACGGCGCACAAAGCCCATGAGCCAGCGGATGGCGATGAGCGAGACCACAAAGGCAACCGCGCAGCCCACCGCCATGATGGCGATCTCGTTGGTGCCGAACGTTCCGCCGTCGAGCACCACGTACTTGACGAGCTTGAGGGCGCTGGCGCCGAACATAACGGGGATGGCCAGGAAGAACGTGAACTTTGCCGCCACGCCGCGCGTGCAGCCCAAAAGCAAGCCGCCGATGATGGTGGAGCCGGAGCGCGACGTGCCAGGAATGAGCGAGAGCACCTGGAAGCAACCGATGCCGAAGGCCGTGCGCACGGGCAGGTCCTCGACCGTGGTGATGGCGCCGAAGTCGCCGTCGGGGGTGGCTTCTGCCGCCTCGGCAGGCGCGGCAAAGTGCGAGCCGCGCGGACGGCTGCCGGGGACCACGCCCTCCTCCTCGATGCGGCGCTTGAGCGTGCGCTTGCGCCAGGCCTCGATCACGATGAACGCGACGCCGTACACGACGAGCGCGCCAGCCACCACGACAGGGCTGTAAAGATGCTCTTCCATAAAGTCGTCGAGCGGGATGCCGATGGCGGCGGCGGGTATGCAGCCGAGCACGATCTTGCCCCAGAGCGCCCACGTGTTGCGGCGGCCGTCCTTGCCCTTGCTCGGGCTGAACGGGTTGAGCTCATGGAAGAACAGCACGCACACCGAGAGAATGGCCCCGAGCTGGATCACCACGAGGAACATGTTCCAGAACTCGCGCGTTACGTTGAGCTTCACGAACTCCTCGACGAGGATCATGTGACCCGTCGAAGAGATGGGCAGCCACTCGGTAACGCCCTCTACCAGGCCGAGAAACGCGGATTTGAGCAGCTCGATAACGTCCACAAATGCCTCCTTCAAGCGCGGACCGGGATGCGGTTTAGATGCGAGTGAGTCCGGTGCCTCTCCATTATGACGGAGCGGGCGAGGCGCGCAGCCGAGAAGCGCGGGTCTGCGAAAAGATGCAATCATCGGTGAAGCGATGCGCCCTGGTCGCGGCATCTCGGCGAGCCCAGAAAACGCTCGCCGAAAAACTGCGCCGTTCAGGCGCATGGAGCGCTCCTTGGGGTATAAAGCCCACGACGACAACACCGCTGCCGGCGCGCCCGAGCGAAGCGCGCTGCACGGGAACGACTTGAAAAGGAGGGTCATATGAACGAGGGGTACAAGAAAGTATTCGTTGCTCTTGACGGAACCGAGCAGCAGGACGAGGTTCTCGCCCGTGCCATCAAGGTGGCCGCCAACAACGGCGCGCCGCTCGTCGTGGGGCACGTGATCGACTCCACCGCCCTCGAGACGGCGGGCACGTACCCGGTCGACCTGATCGCAGGGCTCGAGGAGGCGTTCCGCTCCTCCATTGCCCCGCAGATCGAAGAGGCCGAGGCGTCGGGCGCCATCCCGTCGATCGAGGTCATGGTGCGCGCCGGCCGCATCCGCGAGACCCTCAAGGAAGAGATGCTCGACGTGGTCCAGCCCGACCTGGTGCTGTGCGGAGCCCGCGGCCTGAGCTCCATCAAGTACGCGCTGCTGGGCTCGATCTCGACCTTCCTGCTGCGCAACACCGAGTGCGACATCCTTGTGGTCAAGTAGCAGCCCTTGCCGCGCGACCGCGCGCGGCAACACGCGGCGTGGCACGACATCGCGGGCGCGCCGCATCGTAACGCAAAGCGCGGCTCCGGAACATCTGGGGCCGCGTTTTTGCAGGCAGATCGGTTAAGCGGTGCGGCAAAAAGCCCGCCCCGGGCGCCGCGGGCGTGGCCCGGGCGGCCGCCGGAGCTACACCACCAAGAAGATCATGACGATAATGGCGGCAAAGCCCACGAGGTCGGTGGGCGCAAAGACCACGCCGAGCAGAAGCGCGCTCGTAAGCGTTGCCGAGATGGGCTCGACCGTGCCGATGAGGCTCGCGCGCATGGAGCCCAGGTCGGCCACGCCCTGCATGTAGAGCAGGTACGCGAGGAAGCTGCCGACCACCACGAGCACGACGAGCGCGCCCCAGCCCAGCGGGTCGAGCGCCACCTGGTAGCTCCAAGGATGGACGAAGGCCGAAGCGGTAAGCCCGGCCAAGAGCATGCCCAGGCCCGTGACGATGGGCGTGCCGTAGCGCGGCAGCACGCGCACCGGCAAGATGGTGAGCAGCGCGCCGCCGAGCGCGCAGCAAAGGCCGAGCACCAGGCCGTTAAGAGGGATCGAAAGCTCGGCGGGGTTTCCGCCGGTGGCGATGAGGTAGGTGCCGAACAGCGCAAGCACCAGGCCCGCAAGCTCGCGTTTGCGCGGCGCGCGGCGCGCCGTGACGCACGAGTAGCCCATGATGAGCACGAGCTGCAGGCACTGCAGCACCGTCGCCGTTCCGGGGTTGGTGGCGTTTACCGCCCCCAGGTAGGCAAACTGGTTGAAGAGCAGACCGCCGAGCGCAAACACGAGGACCGACAGCAGGTCGCGCTTGTTATGGAAGAGCTCAGCCAGGCGCTGACGGTCGGCAACGAGCGCGTACACGAGAAAGAGCAGACCGGCGACCGTCTGGCGCACGCACACGAGCCACGGCGTTTCGAGGCCGTAGTTCTCAAACAGGAAGCTCGCGCAGGTGCCCGAGAAGCCCCAGCACGTGCCGCCGATCAAAGCGCAGAGGATGCCGCGCGTCAACGCCTGGTTCATCTTGGCACGGGCCAGCTTGCGCGCGGCCCTCTTGCGGCGGCGGGCCGTCTGGGCGTCCACTCCGGCGAGCGCCAGAGGCTTCGCGGCAGGGCCTGCCTGCGCTGCCCTGCTCTTCTCGTGCCGCACCGTCGCTTCGCTTGCCGCCATGGTTGCCCTTCTCGCCGAATCCGCATTTGCCGAGGCGCCTCGCCCGACGCCCGACCCCGCCTGCGCCGCAGCGCGCCAGCATGGCCCAAAGCGGCGGCGTCATGGGGTCCGACCTGCATCTTACGTGACGAGGGGCGCATCGTCAGGCCGCGTTGCACCCCTGCTTTAGCCCCCTAAACCGCGCGCAGCAGCAAGGCCGGATCGCCTTCCGAGCCGTCACACGATGCACACAAGCCTGCCCCGTCTCCCGCTCGGAGCGTGAGCCGCCGCGGGCGCGGCGCCCGGCTGGCAAGGCACCTTCCCAACCTGACGGGCAACGGAATAAAACCGGTGCCGCTAGGTATACTTACCGGTATGTCGCGCCCGGCAGCCCCGGGCGCTGTCCGCACGAACGCGAGGAGCGCCATGACTTCGCCCGAAACCTCCATTTCTGCAAACCAGACCGAACCCGCCGCCGCCAGCCCGAGAGGCTGCCCCGAGCCCGCGGCCGCCCTCGACGCCGCCCTGGCGCAGGGCGCGCCCGTCAGCGGCTTTGCCGTTGTGAGTACCGAGCGCATCGACGAGCTCGACGCGTGCGCCTACGAGCTGCGCCACGAGGAGTCGGGCGCCCGCGCGCTCTGGATCAGCTGCGCCGACGAGAACAAGGCCTTTGCCATCGGCTTCAAGACGCCGCCCGTCAACGACACCGGCGTGTTTCACATTCTCGAGCACTCCGTTCTCAACGGCTCGCTCAAGTTCCCGGTCAAAGAGCCGTTCGTCGACCTCATCAAGACCTCCATGCAGACGTTCCTGAACGCCATGACCTACCCCGACAAAACGGTCTACCCTGTGGCGTCCACCAACGAGCAGGACCTGCTCAACCTCATGGACGTCTACATGGACGCGGTTCTCAACCCCGCGATCTACCTCAAGCCCGCCATCTTTGAGCAGGAAGGCTGGCACTACGAGCTCGACGTGCCCGAGGGCGGCTCGGTGCGCGACGGGCGGCTGCGGGTCAACGGCGTCGTGTACAACGAGATGAAGGGCGCGCTTTCGGATCCGTCCGACGTGCTCGACTGCGCCGTGAGCCGCGCGCTCTTCCCGCGCACCGCCTACGCCTGCGAGTCGGGCGGCAACCCGCGCCACATCCCCGAGCTCAGCTACGAGGAGTTCGTGACCACGCACGCGCGGCACTACAACCTCAAGAACAGCTACATCGTGCTCTACGGCAACCTGCACATCGAGCGCGAGCTCGCGTTCCTGCACGAGAACTACCTCTCCGACGCCGCCCACGAGGCTGCCGAAAACGCCAAGCGCGCCTCCGGCACCGCCGCCGACGTGGACCTCGAGGCGGCGCGCGCCGCGGGCCCCTACCCGCTCGAACCGTCTGAGCCCACCGTGTGCGCGCGCGAGACCGTGCGCATGGCCACCACGCCCGAGAACGCCCAGGCAGGTCTCTCCTACGTGATCGGCAACGTGCTCGACCGCGAGCGCGTTATCGCCGCGGACGTGCTGTTCGAGACGCTCCTCGGCTCCAACGAGGCGCCGGTCAAGCGCGCCATTCTCGACGCGGGCCTGGGCGGCGACGTGCAGTCCTACACGCAGGCGGCCTGCCTGCAGCCCTACGAGCTCATCCTGCTGCGCGGCGCCGAGGAGGACGCCGCCGAGAGGCTCCGCTCCGTTGTTCTCGACACCTGCCGCGAACTCGTGCAGACGGGCATCCCGCGCGACCGCCTCGAGGCCACGATCTCGAGCAACGAGTACGACCTGCGGCAGCGCGACTACGGCATGGCCGACGGCGTGGTTCTCGCACTCGACGCGCTCTCGACGTGGCTCTACAGCGACGACGCCGCCACGCTCGCCCTCAAGTACCGGCAGATCTTTACCGATCTGCGCGCGCACCTCGGTGACCGCTACTTTGAGGAGCTGCTCGAGGAGCTTGTGCTCAAGAGCGAGCACTGGGCGCTCGTTGACCTCGTGCCCGACGCGGAGGGCGCGGGCGACCCCGAGGAGGAGCGCCTGGCTGCGCGCAAGGACGCCATGACCGACGCCGAGCTCGAGAAGATCGTGGCCGCCGAGCAGGAGCTTCGCCGCGCGCAGAACGAGCCCGACGCGCCTGAGGACCGCGCCAAGCTCCCGCGCCTCACCGTTGCCGACGTGGGCGCCGCCGCTCCCGAGCCGGACTTTGCCGTTGACACCTGCGCGCCCGTGCCCTGCCTCAAGCACGCGATCCCCACGAACCGCCTGGCGTACGCGCTCGCGTACTTTGACCTCGGCTGCCTGTCGTACCAGGAGCTGCCCTACGCCACGATTCTCGCCCGGCTGCTCACGCGCCTCGCCACCGACCGCATGGACGCCGGCGAGCTCGACAGCTACGTCAAGTCCAACCTCGGCTTCCTGTCGTTTGCCACCGAGGTCTACAGCCCCGCCGACGCGCGCCTCGCCGCGCCCAAGTTCGTGGTCTCCGCGGGCGCCCTGTCCGAGAAGATCGAGCTTCTCGCCAAGATTCCGCAGGAGATCTGGAGCACCACGCGCTTTGACGACGAGGGCAAGATCCTCGACGTGCTCATGCAGATGCGCATCAACATGGAGCAGAGCTTCCTGAACGCCGGGCACAGCGCCGCGCTCGCGCGCGCTCTGAGCTACGTCTCGCCGGCACAGGTGGTGCGCGAGAGGCTCGGCGGCGTTGACTTCTACCGCTTCCTGCGCGACCTTATCGAGCACTACGACGAGCGCAGCAGCGAGCTGGCGGCCAAGCTGCGCGAGCTCAGCGAGCGCATCTTTGTGTCGGACGGCGCGATGGCGAGCTTTACCGGGTCGGAGGATGACTACCGCCGTTACTGGGCCGCAGCCGGCGACCTCGGCCTGAGCCCGCGAACCGCCCCCGCCAAGGAGCTCTTCGTTCCCGTGCCCGAGGACAAGCACGAGGCCTTTGCGATCCCGAGCGACATCTGCTTCTGCGCCCAGGCGCACGACCCGCGCCTGCTGGGCATTGCAACGAGCGGCGCGTGGAGCGTGGCCGCCAACGCGCTCAGCTACGACTACCTGTGGAACGAGATCCGCGTGAAGGGCGGAGCGTACGGGTGCGGGTTCCGCGTGCTCGCCGACCGCCAGCTCGCGTTCTACTCGTACCGCGACCCCGCCGTCGACCCCACCATCAGGCGCTTTGCCGAGGCGGGCAGCTGGCTCAGCGCCTTTGACCCCGACCGCGCCGCCTTTGAAGGGTTCATCGTCTCGAGCGTGGCGGCGCACGACGCCCCGGTCAAGCCCTACGGCCTCGCGCGCCGGCAGGACGGCGCGTACTTCTCGCGCCGTGCCAGCGACTTCCGCGAGAAGTACCGCGCGCAGATCCTTGCGACCACGCCCGACGAGCTGCGCGCCATCGGCAGGTCGGCGACCGCCATGGCCGAGGCTGCCCCGACCTGCGTCTTTGGCGCACGGGAGCTTCTCGAGCAAAGTTCCGAAGGATACACCATCATCGACCTGCTCAGCTGACGCTTTAGCCGCGGCCAACGAGTGACCAGAGCCTTACTCGTCAGGCATGGTTCCGATCCGACGCTGCCGCTGCGGCCGACAGCCAGGCCGTCCTTCAATCGTCGGCCGTGACCACGCGGTCAATGGCCCCCTCTTTCGTGCCACCCCGACTCGCCAGCCGCGCCCTCGCTTTCACAGGTTCTGCCCGTTCCGCATAGGCCGGCCCCCTCGGGGGCCGGCCTCGCCTTGCTTCGATCGGCTTGCTCCGCGTCGGACCGCCCCTTCCTTGGCGGGCCTCGCCGTGATCCGGGCAGCCTGCGGCGCCCGCGCCCGGAGTTTTCGCGGCGAAGTGCTCAAAAAATCAAATAATCAGTCTTTTCCGGCGCTGGGGGCCTCCGGGCGCATGCATCCGTGCGCGTTCGCCCAGGACGCGGATATGGCTATATGCGACAGTCTCGCTCTAGCCGCCCAGAAACGACTTACTATCTGTTTTTTTGAGCAGTTCCGGCCGGAAAAGCGGAGCGGCCGCCGCGCGGGGCGCGGGGGCACCGGGGCGAGGGGCGTCGCGAGGGGCGGGCGCCGGGCCCGGAAGGGCTGGGGCACGGCCCGAAAGGGCGCCGGGCGGCCGGGAGGGCGCCGATCCCAGTCCTCCTCCCAGATTTCGACGGATATTCGAGTACTTTTCGTGACCTGCCGGGTAGACCGAGAACAGGCGACGCCCTGACCTGCGGAAACGCGAGCCGGGGACCCCGGTCTACCCGGGCTTCCGCCAAAAGTACTCGGACAACCGAAAAAACCCGCGGGGGCCGGCGTGCGTGAGCCGGTTCGTCCCGCCGCGGCGGGCCCCTGCCCGACGATGTCGGACCCGCGCCCGACGGCGCGGCGCCCCCTGTTTCGCGACCTACGCCACGATTCCGACAAAAAGACGGGCAAAAGTGTCGGAAACGTGGCGTCGGTGGTTGCGAATTGTCGGAAACGTGGCGTAGGCAACGCAGGACGTCCGGGCCTCAAGTGCTCGGAGAAACCCTTGAAGCCAATTGGGGACTGAGCACCTGACCTACCGGAGCAAGCAGATCAGAAGGGGCGCGCAAGCTGCCTACAGCAGCTTCTCCTCCCATTCCTTCTCGCGGAAGCCGACGAGCACGACCGGGCCGGCGCCCTCGTCGGTCACTACGATCGGGCGCTTAACGAGCATGCCGTCGGACGCGAGCAGGTCGTACGCCTCGTCATCGGGCATGCCGGCGTCGAGCCGCGCCTTGAGGCCGAGCGCGCGGTAGCGCATGCCGCTCGTGTTGAAGAAGCGGCGCAGCGGCAGGCCGGAGCGCTCGCGCCAAGCGGCGAGCTCGCCAGCCGTGGGAGGCTCCTCGACAATGTGGCGGTCGACGTGCTCAACGCCGTGCTCATCGAGCCACTTTTTTGCCTTCTTGCATGTGGAGCAGGGAGGGTATTCGATAAACAGAACTGCCATAACGCACCTTTTGCGAGCATTCGAAGCGGAGCGGCGGCGCGCCGCCGTACGGCCCCATGGTACCGCAGGCGCAAAGGCCGTATAATGGCGCGCATGGCACCGAAGCAGACATATCAGGACGACACGCACAGGACACGCGGTGCGTCCTCCGTGCGCGCGGTCGCGTCGCGCGGGCAGCGCGTTGCCCTGTACGGCCTTCTGACCTGCATCGCCCTCGTGGCGGGCTATCTCGAGGCGCTGATCCCCCTGTCGGTCACCGTGCCCGGAGTCAAGCTCGGTCTCGGCAACGTCGTGGTGCTCTTTGCGCTCGACCGCCTCGGAGCGCGGGCGGCGTTCCTCCTCATGCTCGCCAAGGTGGCTTGCTCCGGCCTCCTGTTCTCGAATCTCTCCATGATGGCGTACAGTCTTGCCGGCGGGCTCGTTTCCTGGGCCCTCATGGCGCTCGCCTACAAGAGCGGATGGTTCTCGATCACGGGTACGTCGGTAGTGGGAGGCCTGGCGCACAACGCCGGTCAGCTCCTGCTCGTGGCAGCCCTCTTTTCGCCCGCAGTTGCGCTGGTCAACATGCCGGTACTCGCCTTGTCGGGCGCCATCGCCGGTGTAGCCGTGGGCGTGCTCGTCGAGCTTGCGCTCCGCGCCGTGCCAAGCACGTCCCTTCTCGCGGACAGGAGCAACGGCGCACCCCGCACGTTCAACCCGCCGCACGCCGACCGTACTCGCCCGGAAGACGGAAAGCCCCGCCCATGACCAGCCGGCTCCCCAACAACGCGCACCGCACGCGCCTGCTTTCGCGCCGCACGCTTCTCTCACGCGGCGGGCAGTTCGCCGCGCTTCTCGGCCGATGCGCGCTTGCCGGCGGGGCGCTCCTGCCTCCGGCGGTAATAACGGGCTGCAGCAACGCCGCCGAGCACGGCATGCGCCAGAGCGGCGACCCCTACACCGGCTCGACCTTTGCCTTCGACACGTTCTGCGAGTTCACCGTATACGAGGACGAGGGCGCCGTGGCCGAGCTCGGCCGCCTGTGCGCCCGCTACGATAGCCTGTTTGACCTGTACGACGAGTCGAGCGACGTTGCGCGCATCAACGCGGCGGGAGGCAAGCCCGTAGAGGTGGACCCCGACACCGCCGAGCTTATCCAAGCTGGCACCGAATGGAGCTCGCGCAGCAACGGCCGCTTTGACATCACCATCGGCGCGGTGTCGACGCTCTGGGACTTTACCGAAGGCGTCCGCCCTACCGATGCCGCCATTGCCAACGCGCTCCCCCACGTGAACTGGGAGAGCGTGCACGTAAACGGCACGGAGGTCACGCTCGAGGACCCCGAGGCCAAGCTCGACCTCGGCGGCATCGCCAAGGGCTTCATTGCCGACAAGCTCGTCGAGGCGCTCCGTGCGCGCGGTACCCAAAGCGCGCTTTTGAGCCTCGGCGGCAACATCTTTGCCCTCGGGTCCAAGCCCGACGGAAGCGCCTGGAACGTAGGCGTGCGCGACCCCAACGAACCCGGCGGCGCAGGCACCGCCGTGGTCGTAACCGTTGCCGTGCGCGATTGCTCGGTTGTCACAAGCGGCCTCTACGAGCGCACCTTCGAGCTCGACGGCAAGCGCTACTGGCACATCCTCGACCCGCGCACCGGCTACCCGGTGGAGACCGACGTTACCAGCGTCACCGTGATCTCGCCGACCTCCACGGCAGGAGACGCCCTCTCGACCACCCTCTTCGTGGCCGGCACGCAGGAGGGGATCGACCTCGTTGACACCTACGACGACACCGCCGCGCTCTTTTTGGACGAGAACAACGCGCAGACCCCGAGCGCGCGCTGGAACGAGCTCGGCGCGCAGTAGATGCGCATCAGCAGCAAGACCAAAACCCGCAGCCGCAAACGCCCACTGCGACCCGCAGCGAGGTGCTCGCGCCTGCATCGACGGGTATACTGAGAGCGGTTCACAAGCAAAACGGGGCGCAGCGCCCCAAGAAAGGAGCACCCATGGCGCTTTCCAACGAGGTCACCCAGGTCCTCAACGAGCAGATCAACAAGGAGCTGTACTCCGCGTACCTCTACCTCACCTTTGCCGACTACTACGAGGACCGCGGCCTCAAGGGCTTTGCCAACTGGTACGAGGTCCAGGCCAAGGAGGAGATGGACCACGCGCTGGCCATCCGCCGCTACCTGCTCGACAACGACTTCACGCCCACGATGGAAGCCATCGCCAAGCCCGACAAGACCTTTGACAACGACCTCCAGCCGCTCGAGGCCGGCCTTGCGCACGAGGAGTACGTCACGAGCCTCATCCACCACTGCTACGAGGTCGCGCACGAGAAGCACGATGTGCGCACGATGAAGTTCCTCGACTGGTTCGTGGAGGAACAGGGCGAGGAGGAGACCAACGCCCGCGACATGATCACCAACATGAAGCTCTTCGGCGGCGACCCCAAGGGCCTCTACGATCTGGACCGCGAGTACCAGGCCCGCACCTACGTGCAGTCCGCGTCCCTCACGCTGTAAATCACGACGCGCGCCGCGCATCCTAGCGCATCGCCACTGCAAGCCGCCCGCTCTTCGGGCGGCTTTTTGCTGGAGAAAGACCGGGCGGCTACAATCGGGTGCGTACATCGGAGCAGGCAGGAGCTTATGGCAGGCAGCACGCAACAAGATCGGCAGGCGCCGCGCACCGTGATCGGACGCTTTGCGCCCTCCCCTTCGGGGCGCATGCACCTGGGGAACATCTTTTCCGCACTCACGGCATGGCTTTCGGTACGCGCGCAAAACGGCAGGCTGGTCCTGCGCATCGAGGACCTCGACCCGCGCTGCGCCAACCCCGAGCGCGCCCGCCAGCTCGTAGACGACCTGCGCTGGCTCGGACTCTACTGGGACGAGGGGCCCGTCTACCAGCACGACCGCATGGACCTGTACCGAGAGGCCCTCGCCGACCTTACCGTGCGCAGCTACGCGTTCGCCACAGGGGACCCCATTTGCACCCCATGCCCCGAACCGCTCGTCTACCCTTGTTTCTGCAGCCGAGCCGAACTGCACGCGGCAAGCGCGCCGCACGCGAGCGACGGCACGCCCGTGTATGCAGGAACCTGTCGCCACCTCGCACCCGAACAAATTGCTGAGAGGAGAGCCTCCCGACCGCCGGCGCTCCGCTTGCGCGTCCTCGACGCCGAGGACCCCGCCGGCAACATATCCTTCTGCGACCGCACGTACGGAAATCAGCACGAGGTACTTGCCCGGGAATGCGGCGATTTTCTCATCCGCCGAAGCGATGGCGTATATGCCTACCAGCTCGTAGTTGTGGTTGACGACGCCGAGATGGGCGTCACCGAGGTCGTGCGCGGGCGCGACCTGCTTGGCTCGGCGCCGCGCCAGATCTACCTGCAGCGCTTGCTCGGGTACCCGCAACCGGCGTACGCCCACGTGCCGATGCTCGTGGCGCCCGACGGTAGGCGACTTTCCAAACGCGAGCGCGACTGCGACCTTGGCGAGCTCACAAAGATCTTCGGCACGCCCGAGCGGCTGTTGGGCCGCCTGGCGCACGCCGCAGGCATCGCACCCGACAACACCCCGCGCACGGCAGAGCAGCTGGCCGAAGACTTCTCGTGGGACGTCGTGCGCGCCCATGCCTCCGACATCGTTATCAGCGAGAAGTTCTTCTCGTAGCGCCTTCCTTGCGGCGCTAGGCTGCGCAGAAACACATACGGGACTGGCCTGCTGCGCAAAAAGCGCTCGATGCTAACTCGCTGCGCAAAATGACGTTCGATACGGGCGCCGTGCGCAAAACGGTGCTCGATACGGAAGGCTTCGCGCATCCGTCGCGCATCACCAGCCGAGCAAGTCGCCATTTTGGAATAGTTGCTCCACAGGCTTCTTATTAGTGTAGAGCATAGTGAAGACAAGAAGAGAAGGGGCGGCCGTATCATGTATCTCTTTGCGCAGCACGCCCGTAACTGCCGCGTTTCTGCGCAGCGCGCCCGTATCGAGATTATTCTTGCCCAAAGCGGCCGTGCTCCCACCGGGGTTCGAACCTCCCCGGCGCACGTATACGAAAAGAGCCCGAATCCGCATCGGGATTCGGGCTCGCAGCATCAACTGGCGGAGAGCTGGGGTTCGGCGCGGCTGGCGCCGCGCTTCCGCCCGCGCGCTCTGCGCACGGGCGCGCTCGCTACGGAGGGGCCGCCGGCCCCTCCGCTTGACGCTCGCGCCCCCACCAGGGCTCGAATCCCCGGCGCACGTATACGAAAAGAGCCCGAATCCGCATCGGGATTCGGGCTCGCAGCATCAACTGGCGGAGAGCTGGGGATTCGAACCCCAGATACCCGTTGCGGGGTATACTCGCTTAGCAGGCGAGCACCTTCGGCCTCTCGGTCAGCTCTCCGGAACAGTGCTGATTATGATAGCGCAGCTTCCCCTGCTTGCGCAAGAGGATTATTCCAACACCTCAAATCGGCACGGCGGCGCATCAATACGGCATGAATGCGCATTCAGCGGCGCGAACCGCACCGCAGGCGCAGCGCACGACCAGTTCGGGTACCATAAGAGAACTTTATTCGCCCTACGCATGGCGCGCAGACAAGCGCGCGGCCTCGGAAGCAGCACAGCCAGCACCCGAGCCCCCGCTCCGCGCCGCAGCAAAGGAGGCCCCATGAACGAGCTCTATCCCCAGGGCAGCCCGGTTACCGAAGAGAGGATCACGTCCGTCCGCGCCCCGCGCGTCATCTCGCGCCGCAGCTACAACGCGCTGCTCGCCGGCCTTATCGTGCTCTCGTTCGCGGTGATGGGCGTCTGCTCGCACCTCACCACCACCGCCGACTTCATCCTGTTCGTCAACCGCAACGCGCTCGCCTACCTCGCGGGCACCCTCGTCGGCACCTTTGGCGGCATCATCCTCATGAACGTCGGCCGCTCCAAAGAGAGCCTCGGGCTCGCCCTCACGGGCTACGCGCTCTTTAGCCTGACCTTCGGCTTCACCACGTCTTTCGCGCTCTCGTACTACTCGCTCGAGAGCATCACCACCGCGTTCGCCGCCACTGCCGGCATCATGGTGGTCTTCGGCCTCGCCGGCATCGCGTTCCCGCGGTTCTTCGCCAAGATCCAGGGCATTCTCGTCACGTCGCTGCTCGCGATCATTGTGGTCGAGGTCGTCCTCAGCCTGCTCGGCATCTCGCAGAGCATCACCGACATCGCCGTGATCCTCATCTTCTGCGGCTTCATCGGCTACGACGTCTACCGCTCGCAGGCCGACGCGCCCACGGTGAGCAACGCCATCTGGTACGGCGTGGAGCTCTACCTCGACATCATCAACGTCTTCATGCGCCTGCTCCAGATCTTCGGCCGCCGCGAGTAAAACGCGTCCGGCAAAAGGCTCCGGCAGCTAAGCCTTTCAACTGAAAAACGACAAGGACGCCCGAGGCGGCAAGCGCCTCGGGCGTCCTTTTTGCTCCGTTGGCGAGAAGCGCCGAGAAGAGCCGAGAAGTACGGGGCTTAAGCCAGCGCGCAGACCTGGCTCGTGAGCTTTTTGGCCTCGCTCGGATCCTTGGGCGTGCCGTCGGCGTTGAAGAACTCCGGCAGGTAGGCCTTGTGCGCTTCGCACAGCTCGTCGAAGACCTCGTTGGCCACGGCGTCGGAGTCGCAGAGCTTGTTGGCCACGAGCGCCGCCACCGCGAGATCCTTGTTGCCGGTCACGGCGGCCTCGGCGACCATGCGCTCGAAGGTCTTGATCATCTGGATCGTGCCGTTGATGCTGGGCTTGAGCTCGCCGATCGCCAGCGGCTTGGGACCGTCGGCGGTGATGACGGCGGCGCACTCGATGGCGCTGTCGGCGGGCAGGTTGCTCACGGCGCCGTTGTTGCGCACGTCCACGTACTGGATGTCGCCGCGGTCGTTGTAGATGGAGTCGATCACGCTGCACGCGGCGTCGGAGTAGTGCGCGCCGCCGCGCTCTTCGAGCTGCTTGGGCTTGACGTGCAGGTCGGCGTCTTTGTAGAGCTCGAAGAGCTCGGCCTCGACCTTTTTCACAACCTCGGCGCGCACGCCGTGCGCCTCGTAGTCGCGCTCGAGCTGCTCGAGCTCCTCGCGCGTGGAGAAGTAGTAGTTGAGGTAGCTCACCGGAATGGCGCGAAGCCCGCGGATGAGGCGGTTGGACCACGGGATAGCCATGATGTTCTTCATGGTGCCGAGTTCCTCGACCGGCAGCTTGCAGTAGCGCTCGAGCACCGCGTCGAAGCAGCTCTTGCCATCGATAAACACGTCGGTCACGAAGAAGTGGTGGTTGAGGCCAGAAAGCTCCATGCGCACGCGGCTCGGATCGACGTCCATCCAGCGGGCGATGCCGAAGCGCATCGAGATCGGGCAGTTGCACAGGCCGATGATCTTCTTCCAGTTGGTGTAGCGCAGCACCGCCTCGGTCACGATGCCCACCGGGTTGGTGAAGTTGACGAGCCACGCGTCAGGGCAGAGCTCCTCCATGTCGCGGATGATGTCGAAGATCACCGGAATGGTGCGCAGCGCCTTGAACATGCCGCCGGCGCCGTTGGTCTCCTGGCCGATGAGGCCGTGCTTGAGGGCGATGCGCTCGTCTTTGATGCGCGCGTCGAGCAGGCCCACGCGGAACTGCGTGGTCACGAAGTCGGCGCCGGCAAGCGCCTCGCGGCGGTCGAGCGTGAGGTGCACCTCCATGGGCAGGCCCGCAGCCTTGACCATGCGCTGCGCCAGGCCGCCGACGATCTTGAGCTTCTCCTCGCCCTCGGGAATGTCGACGAGCCACAGCTCGCGGACGGGCAGCTCGTCGTAGCGCTTGATGAAGCCCTCGACAAGCTCGGGGGTGTAGCTCGAGCCGCCGCCGATGGTGGCGATCTTTACGGGGCGCTTGGCGCCGGCGTTGGTCTGTGCAGTCTCCATGAGTGCTCCTTCCTTTAAGCAGAAGGGCGCTACCGTCTCCGGCAGCGCCCTTCCAAAAACGTTTTCTATGCGGTTGAGGTGCGCACGCGGCGCAGCTGCCGTATGGCCGCAGGCCCTGGGGCCCTCAGCCGGCCGGCTTGCCATCGGCTTCTACTCGGCGACCTTGGCCTTGAGGGCGAAGAGCTCCTTGTAGGTGTCGATGAAGTTCAGGGCCATGAGCTTGCAGGTCTCGGTACCGGCCATCTGGTCCTCGGCGTGGAGGAGGATGAGCGGGGCCTCGCCGTTGCGCTCGCCGGCGGCGTCGGCCTGCAGCAGCTTCATGTGCACGTCGTGGCCGCCGTTGTAGGCCTCGTCGCCCTGCTTGATAAGGTCGGCCGCCTCGTCGAAGGCGCCCTCCTTAGCCTTGGCGATGGCGTTGATGTAGCAGGACTTGGCGGTGCCGACAAAGGAGATAATCTCGAAGCAGGTCATCTGGAGATCGTTCATCTCGTCCATGAGCAGCTCCTTTCTTCATGCGAACGCGAGCAGCAGCGCCTGGAGAGGCACGTCCGTCACCTTAAGGGATTGGTCAAGCTGCTGCCCGCGCTATGCGCTTGCGCGCGGGGTCTTACGTTGGGTTGCGCACGGCGAGAAGCGCCGTGCGCCCCGGCAAAGCCGGGCTCGAGCGACGTCTGTTACGCCAGGGCGGCCTTGATGTCGTCGAGGATCTTGGGGGCGTTCATGCGGCCGTAGTCAACCATGGGGATGACGACGACGGGGCAACGGCCGTCGACGGCCTTCTCGAAGTCGGCCTTGGCGTAGCCGATCTGGGGCCCAAGCAGGATGATGTCGGCCTCGTTGATGTGGTCCATGGCCTCGTTCATCGGACGGGCCTCGATGACGGTGTCCTCGCCGCGAGCGGCAACCTCGTTCTGCATCTTCTGAACGAGCAGGCTCGTGGACATACCGGCGTTGCAGCAAAGCATAACGTGCATGATAGCTCCTTTCTGGCCGGGCGCACCCGGCTCTGCGGTCGGACGGCGCGTTGCCGCCCGCCTGGCTCACCTGAAGATCCTCCTACCCCGCAGGGCCGCGCGTTACACACCGCAGCCAGCGTGTTTCGCCAAACGGAAACTCCGTTGGCGCGAGCGCCGCTGCCGCGGTGCCCGGGAAAGGCTCTCTGTGAGCCGACGTGCCAAAAAAAGCGGGCGCGAGAAGCACGGGGCTCGGCAGGCAAGGAGCCTTGAGCTCCTCGCGCCCTGACAAGGGGCCTTTAGTCGGGCGCGGCGACCGCGAGGAGGCCGCGCCCAAGGCAAGAGAGAGCGTGTTCAGCGACTACTGCTGAGACATCTCGAACTGCTTGCGCTGCGACGCCTCAGATGCCTTCATGAAGGGCAGGTAGATGATCGTGTAGAGCGCGAGCAGGAGCACCTGCAGGATAGCGGCGCGGAAGTCGCCGCCCGTGGACAGGAAGCCGGAAGCGATGATCGGCGTGGTCCACGGAACCTGGATGCAGGTGGGGGCAACAAGGCCGGCGACGGTCGCGAAGTAGGAGATCACGATGCCGAGGGCGGTGTTGAGCACGAACGGAACCATCAGCGGGATGTTGAAGACGATCGGGTAACCGTAGATAACAGGCTCGTTGATGTTGAAGATGCCGGGCAGGATGCCGAGCTTGGCGATCTCCTTGGAGGGCTGCCACTTGCCCCAGATGAACGTGGCGATGAGCAGGGCCAGTGTGCAGCCCGAGCCGCCCATCAGCGCGTAGACGTTGATGACGTTCATGTTGAGGTACAGGTCGGGACGGGCGATAACCGCGTCGATGCCGCCGTTGTTGAAGACCTCCATGGCCTCCACGAGGACGATGGTGAGGACGGGCTCGACGAGCACGCCGTTGATCGTGGACTGGTGGATGCCGAGGGTGAACAGGAAGACGCCGAGCGAGTAGATGACCACGAGACCGGCGGGGTTGGTGGTGAGAGCACGCAGCGGGGTCTGGATCCAGGTGTTGATGAGCGCGGTGATGTCGGTCTGGAAGCCAGCGTAGAGCACGGTGGCGAGCAGGCCCCAAGCGCCGAGCGTGAGCAGCATCGGGATCAGGACGTTGAACGACTTCTCGACCGCCGGCGGCACGCCCTGCGGCATCTTGATGCGGAGCTGCTCAACGCCGGAGACCTTGATGAACAGGGTCGGGGCGAAGAGGCCCACGATGAGGGCGGTGAACATGCCGTTGGTGCCGGTGTAGTTGGTGATGAACGCGCCGGTCACGTCAGCGGCGGTAACCTCGTCGGTCACGAGCGGAGAGGCGGCCGACAGGGTGGCGGACACCGTCTGCGGCATCATGATGAAGAGGACGGAAAGGGCGACAACCACGCAGGAGATGGGGTTGTCAAAGCGCTTGTTGGTGGCGAAGCTGTAGCCCACCATGCCGCAGAGCAGAATGGCGGAGATGCTCAGCGCGCCCTGAGACAGCGCAGAACCCCAGTACTGGGCGGTTGCCAGGATCTCGGCGTTCTCCATGATGCCGTCGGCGCCCCACAGGAACGTGAAGACGACGTTGTTCAGAAGAGCCGCGATACCGGCGAGAATGAAGACCGGCATGATGGTGGCAAAACCGTCGCGCAGCGAGCGCAGGTGTACCTGGTTACCGATCTTTGCGGAAACTTCCGAGAACTTGTCAAGGAAGCTCTGTCCGTTGGCCATGTTTTTCACTCCTTCGATTTAAAACACTGCCTGCCTTCAGACGCGTTCCCTCCCAGAAAACGCGCCCCTTACCACGATCTAAAGCGCCGACCCGCCGCGGGAGCCCCGGGCCGGCGCCCGGGATCGGGCGGGCACGCGCTGCGCGCCCGCCCCCTCCTTGGAAGGGCTATTTGACGACGTGGGTCGTCGCGACCTCCTGGAGCCACGCGGCCGACTTCTTGGGACGGCGCTCGTAGTTCTCCATCAGGTCGACCTCGACGAAGCCGTAGCGATTCTTGAACGCGTTGGCCCAGGACCAGTTGTCGATGAGGCCCCAGTAGTGGTAGCCCACGCACTTGGCGCCGTCGTTGATGGCGCGCGCGATCCAGCTGAGGTGGTCGCGCACAAAGTCAACGCGGTAGTCGTCCTGCACCTGCTGCGAGTCGTCCTTGTTGAGGTACTCGCGCTCGATGCCGATGCCGTTCTCGGAGACGAACCACTCGAGGTCGGGGTACTCGGTCTTGCACTTCATGCCGAAGTCGTAGATGCCCTTGGGGTAGATCTCCCAGCCGCGGGACTCGTTCATCACGCGGTCGGGCCAGATGTAGGGCTCGGCAAAGAGCGGGTTGCCCCACTCGTCGTGCGTCTTGCTCGGTGCCTGGACGCGGCTCGGCTGGTAGTAGTTGCAGCCGATCCAGTCGACCACGCCGCCCTTGAGCACGTCGGCGTCGTAGGCGCGCACCGGAAGCACGATGCCCAGGTCCTTGGTGAGCGTGTCGATGACGTCGGTGGGGAGCTCGCCCTTGGTGACGAGGTCGAGCCACCAGCGGTTGGTGAGGCCGTCGTTCATGCGCAGGGCCTCGAGGTCTGCCTCGGAGGGGTTCTCCTTGGTGTAGGAGGGGCTGAAGTTGCAGATCATGCCGATGCGCGCGTCCTCGCGGAGCTTGCCCGCGGCATAGAGGTCGCGGTACTTCTGCACGGCGAGCGCGTGCGCGATCGAGATGTTGTACTGGACCTCGCAGGCCTCCTGGAAGCTGTGGTGCTGCGGGTACCACACCGGATGCCAGTAGCGGTTCTCGGGCTCGACGATGGGCTCGTTGAACGTGAACCAGCAGCGGATCTCCTGGCCGAACTCCTCAAACGCCTTGGCCGCGTAGTTGGCGTAGGCCTCGCAGACCTCGCGGTTCTGCCAGCCGCCGCGACGGAAGAGGTAGGTGGGCATGTCGAAATGGTAGAGGTTCACGAAGACCTCGAGACCGGCCTCCTCGGAGGCACGGAACAGCTCGTGGTACCACGCGGCGCCCTCGGGGTTGATGTTGCCGTTCTCGTCAAGCAGGCGGCTCCACTGAATGGAGGTGCGGTAGCTGTTGAGGCCCAGGCCCTTGAGAATGGCGAGGTCCTCCTTGTAGTGATGCATGAAGTCGTTGCCCACGTAGGAGCCCACGCGGTTGTAGAACGAGGAGATGTCCTCGTTCGACCAGGTGTCCCACAGGTTCTCGAGCTTGCCGCCCAGGTCCCAACCGCCCTCGGTCTGCGGACCCGACATAGCTGCGCCGAAGAAGAAGTCCTTCGGCAACGTCAGCTCTTCTGCCATTCCCCCTCCTCTCGCGCGCCCCTGGCGCGCAACGGCGGTTCTCGCATGCGCTTTGCGGCCTGGCCGGCGCCTCCGGCAAAGCCCCTGCTCTCGGCAGGCGCATGCGCTTGTCTACAGTCAAGCGTGAATGTCCCGCTCTGCAGTTAGGATTATAGCGCTTTAATTTTTAGTTTGTAGCAAGTTTGTAAATAAATTAGAGCGCTTTTTTGGAGCACATCGGGCATAATAGGGTTAACGGGAACAAAACCACGCGTCTGACCAGTCATTCCGTTCTCAAACAGCATGAGGCACGCAATGACACGGTCCCATATGTGTAGGAATTGTGCAAAGAAACCGTAGCGGTTTTACCGTTTACCGGCAGAATTCGACCGTTCACAGATGTACGAACAAGTATGTGACGAATGACGCCGGGCGAATATGCACTGTTGCGCGGTTTTACCGCAGTGGTCTAGACCACCGGCGCGCCGAGCTGGCCCCGCACGGCCGCGCTTGCGAACATCGCGAAAGGAGCTGAGGAGCCCATGCTGAAGTACGAGTCGATCGCGGCCGACCTGAGCCGCAGCATCGAGGATGGGACCCTTAAGCCAAACGACAAGCTCCCCACCGTCGTGGAGCTCTGCGACCTGTACGGTGTGAGCAAGATCACCGTCAAGCGCGCCTTTGACCTGCTCACCGAGAAGGGCCTCATCTCGAGCCGCCGCGGCTCGGGCACCTTCGTCAAGAACACGACCGAGCTCTTCGAGCAGACCGGCATCGAGCCCACCAAGGGCGCCCCGGGCGAGAAGGACAGCTTCTCGTTCTTGCAGTCCGACAAGGCCGCCGGCTTCACCAAGGAGCACGAGGGCGACGACCGCGCGGTGACCTCCATCGTCTACGACTTCTCGATCGTGAACCCGCCCGAGAACGTAGCGCGGCATCTTAACATCCACCCCGAGGACTTTGCCTACTACCACTGCCGCGTGCGCTGCCTGGACGACGACCCCATGGTCATCGAGTACACCTACATGCCGATCGACCTTATCCCTGGGCTCAAGAAAGCGCAGCTCTACCAGTCGGTGTACGCCTACATCCAGAAGACCCTGGGACTTAAGATCTCGAGCTTCCACCGTATTTTGCGCGCCGTGCCGGCCACCGAGGAAGAGGCCGAGCGCCTGAACACCAAGCCGGGCGTGCCCATGCTCGAGATCGAGCAGATCGGCTTTTTGGACGACGGCACTCCCTTTGAGTACTCGATCTCGCGCTACGAGGGCAGCCGCGGCCAGCTGCGCGACATCAACGTCATCTAGCGCAGGTGCGCCGGAAGCGGGCCATGCGGTACCGCGGCCGGTGCCTCTGAGCGCATGCGCCCGCGCCGGCGCCTTTACCGGATAAGCGCGGCAACCCGCCGCACGCTTATATATGAGAACAGGAGACAGGCATGGCAGATCTCATCAAGCTCGAACCGCTCTTCCACAACAAGATCTGGGGCGGCAGGCGCCTCGCGTCGGAGTACGGCTACCAGATTCCCGACGGCCCCGTGGGCGAATGCTGGGCCATCAGCGCGCACCCGGCGGGCGACTGCCCCGTGACCGCGGGCCCGGGCGCCGGCGGCACCCTCTCCGAGCTCTGGGACGCGCGCCCCGAGCTCTTTGGTGGCGAGGCCGGCAAGCCCGGCAGCGCGCCGGGCGGCGACCGCTTCCCGCTGCTCGTGAAGATCATCGACGCCGACGGCGACCTTTCGATCCAGGTGCACCCCGACGACGCCTACGCCGCCGAGCACGAGAACGGCAGCCTCGGCAAGCGCGAATGCTGGTACGTGCTCGACTGCGAGCCCGACGCCACCATCGTGGTCGGCCAGCGCGCCCACAACCGCGAGGAGTTTGCCCAGCTTGTGGAGGAGGGGCGCTGGAGCGACCTTCTCAACGAGATGCCCATCCACAAGGGCGACTTCTTCCAGATCGACGCCGGCACCGTGCACGCCATCAAGGCCGGCACCCTCATCCTCGAGACCCAGCAGAGCTCCGACGTCACCTACCGCGTGTACGACTACGACCGCGTGCAGGACGACGGCACCAAGCGCGAGCTGCACCTCGCCCAGTCGCTCGACGTGATTGACTACGCGGCCCAGGCGCCCGCCTCCGGCGCCGTCACCGCCCCCGAGACCGACGGCGTGACCGAGCTCGAGAAGAACAGCAACTACACCGTTGACCTCGTGCGCGTTGACGGCGAGAAGACGCTTGCGCAGCCCTGGTCGTTCCTGTGCCTCTCGGTCATCGAGGGTTCGGGCACCGTCTGCGGCGAGCCGGTCGAGAAGGGCGCGCATCTGCTGGCGCCCTACGGCTGCGGCGACCTTGCGCTCGCCGGCGAGATGACCCTCGTCACGAGTCACCTGTAAGCCGCGCGTCGCAACAGACCCCAACAGCAAAGGGCCGAGCCCCAGAGGCGCTGCCTCGGGGCTCGGCCCTTCTCATACGCGTCTATCCGCGCCAATGCATCGCGAGGCGTGCTGCGCAGGACACTACTCGCCGCTGAGCGCGTCCTGTGCGGCGGCGGGGATCTCGTCCCACGAGACCTCCTCCCAGCTCGTCACGCCGCGCAGGGCCAGCGTCTCGAGCTTGAGGTAGGCTCCGTCGCGCAACTCACGGCTCGTATCGAACCCCAGCTCCTTCTCCTCGCCCTTGGCACTGAACGCGGGCAGGTCGTAATGGTAGTCAAAGCCGTTGTTGTTCTCGCCCGCAGACGAGAGCTTGTCGGCGTCAACCTGGGCGTAATAGGCGTCGGGTTCGGTAAAGACCGCACGGTACCCCTGCCAGGCGGCAAAGCCCGCAGCGCAGACGACAAGCACCGCCACAACCGCCGCAACAATCTTCTTCATAGCACTTCGTCCCTTCTTGTTGCTCCGCACAGGCGGAGGTCGCTTTTGCTACAAGGTGTGGCGGACGCGGATGGCGTCGCGAACCATGCCCTTGCTCATGAGGTAGGTCACGCAGAAGTACCCGCCGTAGGCCACGACAAAGATCACGCAGGTAAGCCCCACCGTGCCGCCGATCGACAGGCCGCCGAAGAGCGACACGAGCTCGATGATGACCTTGAGGGCCACGGCCGAATGGGCGACGCCCATGGCGAGCGGGAAGAGGAAGAACACCGTCTGCTGCGCGAGCACCGAGTGGGCGATCGTAGTGGCAGGCGTTCCGAGCTCCGAGAGAATGCGGTAGTTCTTGCCCGCGTCGGCCACGCCCGAGAGCTGCTGGATGGTGAGGATCGCCGCGCAGGCCACCACGAGCACGAAGCCGATGTAGATAGCCAGGTAGCTGATGAGACCGTTCATGGAGTCGACGCTCTCGTAGGTGGTGGTTCGCGTGGCCTCCTGGCCCCAGCCGGCGATGCTCGCGCCCTCCGCGTTCGTAACGTCGCCGTAGGTGCGGTAGGCGTTGATGTAGGCGTCGCCCTTCTCCACCGACACGTCCTCGGCATAGTTGACCAAGAGGTAGCTGTAGTACGGCGGCAGGTCGAGCTTGGTCACGAGGTCGTCGGGCAGCACGATGGTTCCCGAGTTCATGCCCATCATGGCGTTCTGGAACGTGCTCGCGTCCTCGGGCACACGATCCTGCACAGGGCGCAGCGCACGCCCGCCGATCGTAAGCTCGACGCCCTCGCCGAGCACCTTGTTGTAGATGTCGTTGACCGTGGCGCCCATGTCGGAGGTGATGGTGTAGCCGTTCTCGCCCAGGTCAACGGGGTCCATGCCGCGGAACTTGAGGTATTCGTTGTAGTTGGACTCCGTGATGACCATGAGGCCGAGCATCGTCATGTCGGAGTTCTCGGTGCCCGCAGGCAGCGGCATGTCCACCGCGTCGCAGAGCGCAGCAAGGTCCACGAGCGGGCGGTCGGCGCCGCGCGGCGTGGAGTCGAAGGCGTCAACCTGCACGTAGCTGCCCGTGATCGACGCGAGGTCGAAGGGATGGGCCTCGGGCGTGTCGGGCTCCACGGTGTCCTTCTCGCCGGCCTCCATCATATCGACGGGCGCGTCGGCAACGGCGTAGCGTGAAGCATCCGAACGGTCGGCAACCGCCTCCGCATCGCTCGGCGCGCCCGCATCGTGCGCCTCCTGCGCCTGCACCTCGGCGCTCATCTCGTCCACCACATCGGCGCTCCAATAGACGAGGCAGCGCGTGTAGTCCACCGGCGTGCCGCGCTCGACCGTGTTGTTCATGGTGTCGGCGAGCGACATGCCCGTGGTCACCGACGTGATGGCCAAGAAGAGGATCATGGCGATCACAGCCATGGAGAAGCTCACCGTGTTGACCTTGGCCGCGAGCTGGCGCAGGGTCACCATGTTGAGGCCGCGCCAGTAAAGCCCGCGCACCGCCTGGAGCGCCCGGAGCAAAAAGCCCGACAGGCCGAAGAAGAAGAGGATCGTGCCCGCCACGACCGTGAGCGTGGTGATGAAGAACTCGCGCATCCCCTCGGGCGTGCCGTCGTAAGGCAGGCCTTGGTCGAGCAGGCGCGCGTAGGCGATGCCGATGGCAGCCGCGCCGACAATGAAGATCAGGGCGGAGACCAGGGTGCTGCGCGTCTTGACCGTCTCGTTTTTGCGGCTCGCGCTCATGAGGTCGACGATGCGGGCGCGGCTGACCACGCGCAGGTTGAAGACGAGCGTCACGAAGAAGATGGCCGCGAGGCAGCCGACCGTGACGAAGAGCGCCGAGGGCGAGACGAAGAAGCGGAAGTCGGCGATCTGCGTCTTGAAGAGCGACGCCGTGAAGAAGACCATGAGCTGCGAGAGCCCGATGCCGAGCACGAGCCCCAGCGCGAGCGCGCCGAGCGAGACGAAGAGCGTCTCGAGCGCCATGATGCGCGCCACCTGCCCACGCCCCATGCCGAGCACCTGGTAGAGGCCGAACTCCTTTTTGCGCCGCTTCATGATGAAGTTGTTGGCGTAGACCATCAGAAAGCCCATGACGAGGGCGAGAAACACCGTGAGGCCCGAAATGATGCTGCCGAGCAGGTCGCCCATGCCGGCGTTCTGCTCGGAAACGCCCGCGATGTCGACCTGCACCGAGATGGTGTTGAACGCGTAGAACACCGTGACCGCGAGCGTGAGGGTGATGAGGTACACGAGGTAGTCGCGGCCGGCGCGGCGGACGTTGTGCCATGCGATCTTACAGAGCATCGGAGCCCTCCCCTCCCATGACGGCCACGACCTCCATGATGCGGTTGAAGAACTCCTGGCGGGGCGCCGCGCCGCGGTTGAGCTCGGTAAAGACGCGCCCGTCGCGCAGGAACAGCACGCGGTGCGTGTAGCTCGCGGCAAAGGCGTCGTGCGTGACCATGAGCACGGTTGCCTGGTAGCTCGTGTTCATAGCCTCGAGGCACTCGAGCAGCAGGCGCGCGTTCTTTGAGTCGAGGGCGCCCGTGGGCTCGTCGGCCATGATGAGGGCGGGGTTGGTGACCATGGCGCGCGCCGCCGCCACGCGCTGCTGCTGGCCACCCGACATCTGGTAGGGGTACTTGTCGAGCACCTCGGTGATGCCGAGGCGCTGTGCGGTGTCCTCTACGCGGGCGAGCGTGTCGCGCGCCGGCACGCGGCTGATGGTGAGCGGCAGGGCGATATTCTCGCGCGCCGTGAGCGTGTCGAGCAGGTTAGAGTCCTGGAAGATAAAGCCGAGCTGCTCGCGGCGGAACCGCGTGAGGCGCGAGGGCCTGAAGGCCGTGACGTTGACGCCGTTGATGAGCACCGTGCCGCTCGTGACCGAGTCAATGGTGCTGATGCAGTTGAGCAGCGTCGACTTGCCCGAGCCCGATGAGCCCATGATGCCCACGAACTCGCCCTTGCGCACCGAGAAGCTCACGTCGGCGAGCGCGCGGGTGATGTTGTTGCGGCTGCCGTATACCTTCTCGATGTGCTGGACGTCGAGCACGCGGGACGCGGCTCCCGAGCCGGCGGCCGGGGCGCTGCCGGCGGGGGCGGACGTGCCGGCGGGCGTCTCTTGCCGCATGTGCTTGCCGATGCCTGTTGCTGATGCCATAAGAGTCTCCTTTGCACGGTGCGTATACGAGTCTAGCGATGAGAAACAGCCCACAGGAGCCAGAGCATGGCCAAGCTCAGCGCCGCCATGATCGCGAGCCAGGCCACCATCTGCAGAAGCGTTGCCCCCGCCCGCGCAACGCGGCTGCCAGGTGCCGAGTCCGTGGGCGGCGGAGCGTAGGGGCTGCGCACGGAGCGCCGCGACGACGTGCTGTTCTGGGGCTCCCGCAGTGCGCGGTACGTGCTGTTTTTCTCCATAGGTCCCACCTCCTGACTCTATACTGGCAGGGCCGCCAACCGGCTGCCATCGATTTGCCTTACGCTTAGGTGACGTTTTTGCAAGCCAGACTAAAGGACCCCTTAAGGGTCGTTGCTGCCCTGCCAAAATCCGCTGTTAACAGCGTTTTTTGGCAGGGTAGCAACACCCCCTCTTACCTGCGCATCTGCCTTGTTTCCCCAGCTCAGGGCCGGTGGCCAAATAACGCTGTTAACGGCGTAATTTAGCCGGGAGGCGGAGAGGCACCGGAGAGACCGGCGGCGCATCGTGGCCGAGAGACCCCGGGCCTGCCCTTGTCGTATAATGGCCGCCTGCGAGAAGGACGGATCGACGCGCAAAGGAGGGTCGCCCATGCCGAGAAGCACCGGTGCCGAGGCCACGGCCACCTGCGGCGAGAAGCGCCGCGCGCTTGCGGCGGCGTTTCCGCTCACGCTCCCCATCATGGCGGGGTTCGTGTTTTTGGGGCTCGCCTGCGGCGTGTACGCGCACGCGCTCGGCCTGCCCGTCTGGGTCCCCACCCTCATGAGCGCGCTCATCTTTGCCGGGTCCGCTGAGTTTGTGGTTGCGTCTATGCTCACGGGGGCCTTCAACCCGGTTCAGGTGTTTCTCACCGTGTTCGTGGTCAACGCGCGGCACCTGTTTTACGGCCTGTCGATGCTCGCGCGCTTTCGCGGCACCGGACGCAAGCGGCCCTACCTCGTCTTCGGCATGTGCGACGAGACGTTCTCGATCACCTACGCGGCCGAGCCGCCCGCAGGTGTGGACCGCGGTTGGTTCATGTTCTTCGTCACGGCGCTCAACCAGCTGTACTGGGTCGCCGGCTGCACGCTCGGCGGCGTCTTTGGCGCGCTGCTCAACGTGCAGATCGAGGGCCTGAGCTTTGCCATGACGGCGCTCTTTGTGGTGATCTTCCTCGACCAATGGCTCAAAGAGAAGAACCACGCCATGGCCGTGGCGGGCGTCGCGCTCTCCGCGCTCATGCTGCTCGTCTTTGGCCCCGACAACTTCATCATTCCCGCCATGCTCGCGATCCTCGCCGCGGCGACCGTTCTGCGCGAGCGGCTGGAGCCCGTTATCGGCCTGGCGGGAGAAAAGCCGGCGCCGAAGGGACCCGGAGCAGACGCAGCGAGCGCAACGCCCCTGTCGCCTGCCCCGGCGGCATCGCCCCAGACGCCTGCCGCAGGCATAGCCGCCTCCGAGAAGGACGGTGACGCGCAATGACGACCGCCCAGATGCTCACCACGATCGGCGCGGCGGCACTCGCCACCGTGCTCACGCGCGCGTTACCGTTCTTGGTGTTCCCCGAAGGCCGGCCCGCCCCGCGCTACGTGCGCTACCTCGGCAACGCGCTGCCGCCCGCGGTCTTCGGCCTGCTTGTGGTGTACTGCCTGCGCAGCGTCGACGTCATGGGCGCAACGCACGGGCTGCCCGAGGCGCTCGCCATTCTCGGCACTGCCGCTCTCCATCTCTGGAAACGCAACATGCTGCTTTCGATCTTTGGCGGCACGGCGCTCTACATGGCGATTCTCGCCCTTGTCTAGCGCCGGGCCTGCTTGATTCCCGCGCCGAGCCTGCCGTCGGGGCAAGGCCGCCGAGCGCTCGCCGTTAGCACTCGATGGGGTGGAAACGCGGCTCGCCCTTGTCGAAGGTGCACCACTCTTGGTAGCCCAGCGCCGCGAGCCGGCGGCGCACGAGCGCGATGTAGGCGCCCAGGTGCTCGGGCTTGTGCGAGTCGCTGCCGATGGTCACGATGCGGCCGCCCAGGTCGCGGTAAAGCTCGAGGATCTCGGTGCAGGGTTGCAGGTCGGCAAGGCCGTAGCGAAAGCTCGACGTGTTGACCTCGATGCCCTTGCCGTCGGCGATGACGCGCGTGAGGATCTCGGCGATAACGTCGCGGCTCTTCTCGAACGGGTAGACGCCCGCGGGGTCGTAGCGCTTGATGAGGTCGAGGTGCCCCAGCACGCTGTAGTGCTCGAACTGCTCCACCACGGCGAGCATCTCGGCGTAGTAGGCGTCGTTGTACTCCTGCTGCGTGCGGCCGCGCTGAAAGTCGCCGGTCCAGAACTCGAGGTCGCCCACCTGGTGGATCGAGAGGATCGCGAAGTCCATCCTGGCACCCCAGCGCTCAAAGAGGGCGTTGAACTGGGGGATCGTATGGCTCTGCACGCCGAACTCCAGGCCGCTTTTGACCGCGAGGTCGCCGGAGAACTTCTCGCGCGCGGCGGCGAGCGCCTCAAAGTAGCGCGGGTAGTCGACGTTGACGACCGCCTTGCCGTCGACGACGCGCGTGTCGGGACCGGCGATGTCGGGCTTTACGCCGTAGTCAACGTGGTCGGTAAAGCAGATCTCGGCAAGGTTCAGCTTAATGGCGTCGCGGCAGACGTCGGTGACGTCGTAAACCGAGTCGTCGCTAAAGTCGGAATGCACATGGCAGTCGGCAAGCATGCGGGGCCTTTCGTCGGTTGTGTGCCAGCCATCAGTGTAGCGCGCAACCTGTTCGAACGAGTGAGAAGAACCTCTCAACTTTGACGGCCAAGACGGGGCCCGCCCCACCCCCATGCCAAACAACGCTGTTATCGGCGTTTCTTGGCCAACCCTACCTACCTGGGATAACGTCACATCGCCGCAGGTCAGGGTCGTATTTCTCCCCTGTCAAAAGGCGCTGCTAACGGCGGATTTTGGCTGGGACGGGAGGCCCGGAGAAGAACCCCGGGCCAAGCAACGGCGGGGGAGCTACGCCTGTTGGGGGGCGGGGCGCAAGGCGGCTACGCAGACGGCCAGGCCGGCGAGAACCACCGCGCCGCCCACGAAGCCGATCATCTCGAGCGACAGGACGTTCTGGACGATGCCGCCGAGGGCGGAGCCGCAGCCGATGCCGAGGTTGAAGAGCCCCGAGAAGATCGACATGGCCACCGCGGAGGTGTCGGTGGACGTGCAGCGGATCACCTCGGCCTGCACGGCCACGTTGAAGGCCGTTGCCGCCAGGCCCCACAGCGCGCAGACGGCAAACGCGCCCACGGCGAGCGCAACCGAGAAGCGCATGAGCAGAAGGGCCGCCGCCACGCCGAGCACCATGAGGCGCAAAAAGCCCTTGGCGTGCCCGTCGTAGAAGCGCGAGAAGAGCCAGCTGCCCGCAAGGCCGGCGATGCCGAAGAGCGTGAGCGCCGCCGTGATGGTTCCGGCGTCGAGGCCGCCGACCTGCGCGAAGAACGGCTCGATGTAGCTGTAGCCCGTGTAGTAGCCGAGCGCGAAGAGCACGGTAACGGCGTAGAGCGCCACGAGACCGCGGTTGTGCAGGAGCTCAGGCAGCTTGCCGAGCGTGAAGGGCTCGCCCTTCTCGAGCGTCGGCACCATGGCGGCAAGGTAGATAACGATGGCGAGCGCCGCCGCGCCCACGCAGCCAAACGTCACGCGCCAGCCGAACGCAAGGCCGATGACGCGGCCGAGCGGCATGCCCGCGATCATGGCGAGCGACGAGCCGGTAACCACCATGCTGAGCGCGAGCGCGCTGTGCCGCGGCGGCACAAGGCGCGAGGCGATGGGCGAGGCGATGGCCCAGAAGATCGCGTGCGCGGCGGCTACGAGCAGACGCGCCGCAACGAGCAGCGGAAACGTGGGCGCCACGGCCGAGGCCACCTGGCCGGCGGTAAACACGGCGAGCACCACGAGCAGCAGGCGCTTGAACTCAAGGCGCGAGGCCACGATCATGAGCGGTACCGAGAGGATCATGACCGCCCAGGCGTAGATCGAGATCATCATGCCCGCCTCGGCCTCGGTCAGCGCAAACGACCCGGCGATGTCGGTCAGAAGGCCGACGGGCATAAACTCGGACGTGTTGACGATAAACGCCGCAAACGCCATGCCGACGAGCGGCAGCATCTCGCGCAGCGTGATCGATCCTTCTTTTGCGCCCATGCGCAAACTCCTCTCCCGCATCTCTCACAGCAAACGCGCCCCGCCGCAAAGAGGAGCGCGTTCGGCGGGATTATAGAGGATGCGCCGCGCCCCTTTGCCGGCGTATCGGATTTTGCAAAAACATAAAGAGAAGTGCGCACTTTTAACGCAACGAGGCATGTCACCAACCCGAATGCGGCTCCCGTTGCTCACGCCGCGAACGCTACGCGGTGAAGAAGATCATGCCGCCCAGCGCCACGTAGACCACACCCGAGACCACCGCCGTTACCCGCCCGGCGCGCTCGCTGCGCGCAAGCAGGCGCGAGAACGGCGCGGCAATGGCCACGATAACCACGGTCCACAGCGTGGAGAGCGCCGTGTACGTGAGCCCGAGCGCCAAAAACGGCAGCGGGCCGTGCTCGTTGGGAACCGCGATGAACTGCGGGAGAAGCGCCAGGAAGAACAGGATGATCTTGGGGTTGAGCACGTTGGTGAGCACGCCCTGCGCGTACGTCCGCGCAAGGGGCGCAGGAGCGCCGGGGGCCGCCGGGGAGCCGGCAGACGTGCGGGCGCCGCCCGGAGCGCTCTTCTCCCCCGCCGCGGCCGAGAAGGACGTACTGCCCGAGAGCATGCTCCGCACGCCCATGACCACGAGATAGGCGGCGCCCGCGACCTTGATGACCCCGAACGCCACCGGCGACGCCGCCAGAACGAGCGAGAGCCCCGCCGCCACCAGCACGGTGTGCACGACGAGGCCCGTGTTGATGCCGAGCGCGCTCGCGAGCCCCTCGGCGCGGCCGCCGGCGATGGTGCGCGTGAGGATGTAGACCGTGTCGATGCCGGGCGTCAGGCAGAGCGCCGCGGCGGCGGCCACAAAACCGGCGTAGTTCTCGATGCTCAGCATGGGGCGCGGCTCCTAGAGGACCTTGGACAGGAAGCTCTTGGTGCGCGGGTTCTGCGGGTTGCCCATGACCTCGGCGGGCGTGCCCTGCTCCTGAATAACGCCCTCGTCGACGAAGATCACGCGGTCGGCGACCTCGCGCGCAAATCCCATCTCGTGGGTCACGACCACCATGGTCATGCCCTGCTCGGCAAGCTCGCGCATAACGTCGAGAACCTCGCCGACCATCTCGGGGTCGAGCGCCGAGGTGGGCTCGTCGAAGAGCATGATGTCGGGGTCCACGGCAAGGGCGCGGGCAATGGCCACGCGCTGCTGCTGGCCGCCGGAGAGGCTGCGCGGCTTGGCGTCGATCTTGTCGGCGAGGCCCACGCGCTCCAGAAGCTGGCGCGCCTTGGCCTCGGCCTCTTCCTTGCTCTTGAGCTTGAGCTCCACGGGGGCGAACATGACGTTCTGCTTGACCGTATAGTGCGGGAATAGGTTGAACTGCTGGAACACCATGCCCACGTGCTGGCGGATCTTGTCGACGTCGGCCTTCTTGCCGGTGATGCTCGCGCCGTCGATGGTGATCTCGCCGGCCGTTGCCTCCTCGAGGCGGTTCAGGCAGCGCAGGAACGTCGACTTGCCCGAGCCAGACGGGCCGATCACGCAGACGACCTCGCCCGCGTGGATGTCGATGTCGATCCCACGGAGCACATGGTTGTCGCCGAAGCTCTTCTTGAGGCCGGCGACGTGGATCTTGATGTCGTTCTTATCCATTTACGCACGCATCCTTTTCTCGAGAGCCGACGACGCCAGCATGAGGACGCTGGTGATGACGAGGAAGATGACCGCGACCCAGGTGTAGGTGGCAAACGAGTCCATGGTGCGGCCCACGTAGACCTTGGCCTGGTTCATGATCTCGGGCAGGCCGATGGCGTACATGATGGTGGAGTCTTTGAGCGTGATGATGCACTGGTTCACGAGGCTCGGCAGGCAGATGCGCACGGCCTGGGGCAGGATGATCTTCTGCATGGTCTTGGCCTTGCCCACGCCGAGGGAGCGCGACGCCTCCATCTGGCCCTTGTCGACCGACTGCACCGCGCCGCGGAAGATCTCGGAGGTGTAGGCGCCGGCGTTGAGGATCAGCGTGGCGATGCTCGCCGTAACGACGTCGATGCGGAAGCCCGGTGCCACGGTGGCCTGCAGAAGCTGGGGCATGGCAAAGTAGATGTAGAAGGCCTGCACGAGCATCGGGGTGCCGCGGATGAGCCAGATGTAGAACTTGGCCACGCCGCGTAGCGGACGGATGCTCGAGAGGTTCATGAGGCAGGTGAGGATGCCGATGACCATGGCGGCCACGAGCGAGACCACGGTAACGTAGAGCGTGGTCTGCAGGCCGCTCCACAGAAGCGGCCACGCCGCCGTGAGGGTTTCGAAGAGAGTTGCTAGATCCATGACGCGCCTTTACCGTCGGGGAGCCGCCGCGCGTCGCAACATGGCGCGGCCGGCCCCGTTGACACAACGCGGGCGCCCCGAGAGCGCCCGCAGACAAGACAGGGGTGCCCGCCGCTTTGGGCAGGCACGCTATGGCAATCGTTAGGCCTCGAGGTACTTGGCGACGATCTCGTCGTACTCGCCGCTCTCCTTGATGTTGGCGAGACCCTTGTTGAACATCTCGATGAGCTCGCCGTTGGTGCCCTTCATCACGGCAAAGCCGTACGGGGTGGCAAAGTCGTCGGAGTTCTCGGCCACGATGCGCAGGCCGTTGCCCTGCGCCACGCCGTAGGCCATAACCGGGTAGTCCTCGAAGCAGGCAACGGAGTTACCGGTGAGAACGTCCTGGTACATCATGTCGGACGAGTCGAAGTAGGTGATGTCGAGCTCGTACTCCTCGGCAATGGACTCGGCCCAAGCGGCGCTCTGCGTGGCGGTCTTGCAGGCCACGGTCTGGCCGCGCAGACCCTCGAGGTCCTCCACGTCGGAGCCCTCGTCCACGGCGGCGCACACGTAGGAGTCGTAGTAGGGGTCGGAGAAGTCGTACTTCTCCTCGCGCTCGGGCGTGATGGACATGCCGGCGATCACGGCGTCGGCCTGGTTGGACTCGAGCGCGGCCACAGCGGCGTCGAAGCCGAGGGAGTTGAGCTCGTACTCAAAGCCCTGGTCGTTGGCAATGGCGGCGAGCAGGTCGACGTCGATGCCCACAAACGTGCCCTCGTCGTCGGTGAACTCAAACGGGGCGAAGGTGGTGTCGGTCGCAACGACGTAGGACTTGGCGGAGCTGCTGCCGCCGGAACCAGCGGCGGTGTCGGAGCCGGAACTGCAGCCCACGAGGCCGAGGCCGGCCACGGCGGCAACGGAGCCGGCGAGCGTTACGAACGAGCGGCGAGAGACGAGATTCTGCATAAGATCCTCCGATCATACGGGGCAAAAGGCGATAAAACTGCATTATTGCCAGATTGGAGCATAGCATGCGGATATTTCGCCCCGATTACGCAGAGGCTGCATTACGGCGCCTGGGGAGCCCGTCTCGGCAGATCCTCCACGAAGCGACCAAACGTCCTCCACAACTCTGAAGCTTCCTTAAGAAAAAGCCAGGGAGAAGCGCGGAACTTCTCCCCGGCCTCACGTCCGAGTCAATTGGTCTGATTGAGCGCGCGGACGCACCGAAAGATTGCGCACGCGCGCGGATGTAGTGCAAGATTACGCAACGGCACGGTAGTGCGGGGCGTCAGGCGTCCCATAAACCGGCTCGCTGCGCAATCTTTTGGCTTATTCGGCAGGTTGCGTAATCTTGGGGCGGGCGCAGCGCGAGAAGCGCAATCGGCACGTCGCGAGAAGCGCTCGGCGCAGCTCGTGAGCCCGCCCCAGAACCGGCGTCTTACGCCTGGACGCGGGCGCCGTCGGCGGGAGCCTCCGCCGGGTCGCCGTGACCGTAGTGCGCGCGGCCCATCTGGCTCCACTCGGGATCCTCGTCGGGCAGCGACCCCGCTTCCTTGGTGAAGAGCTCCTTCAGGCAGTTGTACGCCACAATGACGCCGAGCACCATGAGCAGAATGGCGAACACGAGCTGCAGGCCCGAGGTGGCGATAACCGCGGCGCCGCTCGTCTGCAGGGCGGTGATGCAGCCGATCGTGCTCTGCACGAGCGAGGTGAACGTGCTCACCAGCAGGAAGGCCACGGGCACGTAGAGCATGAAGCCCTTACGGCCGGTGCACTTGCAGAAGACCGCGAGCATGATCATGGTCATGCCGCCGAGCAGCTGGTTGGACGCGCCGAAGAGCGGCCAGATGTTGGTGTAGCCGCCGAAGGCGAGCGCGAGGCCGAGCGCCAGCGTGAGCACCGTGGCAACCCAGGTGTTGGAGAAGACCTTGGCAGCGCCGGTGAGCTCGGCCTGCTCGTCCTCGAGTGCGTCGTTGCTGCGCGCGAAGAACTCCTGGAAGGAGAGGCGGCCGATGCGCGCGACCGCGTCGACCGAGGTCAGGGCAAGGGCCGACACGCACATGGTCATGAAGACCGTGGCGAGCGTCTGGTCAACGCCGAACGCCGTCATGCCGCGGGCGATGCCCTGGCTGAAGATCTGGAACGGGGTGCCCACCGCAGCGCCACCGGCGCCGGAGGTGTTCATGGTCGTGAACATGATGGCCGCAACCACGATGGCGAGCACGCCCACGAACGACTCGAGCACCATGGCACCGTAGCCGACCGGCAGCATGTCCTTCTCGTTGGACACCTGCTTGGAGGAGGTGTTAGTCGAGACGAGGCTGTGGAAGCCCGAGAGCGCGCCGCATGCCACGGACACGAAGAGCAGCGGGAACACGAAGCTGCCGTTCTCGGCGAGGGCGCCGATGTCGGCCACCATCGGCGCGGTCATCTGGGCCTGGCCGCCGGCACCGAGCACAAAGATGCCCACGACGGCGCAGACGATCATGACGATCATCATGATGCTCGTGAGGTAGTCGCGCGGCTGCTTGAGCGTCTGGATGGGCATAGCCGCGGCAAAGAGCAAATACACCGTGATGACAGCGAACCAGCCCATCTTGTCGAGGTAGACCGGGAACTGCATGCCGACGGCAAACATGGCCACGAAGAGCACCACGGCAAGCGCGAGCTCACGCCAGCCCGAGAGCTGGAAGCGGCGGTTGATCCACCCGAAGGCAATGGCCACGAAGGTGAAGAGGATCGAGATGGTGCCGGCCGTGCCGCCCGCGTACGAGGCCGCCATGTCGACCGCGCCGTCGGCGCCCGCCACCGTCATGAACGTGCCGGCGACCATGTCGACGAACGCCGCGATGACGATGATGGTAAAGAGCCAGCTGAAGAGCAGGAACAGCTTGCGGCCCGTGCGGCCGATGTACTTCTCGATCAGCTGGGCGAGCGACTTGCCGTTGTTCTTGACGCTCGCGTAGAGGGCGCCGAAGTCGTGCACGGCGCCGAAGAAGATGCCGCCCACGAGCACCCACAGAAGCACCGGCAGCCAGCCGAACATCATGGCGGCGATGGTACCCGTCACAGGGCCTGCGCCGCAGATGGAGCTGAACTGGTGCGAGAACGCCGTGAAGCACGACGCGGGCGAGAAGTTCTTCCCGTCCTCCATACGCTTGGCGGGCGTGAGCGCGCGCGCGTCGACGCCCCAGGTCTTGGCCAGCCAGCGGCCGTAGACCAGGTAGCCCGCGACGAGCACTACCGCCGCGACCACCACGATAACCATACCGTTCATAGGTATCGTCCCTTCCGCTTGGGTGCGAGCCTCGGCGCACCGCATCGCTGCCAGCCGTTCGCGCCGCCCCGCAGCCTGACGCGCGGGGGCGAGAGCGGGCACATAAAAAGCGGGGGCCGCCAGATACGACGGCCCCCGCCAAAAGCTAGCCGCCCGTGACTGCACGGGCGGCAAAGCTGCCTGCCCGTGTTAGCAAATAATCGCGCTGATAATGGCTAGCTGATGCATGCGATGCCTCTTTGACTCGCGCATTCCCTTAGTGCGCCGCCCAGTATGGTCCTCGGCGCGGGCCGCGTCAAACGAGGCGCCCGCGCTGTTACGAACATGTTGCCACCAAGTTGCGAGCCCGCTACGCGCAGGCGGCGCGGCGGGCGGCTCCTCTTAGGCCAGCTGACCGAGAAGCTCGGGCAGCTCGGAGAAGTTCCGAATGACCGCCGTGGCGCCCACAGCACGGAACGTGCCCGCCACACGCTCGCACGCCGCGTCCTTCTCGGCGGGGCTCAGAGCCTCGTACTCTGTCTCGGAAAGCCCCATCTCGGAGCTGCCCTCGGCGACGCCGATCGAGATGACGCCCGCGGCCACGCCCTCCTTGATGTCGGACACCGTGTCGCCGACCTTGGCAACGCGTTCAGTGGGGCAGGTTTATGCATAGGTAAAGAGCTTCCCTGCATACGTAAGGGGTGCGTAACGATAGCCGGGAAGCATTCAGCCGAGAAAGTGTTCAAATTTGCAAGTTTTCAGTCGTTTCCAAGCAGCCGAATCGGCATGATCGCTTTGTGGTATATTCCGTTCCTGGGCGAACGCCAATTAACACATATGCACTGAAGCCGCGTCGGCGCAAACGACTGATTATTTGCATTTTTGAACACTTTGGCGCCCGGCAAGGAGCAGGCGGCAGAATGCGCGCTCTGCGAAGCGCCTCGCACGGCGTCGAAGCTCGCGCCGCCCCCAGGCCGGGACCTTGCATCGGCCCTTTCTCCGGCTTTTCTCCCGAGCCAAGACGTTGCGCCGGCTCCCTTCGCCGGCCATTTCTCCCAAGCCGCGACGTTGTGCGCGAACGACGGGATCTCCCTTCTCTCAACGCCCCGACTCTCCCGAGGCGCGATGTTGTGCGCAATACCCTGCGCATCGTCCCGCCTTGGGAGAATGAGAAGGATTTCTGCCGATACTCACCGCGTTCCTCGCACATCGTCCCGCGTTGGGAGAGAAGCGCAGGCTTGAAGGAGTTGCGAGACTAAGAAAACCGCAGGTAGGACGCCCGGGTTCTTCTGGCTCTCTCCAAAGCCGGGACCTTGTTCCGCCAAATCTCTCCCAAGCCGAGACGTTGTGCACGGAAGCAAGGGGTTTCGTGCCCCGAAGCATCGGATCTCTCCCAAGGCGGGACGATGGTCACGAGAACTTGCGCACCATCCTTGCTTGGGAGAATGAGGGGCATTTCTGCCGATCGTTCCCCGCATATCATCCCGCGTTGGGAGAGAAGAACCTGAGCCGGTCACCACAGGAGAGCGCCCACCCGCCCAGCACAAAAACCGGACGCCAGCTAACAGGCTGCCTAGCACATAGCGAGGCCCGCCCCTAGGGGCGGGCCAATGCGAAACAGGTTGCTTGCGCGAAAGCGAGGGCGCGGCTGGGGAGGCGAATCGGACCGAAGGAGGAGGGCATTGGCCTTGCGGCCATGCCCGACGAGTGAGGCCCGAGGCACCCGCCAGCCGCGGCCGCAGCGTCAGCTACGTTAGCGACGATGGGGCTTAGTCATGCTCTTGAGATCGACGCCGGGATAACGCTTGTCGAAGTTCGCCTTGAACTGGTCGGCGAGCTTGCGGGCGGCCTTGTCGTAGGCAGCCTGATCGTCCCACGTGGAACGCGGGGTCAGGATCTTGGAGGGCACGCCGGGGCAGTCGCGCGGCACGTCGACATCGAAGATGTCGTCGTGCACGTAACCGGCGATGTCGAGCGAGCCGTCCTGCGCGGCCTTGACCAGCGCGCGGGTGTGATACAGCGCGATGCGGTGGCCGACGCCGTACGGGCCGCCGGTCCAGCCGGTGTTGACCAGGTACACGCGCGTCTTGTTCTGAACGATCTTCTCGCCCAAGAGGTAAGCGTACACCATGTGGTCGAGCGGCATGAAGGGCTCGCCGAACAGCGCCGAGAACGTGGGCTGCGGCTCCTTGACGCCGAGCTCGGTGCCGGCGACCTTGGCGGTGTAGCCGGTCAGGAAGTGGAACATAGCCTGCTCGCGGCTGAGCTTGGAGATCGGGGGCAGGACGCCGTAGGCGTCAGCGGTCAGGAACAGCACGACACTCGGGGCCTCGCCGACGCCGGAGCTGACCACGCGCTCGATGTGCTCGAGCGGGTAGGCGGCACGGCCGTTCTCGGTGATGGAGCTGTCGGAGTAGATCGGCGCGCGGCTCTTGCGGTCGAGCTTAACGTTCTCGGACACGGAGCCGAAGGTGATGGCGTCGTAGATGTCGGGCTCGCGCTCGTGCGTGAGGTCGATGGTCTTAGCGTAGCAGCCGCCCTCGATGTTGAAGACGCCGCGCGGGCTCCAGCCGTGCTCGTCGTCGCCGATAAGCTCGCGCTCGGGGTCGGCCGAGAGCGTGGTCTTACCGGTGCCCGAAAGGCCGAAGAGGATGCACGTCTTGCCGGTCTGCGGATCGACGTTGGCCGAGCAGTGCATCGGCAGCACGCCGTCCTCGAGCGGCAGGATGTAGTTCATCATCGTGAAGATGGCCTTCTTGATCTCGCCGCAATAGCCGGTGCCGGCAACGACGATGCGCTTGCGGTTCATGTCGAGAATAACCGCCGCGGGCTCAAGGCCGTCGCGGTCGCGCGAGCAGACGTAGGTCGGCGCGGCGAAGACGGTGATCTCGGGGCGGCCGAACTGCTCGAGCTCGTCCTCGGTCGGGCGCACGAGCATCTGCTTGATGAAGAGTGCCTGATGGGCGCGCTCGCACACGACCATGACCTTGCGGGCGAACTTGCGGTCGGCGCCGGCGTAGCCACGGACCACGAAGAGGTGGCGGCGCTGCGACATGTAGCGGGTCACGTTCTTGAAGACGCGCTTGCTCGTGGCCTCGTCGAGCGGCTTGTTGGTCGGGCTGTCCCAGTTGACGTTCTCGTCGGCGGCGCCGGCGTCCACGATGTAGCGGTTCTCGGGGCTGCGGCCGGTGAACGCGCCGGTCGAGACCGAAAGCGAACCGGTGGAGGTCAGATACGCCTCGTGGTGCGAGATCGAGTGCTCGATGAGCTTGGCCGGGCTCCAGTCAATGTGGACGCGATCGGAATCGCAGTCGATGCCGTTCTCGAGCAGAATTGTTTCTACCATAGTCCTCGCCTTTCGTCTTCGGTGCGGCAGCTTCAGCGAGCCCCGCACGCGGCAATAACCAAAGCAGGCGCCCACATGATGGGCGCGGCGCAACGGGCGCGAGGCTCCGCGCGCAAGCGCTCCGCCCCACGGCGAGAGCGCACCTTGCCCATCGTACCCTCTGGCACGTGGTTGGCAAAACGCTTTGCCACTTCAATACGGCAAAAGGCGCTCCAAAACAGGCGAACGGTAGATTAATCAGCAGTTTTGTGACATATACCAGCTGCGAGCGGTTTACGTAACAATTGGTTGAGAAGCACCGCAGCGGGCACCCCCGCATCTGCAAGCGACTCCAAACAGCAAAGAGGCGCCGGACATTTCCGACGCCCCCTCGCGTGCCGTATCGTCTGCTCACTCTCAAGAAGTGGCAGATCCTACTCGTTGTCGCCCGCCGTCATCTGGGTCGCCGAGAGACCTGCCGACGCGTCCGCCTCAGTCGCGGCGCGCGCGTCGGGCCAGACCCAGCCCGTAAAGGCGGGATGGTCGTAGCCCTCCTCCACGGCAAAGCGGAAGGCCTCCTCGCGGAACGCGTCCCACGCCTCGGCCTGCGCGGCATGCGCAGAGGCACCAGGGCCGGCGTCCACCAGGCGCAGCGCCTCGGCAGCGAGCGCCCAGCGGTCCATGTTGTTCAGGCGCAGCATGTCAAACGGCGTGGTGGTGGAGCCCTTCTCCTCGTAGCCGTGCACGCACCACGCGTCGTGGCCGGGGCGCGCCCAAACAAGGCGGCGGATGGTGCCCGCATAGGCGTGGAAGCAGAAGAGCACCGGCTTCTCGCCTGCGCCGAAGAGCTCGGCAAACCGCTCGTCGGTGAGCGCCTGGTCGTTCTCGCAGGCGTTCTGGATCTTGAGAAGGTCGACCACGTTCACGAACCAGACCTTGACACCGTGCTCGCGTAGTAGGTCAACGGCGGCGAGCGCCTCGAGCGTCGGCACGTCGCCGCACGTGCCGATCACGAGATCCGCCTCGGCGAGCGAGGCGGCCGTGGATGCCCACTCCCAGACCGCCGCGCCCTCCGCAAGCTCGGCCTTTGCCTCGTCGACGCTCACAAACGTCGGCGCGGGCTGCTTGCCGCAGAAGATGGCGTTCACGCAGTCGGTCGAGGCGTAGGCGCGCTCGGCCACGGCAAGCGCCATGTTGGCGTCGCAGGGGTAATAGGCGTTGACGATGTGCGTGTCGTTGGCCTTGTTGAGGAGCAGGTCAATGAAGCCCGGGTCCTGATGGCTGAAGCCGTTGTGGTCCTGGCGCCATACGTGGCTCGAGAGCAGGATGTTGAGGCCGGCGATGGGCTTGCGCCACGGAATCTCGCGCCGGCACGCCTCGAGCCACTTGCAGTGCTGGTTCACCATGGAGTCGACCACGTGCACGAAGCTCTCGTAGCTCGACCACACGCCGTGGCGGCCGGTGAGCACGTAGCCCTCGAGCAGGCCTTCGCACTGATGCTCGGAGAGCTGCTCGATTACCTTGCCCCGCGGGGCGAGAAGCTCGTCGTTGGCCTCGTCAGCGTAGGCGTCGCCCGCCTCCCACTGCTTCTTGGTGACCTGATAGGCGTCCTGCAGACGGTTCGAGGCGGTCTCGTCGGGGCCGAAGATGCGGAAGTTGTCGGGGTTCGCCGCCAGCACGTCGGCCGTGTAGGCTCCGAAGACGCGCGCCGCCTCGGTGGAGCCCCAGCCATGGCCCTTCTCGGCAACCGGCACCTCGTGGGCATGAATGTCGGACAGCGCAAGGTCCTCGCGCACGCGGCCTCCGTTTGCGTTGGGGTTGGCGCCGATGCGCAGGTCACCCGCGGGCATCCAGTCCGTGACCTCGGAGCGAACGGCGCCCTCGGGCGAGAAGAGCTCTTCGGGACGGTAGGAGCGCAGCCAGTCGCGCAGCACGCAGAAGTGCTCCTCGGTGTCGCGGGCGCTCGCCAGCGGCACCTGGTGCGCGCGCCATGAGTCCTCGGTCTTTTTGCCGTCAACGTGCTTGGGGCAGGTCCAGCCCTTGGGCGTGCGGAACACGATCATCGGGTAGACCGGGCGCGCGACCTCCTTGCCCGCCGCAAGCTGGGCGGCCGCGCGCTCCTTGATGGCGCAGATCTTGCCAAAGACCTCTTCGAGAAGCGCTGCGAAGCGCGCGTGGATGGACTCGTGGCTCTCGTCGTCAAAGCCGGCGACGAAGACGTGCGGCTCGTAGCCCATGCCCTCGAAGAACTTGGTGAGCTCCTCGTCGGAGATGCGCGCGAGGATGGTTGGGTTGGCGATCTTGTAGCCGTTCAGGTGCAGGATCGGCAGCACGATGCCGTCGGTCGCCGGATTCATGAGCTTGTTGGTCTGCCAGCTCGTAGCCAAGGGGCCCGTCTCGGCCTCGCCGTCGCCCACCACGGCAACGGCGAGCAGGCTCGGGTTGTCGAGCACTGCGCCGTAGGCGTGGGAAAGCGTGTAGCCGAGCTCGCCGCCCTCGTGGATGGAGCCAGGGGTCTCGGGCGCGAAGTGACTGGGGATGCCGCCCGGGTACGAGAACTGGCGGAAGAACTTCTCGAGCCCTGCCTCGTCGTCGGTGATGTCGGGACGGATCTCGCGGTAGGTGCCGTCGAGCAGGCTCTGCGCGGTACCGGCCGGGCCGCCGTGACCCGGGCCCATGAGGAAGATGGTGCTCTGGCCATGGTCGGCGATGAGACGGTTCACATGGGCAAACAGGAAGTTGACGCCGGGCGTGGTGCCCCAATGGCCCACGAGACGGTGCTTGACGTCCTCGCGACCAAAGTCGCGCGGCTCGCCCGTCTTGGCATCCGGGTAGTCGGCGCGCATCAGCGGATTGGACCGCAGGTAGATCTGGCCGACAGAGAGATAGTTGGACGCGCGCCAGTAGCGCTCGACGCCGGCGAGCCTCTGGTCAGAAACGGTGCCGTCCCCGCGGTTCCAGGGAGTTCCGATTACCGGATGAGACATGAGACGCTCCTATTTGCCTTGACGATTGGATACAGTCGTAAGCAGCTTGCTCGATGGGAACAGTATAGATGATAAAACGTTTTAGCATTGTTCACAAAACGTTTTTGTTTCTGATTTGGTAAATAGTCGGTAATATAGCCGGTGAACGGTAGCTAAACGGACATGAACGGTGTTTGCTTCATGCAGGTACGTGAACCTTACCGCAACCCGATCTCCCACCGCGAACCCCGTCTGTGCCCGGCATGCCGCGCCTCCGGGACCGACCGACAACCTGCCACCCTCCGCAAAGGCAAGGAGCCCCGCCCACAACAAGTGCGGGGCCGCCGGCAAACCCGTACGACCCCGCAAAAGCGCCCTCCGACGCAGGGGCTCCACCCACATGGTGCGCCAGATTCTTACGCCGCAGGCTCCAGCACGATGAGCGCATCGGCGCAGAAGGGATGCTGCGCCACACGGGTGGCGCCGTCCGCGACCGTGACCGGCAGATGCGCAATGCGCTTCTGGGCCAGGTCGATGGCGCGCGCCGCATACCCCTCAAGCGCCACGTTGAGCTTGAGCGCCGTCGTGCGCGGCATGTACGCAAGGTACGTCGGCCGCTCCGCCTCGTTGCGCGCAACGCGGATCTGCTCGCGGTCGTCCGCAAGCTCGTCCTGCGCCGGCACAAGCGTGCGGCACCCGAGCGCATCGAGCAGGGCCTCGATCATGCCGAAGTCCCACACGCCCGGGAGCTGCAGCGCCTCCTGCCAGCGGAAGGGAGCGTCAAACCCCTCGCCCAAAACCGAGCCCTGGCTCTGCGAGGTCTGCCAGTTCCAGATGCCGTGGGCACCGTAGGTCACACCCGCGGTCGCGCCGGCGAGGATGCCCGCCCATGCGGACGCGCGGCAGTTCTCGTCGTTAAAGCGAACGTACACGTGGCGGCTCGCGCCCATCATCTCGTAGCAGGGCTCCGAGTTGAGCATGGGCTTCTTAGGATAGGCGGCGGCGATGTCCTCGGGCAGCTTCCACGCCTCGTCCTGCGCAAGCGCGTTATGGCCGGGCTGGTACATATAAAAGTCGAGACGATCAACGAACTGCTCGGGAATGGTGCGGTTCGCACGGTTGATGTGCATGGTGCGCAGGCGCGTGGGCGCAAGCTCGCACACGCACGCGAGGGCCGCCTCGTAATACGGCAGGCACTCCTCGCTCTTCCAGTCGGTATCGCCCGTCACCACGTACACGGGGTCGAACTCGTCGAGCGCCTCCACGACGCGGCGCACGTGGCGCTCCACCTCATCGAGCGGCATGGTCGTCGCACCGGTGTGCTCGGCAATGGCAGCGCCCCAGGTGCCGGGCACGTAGTTGCACCACATGAGCACGAGCGCCGGCCGGATGCCGTGCTCCACCGCCATGCGGCACATCTCACGCGCGCGCTCCCAGTAGGCGGCGTTGGGCCGGGCCCAGTCAAACACGGTGCCGCCCTCGCTCGCGTACGGGTAGATGCCGAGGTCCGGGCGGCAGCGGTCCCATTGCGGCAGCGTGTTGATCTGCAGCGTGTTGACGCCCTGCTCGGCGCGGCGAGCAAGGTAGTAGTCCCAATCCTCGAGCGTGATGCTCGTAAACGCGCTCCAGCAGGTGTCGGCGAGCCAGAACCACGGCTTGCCGTCGCAGAGAAAGCCGTCCTTCTGCTCGTTTACGGTGAGCGTCCCCAAAGCCATAGCGTCCGTCCTCTCTTCTTCCAAGGCGCCTGCGCCCTGTAACGTATGCCTTTAAGCGCAAGCCGGGCGCGCGGTCAGGACGACCCGCGCTCCCGGAGCTTACCATCTATGCAATGTGCCTCGCACGGAGTGCCTGGGTCGACTACGCGCCGATGAGCGCCGACTCGTCCTCGTTCTCCATCTCGGCAAGCTCCTCCTTGGAGAAGCCGATGAAGTAGACCACGATCGCGGCGATCACGAAGGAGATGGCCATGCCGGCAATCGCCAGAATCGTGTTCATCTGCCCGCCCTGGAGGTAGTTGGTGAACACCAGGAAGTTGGACGCGCCGCCGGCCATGTAGTAGGTGACGCCGACGATACCGGAGAACACCGCGCCGATTGCGCCGCCGATGAACATACCGAGCATGGTGCGGCGGAAGCGCATGAGGATGCCGAAGAGCGCGGGCTCGGTCACGCCGCCGGCGATGGCGGAAACAACGTAGCCGATGGCAAGACCCTTCTCGTCAGGGTTCTTCATACGGAGGAACGCACCGAAAGCGCAGCCCCACACGGCAGTCATGGCGCAGTTGGTGGACACGAAGACAAACGGGTCGAAGCCGGCGGCAATGATCTGCACCTGGGCGAGCAGGATGACGGGCATGTGCATGCCGGCGACCACGAACAGCTGCCAGAAGGCGCCGAGAATCGCCATGACGATGAAGACCGCGATGCCGCCCATGTCCGCGAGGCCGAAGAGCACGTTGGCGATCACGTTACCGATCTCGTTGCCGATCGGCGCGAGGACGATAAACGCAATGGGGATGGTCACGATCATAGTGCAGAACGGCGTGAACACGGTTGAGAGCACGTCGGGCATGACCTTCCTGAAGAACTTCTCCACCACGTAGAGCACCGGCACGGACAGGATGATGGGAAGCACCGTCTGCTGGTAGTTGGCCGCAGCGATCTGGATGCCGTAGACCGAGATGATACCGCTGCCGCCCTCGCCGGCCGCGCTCACCACGGAGGGCGCCATGAGCGCGCCGCCGAGAAGCATGCCGAGTACCGGGCTCGCGCCGATCTTCTTGGCGGCAGCGTAGCCGAGGTAGATCGGGATAAACGTGAACGTTGCCTCGTAGAGCGTGGTGTAGAGGAACGTGTAAGTGGGGTCGGTGTCGGACAGCACGCCGGCCATGGTGGGTCCGAGCACCGCCGCGATGGTGCGGAACAGACCGCCGGCCATGAGAAGCGGGATGAGCTGCGTCATGGAGCCGGAGAGGTAGTCGAGGATGATGCCCGGGATCGCCTTCAGCGTGAGCTTCTCCTTGGGCGCGTCGAGGTTCTCGTCAACCGCGGCGCCGCGCGCAACGCCAGAGATGGCGATAAACTCGTCGAGCACCTTCGGCACGTTCTGGCCGATGATGACCTGGAGCTGGGTGCCGGAGAACTGAGCGCCGAGCACGCCCTTGACCTTCTTGATCTTCTCGACGTCCGCAAGGTTGTTGTCCTTGAGCGTGAGGCGAAGGCGCGTCATGCAGTTGGTCGCAGTAGAGACGTTGCCCGCACCTCCCACAAGCTCGAGAACGCTTTGGGCGATTTGCCTGTTGTCAATTGCCATGGGGTCCCCTCCCATTGCCACGGCCGAGACGCCGTCCTGTACATCTCGGCCTTTCTTATCAGTAAACCTTGTTTACTGAACGTTTACGTTCTTATAGTACTTAGCCATAGCGCAAAAGCTTCCGCACGTCCGGTGAACGGTAGGCATTAGCAGGTGAACGTCATGTTTGCGGCATCTCTATAGCGACTTGAAGATGTAAACAGTGCGGTCAATCACTCTCGCAAGCCTGTAGAATATCCGCTCCATATGAATGGTTTTTTGTATTCATCCGCCGTTTAACAGGCAAAACAGTACGCTTACCGTTCTCCCGCCAAGCGGGGTCTCCAACTAAATATACTAAACATGTTTAGATACTGTCTAAAAGGAGAAGTGCTATGAACCCCACAGACCTCACCGCACTCGGCTACAAAACGGTGACCAAGCTCGGAGACTTTGGTCCCTGGATCTCGAAGCTCGTGCTCGAGCTGCCCGAGGAAATCGGGGTGAACGACGTGAGCCCCGACACGTTCAGCGTCTTCTGCGCGCGCCATGAGCGCACGGGGGCGCTTCTCATGCGTCGCGAGCGCGGCGCAGACCACGACGCCCCGTCGGTCGGCTACGTTGCCGTGCAGACGGCCTACCCCGCCATCGCCTCGGGAACGCGCGCGGCACGCGGCACGCACGTTGCCCTCGAGCTGCCCGAAGTGCGTCTCACCAAGCGCGTCGAGGGCGGCGTCATGGGCTCGCGCCGTATCGAGAACCGCTTTCGCGTAACCCAGACCGCGGAGATCCCCGGACGCAACCGCCCCCTCGCGGGCATGGTGTTCGCCTCCTGCACGGGCAGCATCTGCCCCGAGCTCAACGGATGGCGCACCGACGAGATGAGCGAGGCGGTCGACGGCGTCAGGCTGTCGTACGGCTATTACGAGCCCGATTTTGCACCGGCGCCCGCAACCCCCTTTGGCCCCGCGCGCACAAAGCCCGAGAAGGCGGCGCTCATCGTCTACCTGCACGGCGCTGGCGAGGGCAAAGGCGAGGGCCTTCAAACCGAAGGGGGGCCGCTCGTGCCCGAGGGCCCCGAACGCGCCTACACCGGCAACCGCGTGACCGCCCTCTCCCAGGCAAAGATCCAGAGCCACTTTGACGGCGCCGCTTGGGTGCTCGTGCCGCAGTGCCCCACCTTCTGGATGGACAACGGTGCCGAGAAGCTCGGACACAGCAACCAGAGCATCTACGTGCGCGCGCTTAAGGCGCTCATCGACGAGTTTGTCGCGGCTCACGCCGACCGCATCGACACGTCGCGCATCGTTGTCGGCGGCCTCTCGAACGGCGGCTTCATGACGCTGCGCATGTGCCGCGACTACCCCGGCTTCTTTGCCGCGGGGCTCCCTTGCTGCGCACCGTGGTACGACGCCACGCCCGAAGACGTTACCGAGCTCGCCAAGACGCCCCTGTGGTTCGTCCACTCCAAAGGCGACGAGCTCGTCGACCCCAAAGAGACCGTGCTGCCGCTCTACCGTGCGCTCAAGGACGCCGGAGCGACCGCGCACGTCACCTACTTCGACCACGTTGAGGACCTGACCGGTGCGTACCGCGAGGCCGACGGGTCGCCCAAAAAGACGTTCAACCACGGCGTGTGGATCCACGTGTTCAACGACTTCTGCCGCACCGACATCGACGGCACCAACGTCATGATCGACCGCGAACCCGTAGGCATGTGGGAATGGGCGGCGCGCCAAAGAGCGTAGCGAGCACCCCGCCGGCGAGAATCTCAAACCAGGAAGGAAGCTCTTTCATGAGTGCAGACAAGCTGCCGCGCGTGATGGTGACCACCGACCTCGAGGTGGACGACATGAACTCGCTCATCCATCTCGCGCTCTACCTTAACCTGCTCGATGTCGAGGCCATCGTCACGACAGCCTCGCAGTACCACTTCCTCGGAGACGGAAGCCACACCCTCGGCGAGGTCACGCCGCACTGGCGCACCAAAGGCGTTCGCTCCTACACCTGGGAGAAGGTCCCGCACGAGCCCGACCCCAACGCCGGGTCGCTCGCAAGCTACCGCCCCTTCCCGCGCACCTGGGCGCAAGACCTCTGGGCCAACGAATACGCCGACGCATGGCCCCATCTCTGCGAGAACGCAACGGCAGCAGGCGAGCCGCCCTTCCCCACCCCCGCCGAGATGCTCGGGCGGACGTACGAGGGCAACGTTGCCTTTGAGGGAGACGTGCGCGAAGACACCGCCGGGTCCAACGTCATCAAGAGCGCCATTCTCGACGACGACCCCCGCACGCTCTGGCTTCTCTCTTGGGGCGGCATGAACACCATCGTCCGCGCCCTCATGTCCATTGCCGAGGACTATCGGAACACCGACGCGTGGGACGAGGTCCGCAGCCGCGTTTACACCAAGGTCCGCGTGCTCGGCGTCACCAACGGCGTCGGGCAGGACAACTCGTGGCTCGACCACGGCGAGCCCCTCTTTCCCGACCTCGTCTTCCTGCGCGCGCCCTTCATGTACGGCGGCTACGTAGACGCCGTTGCCGCGCAGCCCGACAGCATCGAGCTCTTCCGCGCGCCCTGGCCCGAGGAGAACCTCGCGCACGGCAACGGCCCCCTCATGGCGCGCTACATGCTCTACGGAGACGGCAAGGTGTACGAGAACGAGCCCGAGCGCTTTCAGTTCGGACGGCATGCGACCCTCGACTGGGGCCTTGACGGCATGGAGCCCATCCGCTTCACGCCCGGCGACTTTATGGCCGAGGGCGACTCGATGACCTATATCCCGCTCATCCCCTTCGGCCTGCGCGGTGCCGAGGAGAAGGGCTTCTCAACGGTGCTCGGCCCCCTGTTCCGCGACCGCATCGAGGGCAAAGGCGACGGCATGAGCTTCGCCGACTTAGGGCACGCTGCGACCGAGAACCCCAACCCGTATCTCCGCGCCTACCAAGAGGACTTTGCCGCCCGTGCGCAATGGTGCGCCCATGGTCCCTCAGTTTGCAACCATGCCCCCATCGTCGAAGGCGTCACCCCCGACACGTCCGCCCTGCCCGGAGCGACCGTTGAGGTCGGCGCCTGGGTATCCGACCCCGACGGCGACATGCTCTCCTGCTGCTGGACGGTCGACGTGCTCTCGAGCTCCTATCATGGGACTCAGGATCTAGACGCATGGTGTGCAGAAGAAACGAGAGCCCGCTTTGCCGTGCCCGACGACGCCGCCCCCGACGACCGCATCGTCCTTGTGCTTCGCGTCCGCGACATGACCGAGCGACCCTGCACGCGCTACGCCCAGGCTGCCATCACCATCGCGACGGCATAGCCAACAACCGCAGCCCTAACAAGAAGAGGGGCGCGGAACGCCTACGCGAGCGTTCTGCGCCCCTCGTCTTCATCGACTGTGACAAGTAGGATGATCTCCTTCGGCAATCTCGTCTGGTGCGCATTACTGAAGAACCTCGAGCGTAATCCGTATTGCCCTGGAACGAAGTCGAGCGAAAAGGGCAAGAAGGATGTCCCTTGGCGCATATCCTGCAAGTGCACAGCACCGAGGACATTCGCCAGAGGACACCCTCCCAGAATCCATGCCTGGAAGAATCTGTTTCCTACCCTGCGAAGGCTATGGCCGCCTTGACGGCGCGGCGCCAGCCCTTGAGACGGGCGGTGCGGTCGCCTTCGAGCATCTTGGCGTCCCAGCTTGCACGGGGCGCCACGCGCCTCGCCACGTCCTCGGGGTAGAGGCCGAGCGCGATGCCGGCGCACCATGCCGCGCCGAGGCCGCTCATCTCGTCGTTGCCCGCAGCCACGATGGGCACGCGCAGCATGTCGGCCACAAACTGCATAAGATAGGCGTCACGCGTAGGGCCGCCGTCGACCCGCAGCTCGGCCAAACTCACGCCGGAGTCGCGCTGCATGGCGTCGACCACGTCGAAGATCTGGAACGCGATCGATTCCACCGTGGCGCGCACGAACTCGGCACGCCCCGTGGTGCGCGTCATGCCGAAGACCGCGCCGCGCGTCTCGGCGTGCCAATGCGGGGCACCTAAGCCCGTGAACGCGGGCACCAGGTACACGCGGCTCGCGGGATTCGCCTCGAAGCAAAGATCGGTCGTCTCGGCGGGGCCCTCGATCATCTCCATGTCGTCGCGCAGCCAGGTCTTGACCGCGCCCGCGTAGTTGATGTTGCCCTCGAGCACGTACACGGTCTCGCCGTGGCGGCGCCAGCCGAGCGAACTCGAAAGGCCCGTGGTCGAACGTGTAAGCTCGCCTCCGACGTTCATCATCGCGCTCGAGCCCGTGCCCATGGTGGCCTTCGCCTGACCGGACGCGTAGCAGCCCTGGCCGAAGAGCGCCGCATGGGAATCGCCCATAACGCCGTGGACGGGCACCGGCGCGGGCAAAAAGCCGTCGAGGTCGGTCATGCCGAAACAGGCGTCCGAATCGGTCACCTCGGGCAGCCACGCGGGGTCGATGCCGAAAAGTCGGCAGCAGCGCGTCGACCACTTGAGCTTCTCGATATCAAAAAGCTGCGTACGGCTCGCGTTGGAGTAATCGCAACGGAATTCCGCCCCGTGCGTGAGCGTCCAGACCACCCAAGCGTCGATGGTGCCCAGACGCAGCGCACCTTCGCGCGCGAGCTCGCGCGCCGCGGGAACGTTCTCCAGGATCCACGTCATCTTGGCAGCGGGGTAATAGGGCGAAAGGGCAAGCCCCGTGCGCTCGCAGATAATGTCCGCCGCCCCCTCGCGCTGCGCGATGCGGTCGCACACCTCCTGCGCTCGGGCGCAATGCCACACGATGGCGTCGCAAACAGGCTCGCCGGTGCGCACGTCCCATGCCACCGTGGTCTCGCGCTGGTTGGAAATGCCGATGCCCACGATCTCAGCGGGATCGACGCCCTGCTCTTCAACCACGCCACGCGCGACCGTAAGCACGTTGCGCGCGATCTCGGCGGGATCGTGGCTCACCCAGCCGTCTTCGTTGACCTTCTGCTCGTGGCTGCGGTCGGCGCGGTGCACGAGGCGCCCCGTCTCATCCACCAGCAGGGCCTTGGTGCCCTGCGTCGACTGGTCGATACCTATGATGTAGCGGCCCATGCCTTCTCTCCTTAACCGCGCGCCAGCGTTTCGCGGGCCGCCTTGGCAATACCCGCGGCATCGAGCCCGTAGTGGGCAAAAACCTCCGGAGAAGTGCCCGTTACAACGGGCGCGTCCGGCAACGACAGGCACGTAAGCGGACGCGGGCAACGGGCGCCCAGCACCTGGGCGACCATGGAGCCAAGACCACCGGTAGGCGCCGCTTCCTCGACCGTTACCACGGCGCGTGCGCCCTGGGCAGCGCGCACGACGGCGTCCGCATCGAGCGGCTTCACACAGTACATGTCGAGAACAGCTGCCTCGATGCCCTCGGCAGCGAGCGTCTCTGCCGCGTCGAGTGCGGGGCGCACCATCTCGCCGCAAGCGATGAGGGCAACATCCGAGCCCTCGCGCAGCCACGTAGCGCGGTCCATCTCGAAGGGGCAGCTGTCTGCCGCGTACACGTCGGCCACGGCGTTGCGGCCCACGCGGATATAGGCGCACTGCTCGTCAGCCATAAGAGCACGGGCGAGCTTCTCGGTCTGCCACTCGTCCGAGGGAAGGTAGACGCGCATGCCGGAAATCGCGGCCATGGCGGCGATGTCCTGCGCGGAATGGTGGCTCATGCCGAGCGCGCCGTAGGAAACGCCGCCCGAGATGCCGAGCAGCTTGACGTTGGTGCGCGAATAGGCGCAATCGACCTTGGTCTGCTCGTAGCTGCGCGTGGTAAGGAAGCACGCCGGCGACGCGACCCACGGCTTCTTGCCGCAGGCAGCAAGACCCGCGGCCATACCGACTGCGTTCTGCTCGGCAATGCCCGCCTCCACGGCCTGTTCGGGATAGGTGTCAAAAAACGGCGTCATCGACGCGGACCCGCGGGAGTCGGAGCAAACGACCACCACGTCGCGGTCGCCGGCCTCGGCGGCCTCCATGAGGACCTCGCAGATGACCTGCTTGTTCGCCTTTGTCTTAGCCATCGCTTAGTCCTCCTTGGAAGCGGGGTTTACCGGACGGTCAGCTGCGGGAGCCGGCGCCGCAGCACCGGCACGGCCGGCAAGCGCGGCAACGGGGGCGGTGGCGCCGGCGCGCTCGACCGCAAAGTCGAGCTCGGGCACAAAGGCCTCGCCTGCCGCTGCGGCCTCGGCATGCGCCGTAAGGTCCGCCGTGATCTGGGCGTACTCCTCGTCGTTGGGCAGATGATGGTGCCAGCCCGCCTTGTTCTCCATAACAGGCGAGCCCAGGCCCTTCACCGTGTCCATGATGATCGCGGTGGGGCGGCTCTTTGTGGCAGCGGCCTCGGCAAAGGCGGCCTCGAGCGCAGCGAGGTCGTTGCCGTTCACGCACACGGTGTGCCACCCAAAGGCGGCCCAGCGCTCCTCTTGGCTATCGGCGTGCATGACGTCCTCGGTGTTGCCAGAGATCTGCAGGTGGTTGCGGTCGATCACGGCGCAGAGGTTGTCGAGGCCGTAGGTCGCGCCCGCCATGGCGGCCTCCCAGATGGAGCCCTCGGCGAGCTCGCCGTCGCCCATGACCACGTAGGTACGGTACGCGCGGCCGTCCATCTTGGCGGCAAGCGCCATGCCCACGCCTACGGGAAGCCCGTGTCCGAGCGAGCCCGAGTTCATCTCGATGCCGGGCAGCTTGTTGTTGGGGTGGCCGATGTAGGGGCTCCTGAACTTGGAGAAGCGCGCCTTCACGTCGGCGAGGTCGAGGTACCCGTAGTGGCAGAGCACCGCGTAGTACGCCTCCATGGCGTGCCCCTTGGAGAGCAGGAAACGGTCGCGATCGGGGTCCTCGAGCTTGTCGGGTCCCACGTTCATGATCTTGCCGTAGAGCAGCATGAGCGCGTCGGTCACACTCATGTCGCCGCCGATGTGCCCGCCGCCGCCCGCGACGATGATGTCGACGGCGTCTTGGCGCAGCTGCCAGCGCAGCTGCTCGAAGTTTTCAGTCATAACTCTCTCCTACTCGCCGCGGAGGTACGCGCGGACGTCCTCCTCGATGGGGTCGTACAGATCAGGCGCGATGCCCAGGTACTTGCAGGCCTCGTAGAGCACCGGCACCACGTTGGCGTGAATCGCCACGCAGTGGTGGATGTAGGGCCCCTCGACGATCTTCGCCTCGAGGCGCTTGAGGTTCTCGACCTCGACCCACAGATAGGTGCCCATGCCCTTGGGGCCGTCGATGCCGCGCGCGTTGCCCAGAAGCAGCGAGTACTCGCCGTTGTCGCCGTCGAAGCGCGCGAGCGTGAGGTCGCCGTGCTTGGCCTCGGCGGTGAGGGCGCCGGGGTGGTCGAACGCGAGAGGATAGGTGAGGCGCGGCTTCTCGCAGGCCACCGAGCACGGCCAGGGACCGCAGTGCTGCAAAAGCTCGCCGTTCTCGTTGTCGGGGTGGCGCACGGTCCAGTCGGCGAACATGCCGTGATGACGGCCGAGGTCGGCCGCCTCCACCATGAGCGCGGTGATGGCGCCGTGGATGTCGGTCTCGCATACAACGGGGATGCCCATCTCGTTCAGGATCGCGTTTGCCGCGCACGGCATGATACCGAGCTCTGCCTGAAGCGCGTTCCAGCACTGGATGGCGCCGGCGTTGCAGCCGTACTTGTCGATAAGCGTCTTCATGCCGTTGGCGAGCGCCGCCACCGACTTCGTCTGCTCGTCGGTGATCTCGCTCACGAAGTGCTCCGCGATGTAGGCGAGGGTCTCGGCCATGCCCTCCTCGTCGGCGCGGGCGTCGCGCACCGCCTGCATGAGCTCGGTCATGGGGATGGGCGACAGCTGGATGTTGAACTTCTCGAGCAGCTCGCCCTCGTTGCACATGGTGGACCAGAAGTCGAAGGGGCGCGTGGACATCTGCAGGATGCGCGTGTGGCGGAACACCTTCACCACGTTGCACACCGCGAGGAAGTCCCACACGCCGCGCTCGAACTCAGGGTCGGTGAGGCGGCAGTTGGTCATGTAGGTAAACGGCACCTGGAAGCGGCGCAGCACCTTGCCCGTGGCGAAGAGGCCGCACTGCGAGTCGCGCAGGCGGGTGCCGTCAGGCTCAGGGCGCTCGTCGCGCGGACCCCACAGAAGCACGGGCTTGCCGAGCTCGCGCGCCAGGCGGGCGCACAGGTACTCGGTGCCAAAGTTCGCATGCATGAGCATGATGCCGTCGACGCCCTCGGCGCGGAACTTGTCCAAGATGGGCTGCACATGGCTGTCGTCGAAGAGCAGCCCCTCGTCGTTGATATCGTCGATGTCGACAAAATCGACGCCCAGCTCGCGCAGGCGGTCGGCGGTGAGCCCGCGGTACTTGATTGCGTCGGGAGCGCTGAAGATGCTGCGGCGGGTGGGAACGAAGCCGAGCTTGACCCTGTCCATAAAAACTTCCTCTCTCGCAGAGGCATACACCTCGCAAACGTTTACTAAATGTTTTACACTTTTGTTCAATTATTTGTTTGCTCTATACCGTAAACGGTGGTGTAAAGACGGTAAACGGCACTAAACAATTTGTCCCCGTGGCGCTATCACACCACGGGGACAAATGAGAAGTATGTCATGGGACAAAGCGGCTCATATAAAGCGCCTTTCTCGGCCCCTTGCCAAAAAGCGCTGTTAACAGCGTTTTTTGTCCACCCTCTCCTACCTGCGCATACATGTAGAGGCCGCAGGTGGGATGGGGTGTTTTGCCTCTGCCAAAAAACGCCGATAACAGCGGATTTTGACACGTCCTGCGGCAGCACGGAGCGGGGAACGGGAGGCGGATAACGAGGCGGGCGTCCTAACCGAGCGTCCTTACGCTCTGGCGTTCGACGAAGTACGTGTTCAGCTGCGTTTTGCACGTATAGTTCTTCGGCGCCTCGATGTTGCCCAGCAAACGGCGCACCGCGACCTCCCCCACCTCGTGCTTGAGCACGTGCACCGTCGTGAGCGGCGGGTTGGAAAACGCGCCGAGCGCAAGATCGTCGAACCCGACGATCGACACGTCTTCAGGCACGCGCAAGCCGTGCTCGGCGAGCGCGCGCATGGCGCCCACCGCGATAAGGTCGTTGTCTGCAAAGAACGCCGTGGGCAGCTCCGGCCGATCGGGCGCGTCGAGCCAGGCATTCATGTCCTCGTAGGCGCCTTCGAGCGTGGTGCGCAGGGGCACGCGCCACGCAGGCTCGCGCACGAGCCCCGCGTCATCGAGAGCGGCGCGCATGCCGTTCTCGCGCCCGCGGAAGTTCTTGATCCTAAACTCGCCCGCCAGGTACCCGATCTCGCGGTGCCCGTGGTCGATGAGGTAGCTCACCGCCTGGTAGGCGGAATCGTTGTTGGCGATAACCACGCTGTCGAAGGCGTACCGGTTGCTCCAGCTGTCGAGCACCATAAGATGCGCAGGGCAGTTTTGGAACAGGGCGAAGTCCTCCTCGTCGAGCTCGGTGGCGAGCAGCACCACCGCGGCCGAAGGCGACGAGACGAGCGCCTCGACCTGAGGACGCACCGCCTCCCGATCCGAGAAGTCGAAGCTCACGAACGTGGTGCCCATGTTGGAGCGCCGCGCCTGACGCTCCACTCCCTCGATAACCGAAGGGTGGAACGTGTTGTCGTCGATGATCTTGCCGTTCTTGCGCGCGAGCACAAACGCGATGGTATCGAGCTGCGACGGCTGCTGGTAGCCGATAGACTTGGCCGCGTCGAGGATGATCTTTGCCGTCTGCTCGCTCACGCTGCGCTTGCGGTTGAGCGCGTTGGAGACGGTTGCCGGGGAGAATCCGGTGATACGGCTTATCTCGCGTACGCTTGCTTTTGCCATAACAGGCTCCCTAAACAGCTGATAAATATTTTTCCCATGTTTAGTTATACCACGCATGCGAGCATTGCAACGCGCCCACCGCAAACGCCGCCCCACCAACCGCGTGTGCAAACGTCCATGCGCGGGGAGCAAAAACAGAAAAAGGCCGGCTCGCGGGGAGCCGGCCTGAACAAAGACGTATGAGTACGAGAAGCCCGCTCGGGCGTCAACCGCCGAGGTAGGCCTTCTTCACGCGGTCGTCCTCGAGCAGCTCGCGCGCCGGGCCGCTCATCGAGATCTTGCCGGTCTCGAGCACGTAGGCGCGGTCGGCAACCGAGAGCGCCATCTGCGCGTTCTGCTCGACCAGAAGGATCGTGGTGCCCTGGCTGTGCAGGCGCTTGATGATCTCGAAGATCTCCTGCACGAGAATGGGCGCGAGGCCCATGGAGGGCTCGTCGAGCATAAGGAGCTTGGGCTTGCTCATGAGCGCGCGGCCCATGGCGAGCATCTGCTGCTCGCCGCCCGAGAGAGTGCCGGCGCTCTGGTTGCGGCGCTCCTTGAGGCGCGGGAAGCTGTCGAAGACCTTCTCGATGGTCTCGGCGGCCTCGGCGTCGTCGCGCGTGAAGGCGCCCATGTCGAGGTTGTCCTGCACGCTCATGCCGGTGAAGACGCGCCTGCCCTCGGGGCACAGCGCGATGCCCTTGCTCACGATCGTGTGCGCGGGGATGCCGATGAGGCTCTTGTCGTTGAACGTGATCTGGCTGTAGGGCGTCGGCTTGAGCAGGCCCGCGATGGTGTTGAGCGTCGTGGTCTTGCCCGCGCCGTTGGCGCCGATGAGGGTGACGATCTCGCCCTCCTCAACGTCGAACGAGATGCCCTTCACCGCGCGGATGGCGCCGTAGGACACGTTGAGGTTCTCGATGTGCAAGAGACTCATGCGGCCTCGCCTCCCTTCGGCACGCCCGCGCCGCCCTGGGCGCCGGAGCCCAGGTACGCCTCGATGACCTGCGGGTTTGCCTGGATCTCCTCCGGCGTGCCCTTGGCGATGATCTTGCCGAAGTTGAGCACGCAGATGCCCTCGCAGATGTTCATGACGAGGCTCATGTCGTGCTCGATGAGCATGATGGCGATCTGGAACTGGTCGCGGATCTTGACGATGTTCTCCATGAGCTCGGCCGTCTCGGACGGGTTCATGCCGGCGGCCGGCTCGTCGAGCAGCAGCAGCTTGGGACCCGTGGCGAGCGCGCGCACGATCTCGAGGCGCCGCTGGGCGCCGTAGGGCAGCGAGCCCGCCTCGTGGCCGGCGAGGTCGGCCATGCCGAAGATGTCGAGAAGCTCGAGCGCCTGCTCGTGGAACTCGCGCTCGCTCTTCCAATAGCGGGGCAGGCGCAGGATGCCCGGCACCATGCCGCAGCGGATGCGGTTGTGCAGGCCGATCTGCACGTTCTCCTCAACGGTGAGCGAGTTGAAGAGGCGAATGTTCTGGAACGTGCGCGCCACGCCGAGCTGGTTCACGCGCGCGGGGCCCATGCCGGCGGTGTCGTGGCCGTCGACCATGATCGTGCCGCGCGTGGGCGTGTAGACCTTGGTGAGCAGGTTGAACACCGTTGTCTTGCCGGCGCCGTTAGGGCCGATGAGGCCGCAGATCTCGGTCTTGCCGACCGTGATGTTAAAGTCGTCGACCGCCTTGAGGCCGCCGAAGTCGATGCCCAGGTGCAGGCACTCGAGCGCGGGCGCCTTGCCGAGGTCGCGCTCGGGCATGATCGAGACGCTCGGCACGGGCACCATCTTGGTGCCCTCGCGGCGCGCCCGGGCGAAGTCGGAGAACTTACTCATGGCTCGCACCTCCCTCGGCAGCGGCCGCGCCCTCAGAAGCGGCGGAGCGCTTGAGCACGCGCACGCGAATCATGTCAACAAAGCGCTGGTAGACCTTGAGATGCGGAACCACCATCACGAGGATGAGCACCACCGCGTAGAGCAGCATGCGGTAGTCGTTGATGGGGCGCAAAAGCTCGGGCAGCACCGTGAGGAACGCCGCGGCGATGATGGAGCCGCGCACGTTGCCCATGCCGCCGAGCACGACGTAGACCAGGATGAGGATCGACTGGTTGAAGTCGAACTGCGACGGAATGATGGTGGAGTAGTTCATAGCGTAGAGCACGCCCGCGGCGCCCGCGAGCGCCGATGCCACGGCAAAGGCCATGAGGCGGTACTTGGTGACGTTGATGCCCACGCTCTCGGCGGCAATGCGGTTGTCGCGCACGGCCATGATGGCGCGGCCGCTGCGGCTGTGCACGAGGTTGAGAACCACGGCCACGGTGATGAGCACGAGCACGATGCCCATGACGAAGGTCGAGATCTTATCGATGCCGACCGCGCCCTTGGGGCCGTTGATGATGATGGTGCCCTGCTCCATGCCGAGCGAGGCCGAGTCGCGCATCGAGAAATGCAGGCCGGCGTCGTCGACACCTATATATATGATGTTGAGCAGGTTCTTGATGATCTCGCCGAAGGCAAGCGTCACGATGGCGAGGTAGTCGCCGCGCAGGCGCATAACCGGAATGCCCACGATAAGGCCGATGACGCCCGCGACGAGGGCGCCCACGATGGCGGACACCGCGAAGATGAGAACCTCGGCCTCAACGCCGGCGCGCGCCAAGCAGGCGGCAACGATGACGCCCGTGAACGCGCCCACGCTCATGAAGCCGGCGTGCCCGAGCGAAAGCTCGCCCGAGATGCCCACGACGAGGTTGAGCGAAACGGCGAGGCACACGTACGCGCAGATGGGCACGAGCTGGCCCTGCAGCGAGTGCGAGATGAGCCCGGCGCCCGAGAGCACCTGCACCGCGATGAACGCGATGACCACGAGCGCGTAGGTAGAGATGGTGGACCGCGTGGCCTTGCTGATCTTCTTCATACGCTCACCTACACCTTCTCGTGAATGTCCTTGCCGAGCAGGCCGGCAGGACGGATGAGCAGCATGACGATAAGCACGGCGAACACCACAGCGTCGGCGATCTGCGTGCCGATGTAGGCGCGCGCGAAGATCTCGATGATGCCGAGAAGCACGCCGCCCAGGGCCGCACCGGGAATGGAGCCGATGCCGCCGAGCACCGCGGCCGTGAAGGCCTTGATGCCAGGCATGGAGCCGGTGGTGGGCATGAGCGTGGGGTACGCCGAGCACAGAAGCACACCGGCGATGGCGGCGAGGCCCGAGCCGATGGCGAACACCATCGAGATGGTGGAGTTCACGTTGATGCCCATGAGCGTGGCGGCGCCGCGGTCCTCGGAACAGGCGCGCATGGCCTTGCCCATCTTGGTCTTGGTGGTGAAGAACGTGAGCGCGACCATGACCACGACGCAGGCGACGATCGTGAGCACCGTGGTGGCGCTGATCACGAGCTTGCCGTCAAAGAGGCGCAGCGCAGGCAGGCTGATGATGGAAGAGAAGCTCTTGGGGTCGGAGCCCATGATGATGAGCGCGGCGTTCTGCAAAAAGTAGCTCACGCCGATAGCGGTGATCAGCACGTTGAGCGAGGGCGCGTCGCGCAGGGGCTTGTACGCGAGACGCTCGACCACGATGCCGAGCACCGTGCAGCCCACCACGGCGAGAAGCACCGCCGCGATGGCCGGCAGGCCCAGGTAGCTGATAGCGCAGAAGCAAATGTACGCGCCGACCATGATGACGTCGCCGTGCGCGAAGTTCAGCATCTTGGCGATGCCGTACACCATGGTGTAGCCGAGCGCGATAATGGCGTACACGCTGCCCAAGCTCATACCGTTGATGAGATTGGTCAGGATCTCCATGCCCCCTCCTTTCAAATCAAAAGCGGAGATCACCCAGCGGCAGGTGATCTCCGCTTCGGAACGTACGTTACCTACGGAAGTGCCGTTACGCGTCGAGCGGCATGTACACGCCGCCCTCGATGACCATGCCCATCGGCTGCTTGGAAACCTCGCCCGTGTCGGACCAGGTAGCGGCCTCGCCGGCGGTGGTCAGGCCGGTGAACGAGAAGTCGCCGGAGGTGAAGGTCTCGACGAGCGCGTCGCAGACCTCGGAGAAGTCGGCGTCCGGGGAGACCTCAGCCTGCTCGAGCGCCTGCTTGAGCGCGTAGATGCAGTCGTAGGAGTCGGCGGCAAACTGGTTCGGGGTCTCGCCGTAGTCCTCCTCGTACTTGCTCACGAACGACTTGGTGGCGTCGTCGGTGGCGGTGGCCACGAACGGGGTCAGCAGCATGGCGCCCTCGGCGAGCTCGGTGTCGAAGCCCTCAACGGTAAGCAGGCCGTCCATGCCGTCGACGCCGAACCACTTGGGCGCATAGCCCATCTGATCGGCCTGGGTGAGGATCAGCGAGATGGGGGTGTAGTAGATCGGGAGGAAGACCAGGTCGGCCTCAGCGTCGCGCGCGTCGTTGAGCTGGACGGAGAAGTCGGTGGCGTTGTCGTTGGTGAACGAGGTCTCGGACACGATCTCGAGGCCGAGCTCGTCGGCCTCCTCCTTGAAGCTCTGGTAGATGCCCGTGGAGTAGGTGTCGGAGATGTTGTAGATGATGGCGATCTTGGAGCCGAGCTTCTGCTCGGAGATGTACTGCGCGGACGCGGAGCCCTGGTTGGGGTCGGTGAAGCACATCTGGAAGACGTTCTCCTTGCGGGGCGTGGAGATGTTGCCCTCGGCGTCGGGCTGGCCGCCGATGACGTCGGTGGAGGAGCCGGACGGGGTGATCTGGAACAGGTTGTCGGAGTTGGTCTCGGCCGACACGGCAACGCAGGGGGTCGTCGTGGTGGTGCCCACGAGGATCTGCATGCCCCAGTCCTTGAGGTTGTTGTAGGCGTTGACGGAGCGCTCGGCGTCGTTCTCGTCGTCCTGGAAGTTGAGCTCGAACTGGATGCCGCCCTCGGCGTTGATCTCGTCAACAGCGATCTGAGCGCCGTTCTGGCAGGCCTTGCCGTAGATGGCGGCGTCGCCGGTCAGGGGCCCGATGCCACCGATCATGAAGGCGGAGCCGCTCGCAGAGGAGGAGCCGTTACCGCCCGAAGCGCCCTCGTCGCTGCAGCCGGCCAGTACGGCCGCGGAGGAACCAAGAACGCCCGCGGCGCCCATCGTCTTAACGAAGTTTCTTCTCGACATACCGAATGCACGCAGGTCCATGTCGGTTCCCTTCTCTTGGGGCCCTCCGCACCCATGCTCTTGCCATGCCATACACGGAAAACCCAAATTCATAGAACGACCGTGATTCTAGCACTCGGTTTCGGCAGGCCGCGGGGGCGGCCAGTCAAACCAGCCGAATGTAACCTCTTTGCAATAATGCCCGTCGATCTGCGGATAAAGGCCCTGTCAGAGGGGGCAAACGCACCTGCTGAAACACGGGGCGCGGCTGCCCCGAGAAGCGCGAAGCGGGCTACGGGCAGATGCCCGCAGCCCGCCCCGAGCGGAAGGCGGATCGTGCGCGCGGACGGCGTGCGGTCAGTAGCGGCCGCTGAGCGCGTACCAGCCGTTTTTCTCCGTCACCTCGAGCGGCACGCCAAAGAGCGCCGTCATCTCGGCGCTCGTGAGGAGCTCCTCCTTGGGGCCGTCGGCAAAGACCTCGGCGTCTTTGATGAGCAGCACGCGCTTGATGGCGGGAATGATGTCCTCGGGGTAGTGGGTCACGAGCACCACGGAGCGGCCCTCGTCGGCGAGCACGCGCATGGTGTCGCGCACGTGGTACATGCCCTCGGGATCGAGGCCGGTGCAGGGCTCGTCGAAGATGAGGATCTTGGGGTCGCTCATGAGCTCGCGGGCCACGAGCACGCGGCGCACCTGGCCGGTGGAGAGCGTCATGACGTCGCGGTCGGCCAGGTCGGCGATGCCGAGGCGGTCGAGGGCGCCGAGGGCTGCGGGGCGGGCCACCGGGTCGTCGGGCGCCATGCCGCGCGCGAGGCCGAGCGTGCCCGAGATGCCGCCCATGACGATCTCGGCCACGGGCAGGTGCACGCGCACCTGGTCGTGCATCGTGGCCGACACGATGCCGAGCGCCTGCTTGATGTCGGCGAGCAGCGGGCGTGCCTGGCCGCGGAAGCGCACCGGCGGCTCCTCGCGGTGCAGCGGGAAGGTCTCGCGCGTGAGCAGCTGGATAAACGTCGACTTGCCGGCGCCGTTGGGGCCGAGAAGCGCCACGTGCTCGCCCTCGGCGAGGTCGAACTTCTCGACGTTTAAGATGGTGCGGCCGGCGCGCACCACGCGCGCGTCGCGCAGCTGAAAGAGCGGCGCCGTGTTTTGGCCGCAAGGCTCGGTTGTGCTCATGGGGACCTCGCTCGACGGGTTGCTGATAAGGCGCTACGTTACTACAGAGTTATTTCGCCTGTGTTGCCGAGCCGCAAAAAGCCGCCGCCGCGCGAGCGGAGTGCTCTATGATTTTGCGATATCCGACCCAACAATCAGCGAGCGGCAAGGGAGATGCGCCATGGCCGAGATGCTCACGCTCGATGCGTTTGAAGAAGCCTCCGACAAGGTCAAGGAGGTCACGCAGGAGACCAAGCTCGTCGAGAGCCCGTACTTCTCGGCGCAGTGCGGAAACCGCGTGTGGCTCAAGCCCGAGAACATGCAGCGCACGGGTGCCTACAAGGTCCGCGGCGCGTACTACAAGATCTCGACCATGAGCCCCGACGAGCTCGAGCGCGGCATCATCACCGCGAGCGCCGGCAACCACGCGCAGGGCGTGGCCTTTGCCGCATCGCGCGCGGGCGCCCGCTCCGTGGTCGTCATGCCCACCACCACGCCGCTCATCAAGGTCGAGCGCACCAAGGGCTACGGCGCCGAGGTGGTGCTCTCGGGCGACGTGTACGACGAGAGCTGCGACTACGCCCTTGAGCTCGCGGAGCGCGAGGGCATGACGTTCATCCACCCGTTCAACGACCCCACGGTCGCCACCGGCCAGGGCACCATTGCCATGGAGGTCGTCTCCGAGCTGCCGCTCGTCGACACGATCCTCGTGCCCGTGGGCGGCGGCGGGCTCGCGTGCGGCGTGGCGACCTTTGCCAAGCTCTACAACCCCAAGATCCGCGTCATCGGCGTGGAACCCGAGGGCGCGCCGAGCCTCACCGCGGCGCTCGAGGCGGGGCACCCGGTCAAGCTGCCGAGCGCCAACACCATCGCCGACGGCACCGCTGTGCTCGAAGTCGGCGACAAGGTGTTTCCCTACCTGCAGCAGAACCTCGACGACGTCATCACCGTTCCCGACGACGAGCTCATCGTGGCGTTCCTCGACATGGTCGAGAACCATAAGATGATCGTCGAGAACTCGGGGCTTCTCACCGTGGCGGCGCTGAAGCACCTGCCCGCCGAGAACCGCCGCGTGGTCTCGATCCTCTCGGGCGGCAACATGGACGTCATCACCATGAGCTCCGTGGTGCAGCACGGCCTCATCCAGCGCGGGCGCATCTTCACCGTGAGCGTGCTGCTGCCCGACCGCCCCGGTATGCTCGTCAAGGTGGCCTCCGCCATCGCCGAGCAGAACGGCAACGTCATCAAGCTCGAGCACAACCAGTTCGTGAGCACCAACCGCAACGCCGCCGTTGAGCTGCGCGTCACGATCGAAGCGTTCGGCGAGGACCACAAGCAGCAGATCATCAGCGCCCTCGAGGTGGCGGGCTTCACCCCCACCCTGGTCCAGACCGCGCTGTAGGTCAGCTATCCCAAATGACCGCCGGCAGGCAGATGAGGCGAGCTCAACGTGCCCCATCTGCCTGCCGGCTTCTTTTTTGGAGGCGCGCGCTGCGCGCAAGGCACCGATCGGCACGCTGACGAGCTCTCAGCCCCGTCTCTGGAGGGCATGCCCGGTTCGCCCCGGTCGGCGCAGCGCCTTCCTTCGTGGCGGCGTTTCGGTTTTCGGGCGAAAGTGTTCAAAAATGCACGTTTTCAGTTGTTTGAAAGAGCTCAAAACAGGATGGACGTATATGTCCATATTTGTTTCCTGCGCAAACGCGCATTGTTCTATATAGTCCGAAGCTCCTAGCTTCGGAAAAGACTGATTACTTGCATTTTTGAACACTTTGCCACTCAAAAGCTAACGATGCACCGTCGTGCCAGGCAAAACACGCGGGAGCCCCGTCCACTCGCATGCAGAGATAGGGCCAACGCCGCCCATGGGCGCAGCTGCCTCCGCGCATGCGGAGAAGTCGCTCTCCCGTGGCGCAGGAGTATGCGACGTTTTTCGTTGCCTCCGCGCATACGGAGAGGTCGCCGCCTTGGGGGCATTGCTCGCATGACAAGCGTCGCCCCGCCCCCATGCACGTAGGGGCAACGCCGTTGGCCGAGAAATCTGTTTCTTGGGCGTTACGTTTGAGCATGCAAGGGCGGTGCGGCCAAACAGGGGCGCACAATGGGGAGACTCAGCAAATGCGATGACAGGGCGAGTACCGGCCGCGCATCTCCCAGCGAGCAGGGGCAGAGCGCGCTTGCGGCGAGACAGTCGCCGCAAGCGGCAGCAGTGAGAACCTGCGGTGAGCGGTCGCGAACATTCCCTCGAGCAGCTCGGCTGAACGCGCATCACAGCGAGCACGCGGGCACCCCGCTCCTCGCGCGCGACGCCGCGGGCCACCCCCGCGCCGCGCATGCGCCATTACGCCGCGCCGGAGCCCCCGTTACGGGCGTCGAGCGAACTGCCTCGCGAGCCGAGCTTTACGGCGGCGCGCGGGTCCTCGCATTTCTGATCGAAGCCGGCCTCAAACCGGAATCGAGCGCAAAACCGGCCCGCGCCGCGGCGCCGGATAAGGGAAGCGAGGAAGCCCATGAACCAGTTACGCAGCGACGCCGTTAAGAAGGGACTTGCGCGCGCGCCGCACCGCAGCCTGCTCAAGGCCGACGGTCTTACCGACGAGGAGCTCGAGCGCCCGCTCGTCGCCGTGATCTCGGCACAGAACGAGGTCATCCCCGGCCACATGCACCTGCAGACCATCGCCGACGCCGTCAAGGCCGGCATCCGCATGGCCGGCGGCACCCCGCTGCAGATCAACACCATCGGCGTCTGCGACGGCATCGCCATGAACCACGAGGGCATGCATTACTCGCTCGTCAGCCGCGAGGTCATTGCCGACTCCGTCGAGTGCGCCGTTCAGGGCCACCAGTTCGACGCGGTCGTGCTCATCCCCTCTTGCGACAAGATCGTCCCCGGCATGCTCATCGCCGCGTGCCGCCTGAACATCCCCACCATGCTCGTCTCCGGCGGCCCCATGCTCGCCGGCCACGACAAGTGCGGCAACCAGACCGATCTCAACTCGCTCTTCGACGCCGTGGGCGCCGTCACCGCCGGCACCATGACCGAGGAAGAGTGCCACTGGCTCGAGGAGACGGCCTGCCCCACCTGCGGATCGTGCTCCGGCATGTTCACCGCCAACTCCATCTGTTGCCTCGCCGAGGCGCTCGGCCTCGCGCTGCCCGGCAACGGCACCGTGCCCGCAGTGTTCTCCGAGCGCATCCGCCTCGCCAAGCGCACCGGCATGAAGGTTATGGAGCTCGTCGAGAAGAACATCTGCGCGCGCGACATCATCAACGAGAAGTCCGTCCGCAACGGCATGGTGCTCGACATGGCCTTCGGCGGCTCCACCAACACGATGCTCCACCTCACGGCCATCGCGCAGGCCGCCGGCTGCCCCGTCACCATGGACGACTGGGACGCTGTGAGCGCCGAGACCCCCAACCTCACGCGCATCGCACCTGCCGGCCCCCTGCACATCGAGGACCTCAACGCCGTGGGCGGCATCCCCGCTATCCTCGGCGAGCTCGGCCGCGCGGGCCTGCTCAACGAGGATGCCCTCACCTGCCATGGCACCATGGCGGAGTGGCTCGCCGAGTGCCCGCCCGTTGACGGCGAGGTCGTCCGCACCAAGGACAACGCCTACTCCCAGACCGGCGGCCTCAAAGTCGTACGCGGCAACCTCGCGCCCGACTGCGGCGTCGTCAAGAAGAGCGCCGTCGATCCGGGCATGTGGCAGCACTCCGGCCCCGCGCGCGTCTTCAACTCCGAGGAGGAGGCCTGCGAGGCCATCTTTGGCGGCGCCATCAACCCCGGCGACGTGGTGGTCATCCGCTACGAGGGCCCCTCGGGCGGCCCCGGCATGCGCGAGATGCTCACCCCCACCTCCGCCATCTGCGGCATGGGGCTCGCGAGCTCCGTGGCCCTCATCACCGACGGGCGCTTCTCCGGCGCCTCCAAGGGCCCGTGCATCGGCCACGTCTCGCCCGAAGCTGCCGCCGGCGGCCCGATCGCGCTCGTACACGAGGGCGACATCATCGACATCGACATCGAGGCAGGCACGCTCGAGCTGCGCGTGAGCGACGACGGGCTCGCCGAGCGCCGCGCCGCCTGGCAGCCGCCTGCACCGAAGTACACCACCGGCGTGCTCTCGCGCTACGCCAAGCTCGTCACCAGCGCAGACAAGGGGGCGTATCTCTCATGACCGACACCGCGAAGAACAACCCGGCAGCCTCCCCGCTCGCAGGGAGCCCGCGCACGCCCGACATGCCCGACGACATCCGCCAGCATGTCTGCACCAGCGCCGCGGCGCTGCGCGAGGGCCACGGCATAACCCGCGAGGAGCGCCTGGCCCTCAAAGAGCGCGCCATCAGCGGGCGCCCGTTTGGCCCGGGCAGCCATACCGAGAAGGAAGGCCAGGTCATGACCGGGGCCCAGGCGATCATCGCCAGCCTCGAGGCCGAGGGCGTCGACACGCTCTTCGGCTACCCCGGCGGCCAGGCCATCAAGATCTACGATGCGCTGTACGACTCCACCAAGATCCACCACGTCCTCGCCCGTCACGAGCAGGGCGCCGTGCACGAGGCTGACGGCTACGCGCGCGCCACGGGCAAGGTCGGCGTGGTTCTCGTCACCTCGGGCCCCGGCGCCACCAACACCGTCACGGGCATCGCCACGGCCTACATGGACTCCGTGCCGCTCGTGGTGATCTCGGGACAGGTCACGCGCGGCGTCATCGGCACCGACGCGTTCCAGGAAGCCGACATCGTGGGCATCACCATGCCCGTCGTCAAGCACTCCTTCCTGTTGCAGTCCAACGACGACCTCACCGCCACGTTCCGCAAGGCCTTCTACATCGCCTCGACCGGCCGCCCCGGCCCCGTGCTCATCGACGTGCCGTCCGACCTCGCCGGCGAGATGATGACCTTCCACTACCCCGACAAGATCGACATCCCGAGCTATCGCCCCACCTACAAGGGCAACGCCAAGCAGGTGCGCCAGGCGGTCGAGCTGATCCGCACCGCGCGCAGGCCGCTGCTCGTGGTCGGCGGCGGCGTGGTCTCGAGCCACGCTTGCGACGAGGTCGTCGAGCTCGCCGAGAAGATGCAGATCCCCGCGGTCACCACGCTGCTCGGCAAGGCGGCGCTGCCCTGCTCCAACCCGCTCAACCTCGGCCCCGTGGGCATGCACGGCTCCAAGTACGCCAACATGGCCATGACCGACTGCAACCTCATCATCGCCGTGGGCGCGCGCTTCTCGGACCGCGTCACGGGCAAGCTCAGCGAGTTCGCGCCATACGCCAAGGTCATCCACATCGACATCGACCCGGCCGAGATCGGCAAGGTCCGCGACCCGCAGGTGCCCATCGTGGGCGACGCGCGCAGCGTCGTTGCCGCCATCAACGCCCAGCTCGACAAGATCGACGCCAAGCCCGTGAGCCAGGACTGGGTCAAGCAGTGCTTCGAATGGCGCGAGCGCTGGCCGTTCTACACCGCCGACTTTGCCGACTACCCCGACCGCATCGCGCCCGAGATCGTGCTCGAGAAGCTCTCGGGCAAGCTCGACCCGCACAACTCCGTGGTCACCACCGAGGTCGGCCAGCACCAGATGTGGGCGCACCAGCATATCCACCGCGAGGAGTCGCGCACGTTCATCAGCTCCGGCGGCCTCGGCACCATGGGCTTCGGCTTCCCCGCGGCCATCGGCGCCAAGATCGGATGCCCCGAGGCGCAGGTCGTCTGCATCGCCGGCGACGGCTCCATCCAGATGAACATCCAGGAGATGGCAACCGCCATCGGCAACGGCGTGGCCGTGAAGGTCCTTCTTATCGACAACAACGCGTTGGGCATGGTGCACCAGTGGCAGCGCCTGTTCTACAACGAGCGCTACTCGAGCACCGAGTTCACCGCCAACCCCGACTTCGTCAAGCTCGCCGAGGCCTACGGCTGGGGCGCCGAGCGCATCAACCATCCCGACCAGATCGACGGGGCGCTCGACCGCATGCTCGCCGCCGACGGTCCGTACCTGCTCGACGTGATCATCCCCACCGCGCAGACCGTGTACCCGATGGTTGCCCCCGGCGCCGCCATCGACGACATCATCGGCGCCATCGACGTTACGCTCGGAGGCGTGCGCATCACCGAGAAGGGCATGAGCCCGGCAGGCGAGACCGCCGGCACCGTGGCCGAGCCGCTGCCGCTCAACGAACGCACCGACGGCGCCTTCCGCACGAGCGGCGCCACGCGCGTCGCCACCGACGGCGAGCTCGGAGCCGAGGCACGCCCCGCGATCTCCGTCGACGCAGACTCCGACGCCCCGAAGGGAGGCGAGTGAGCATGAAGTACATCCTCTCCGTGCTCGTTGAGAACAAGCCCGGCGTGCTCTCGCGCGTCACCGGCCTCATCAGCCGCCGCGGCTTCAACATCGACTCGCTCACCGTAGCCCCCACCGAAGACGCCACGATGAGCCGCATGACCATCATCGTCGACGCCGACGAGGTGGGCTACGAGCAGATCACCAAGCAGCTCCACAAGCTCGTCAGCGTCTACAAGATCAGCGACCTCACCGACACCGACGCCATCGAGCGCGAGCTCGTGCTCTTCAAGGTCGTGGCCTCCCCCGAGCGTCGCCACGAGATCATCGAGATCGCGAGCATCTTCCGCGCCAACATCGTGGACGTGGGCAAGAACTCGCTCACGATCGAGGCCACCGGCACCGCGAGCAAGCTCGACGCCATGGAGGACCTGCTCCGCGGCTACGGCATCAAGCAGCTCACGCGCACCGGCAAGATCGCGATGAGCCGCGGCGCCCGCGACGCGTAAGACCCCCCCGCGAAGAGGGCGACAGGAGCGCGTTAGCTTCGGTTGCAAAGGGGTGCGTATAGCGCCTCAGATCGCCTTGAAAGCGGAAGGGCATAGACCTCACGGTCATGCCCGACAGCTGGGGGTCCAGGCGGCCCGAAAGAGGCACGTTAGTTTCGGTTACCAAGGGTCGCAGCTGGTGCCCCAGATTGGCCCGAAAGCGGAAGGGCATAGACCTCGTGGTCATGCCCAACGCTTGAGGGTCAAGGTGGGGTGCCAGATGCGGCCGGTTAACAATACAGCCACCAACGATTGAGGAGAAGAAGAAAGATGGCAGTGACAATCTACTACGAAAGCGACGTCAACCCCGAAGTTATCCAGAACATGAAGGTTGCCATCATCGGCTACGGCAGCCAGGGCCATGCCCATGCGCTGAACCTGCTCGACTCGGGCTGCGACGTGCGCGTCGGCCTGCGCGAGGGCTCCAGCTCCTGGGCCAAGGCCGAGGAAGCCGGTCTCAAGGTCACCGACATGGACACCGCCGCCGAGGAAGCCGATCTCATCATGATCCTCACCCCCGACGAGACCCAGCCCAAGGTCTACGAGGAGCACATCAAGGACCACCTCAAGCCCGGCAACACGCTGGCCTTCGCGCACGGCTTCAACATCCACTTCGGCTACATCAAGGCCCCCGAGGACGTCAACGTCATCATGTGCGCGCCCAAGGGCCCGGGTCACATCGTCCGTCGCCAGTTCACCGAGGGCTCCGGCGTGCCGGATCTGGCCTGCGTGGCCCAGGACGCCACGGGCAACGCGTGGGACATCGCGCTCTCGTACTGCTGGGGCGTCGGCGGCGCTCGCTCCGGCATCATCAAGGCCACCTTTAAGGAGGAGACCGAGGAGGACCTCTTCGGCGAGCAGGCCGTTCTCTGCGGCGGCCTCGTCGAGCTCGTGAAGGCCGGCTTCGAGACGCTCACCGAGGCCGGCTATCCGCCGGAGCTCGCGTACTTCGAGTGCTACCACGAGATGAAGATGATCGTCGACCTCATGTACGAGAGCGGCATCCACTTCATGAACTACTCGATCTCCAATACCGCTGAGTACGGCGAGTACTACGCCGGCCCGCAGGTCATCAACGCCGAGTCCCGCGAGGCCATGAAGAAGATCCTCGCCCGCATCCAGGACGGCAGCTTCGCCCAGGAGTTCGTCGACGACTGCAACAACGGCCACAAGTGGCTGCTCGAACAGCGCGAGAAGATCAACGAGCACGAGATCGAGAAGACCGGCGAGAAGATCCGCTCCATGTTCAGCTGGATCAAGAAGTAGCGCAGGCACGCAACGCAAGCTTACAAGCCGTAGCTCCAAGCCAGAGGGCGCCCCACCCGGGGCGCCCTCTTTGTCTCTGTCCAACGCGTGCGAGAAGCGCGGCACCCGGCGCGGGCGGGGCTAAGCCCGCGGCGCCGGTGATCGGTCTGCTCGTTGAGCGCGTTTACCACAGAGCTCGCAAGCATGCTGTCGCGCGAGAAGCTCTCGAGCAGGTTCTCGCGCAGGGCCATTTGATGGGATCTCTCTGCATCACGCGCTCAAGGAGGTGATGGGAACGACCATCACCCCATCGGGCCTCGTGTAGGCAAATGATGTCATGCCGCAGATCACCACCATGATCGAGGGAGGCACTGCCGTTGCATCCCCCTCCATATCGCGCTTGAGCGCAATAAGCGACGCTGCCGCCTGGTCGATCTGATTCGCCCCGAGCTTGATCTCGAACGCGCCCCAGCGACCGTCGGGTAACTCGACCACCGCATCGATCTCGCGACCGAGGGCATCTCGGTAATGGAAAAGCCTGCCGTCCAGAGCCTGGGCATAGATATTCAGGTCCCGTTCGCACAACGCCTCGAACAGAAAGCCGAACGTTTCCAGATCTCCAATGAGCCGCTCGGGTGTTGCACCGAGTGCCGCGGCGGCCAGCGAGGGGTCGGCAAGATGGCGCTTTGGCTTCTTGCCAACACGAACCGATGAGCGCATACGAGGGTTAAATGCGGGCTGCGCGTATACCGCGAAGATGCGGTCTAACACTGTCAGGTAATCCGCGATCGTACCCTCGGAAACTTCATCGTCATCGAACTCGCGAATATCGCGCCTGAGCGTCGCGTTGCTTGCCAGGGTACTCTCGTTGCGCGCCAACGACCTGAGCAGCAGCATCATCTTGTGCGGATTTCGGAACCGACCATCGAGCCGACTGGCGTCGCGCTCCGCCACTTGCTCGATATATGATCGCGGCGCGATTGCGATATCCTCTTCAGGCACCTTTAAGTTTCCCGGCCAGCCCCCTCGAACGATCAGGCGCGCGAGGGCGGACAGCTCGACTGGGCCCGTTGCCCGCGTATCGAGGTGCCCTTCAAACAGCTCCGTTAAGCTCACCTCGGCGCTTGAGTCCCCGGACTCCGCCAACGACATGGGATGCATTCGAACAGTTTGTATGCGCCCCGTGCCTGTATGCATGACGCCCTTCTGCGGCGGAGTTGAGGAGCCGCTCAGCAAAAACGCACCCCTTTTTCCCGTACGATCAACCTCAAACCGCACGGCGTCCCAAATTCCCGGAACCTCCTGCCACTCGTCGATAAGATGAGGGCAATTTCCCGCAAGAGCCATCGATACGTCAATCTCTGCGAGACGGCGATTCTGGAAGTTTCCCGCGGGATCACCAACGTAGAACACGCTCTCTGCCGCATTCAGTGCAGACCACGTCTTCCCGCACCATTTAGGACCCTCAACGCACACCCCACCAAAAACATTGAGCAACCTCGAGATTTTCGCGTCTATCAACCTATTTAGATAGCCATCCTGCGTAAGCACGAGAACCTCCTGATATCTGTAGTTACCAGGGAGTATAACAGATGATGCACGGTTTTCAGCGTGTTCGCTGTAGCGTTTTCAGTTGTTATATTGTTGCGTTTTCAGCGTTCTTACTATGGCATTTTCAGTGATTTCACCATGCTTTTTTCAGTATAGGCAAGCCCCGTCGCCCTAATTTCGCTGAGCTGCGGCGCAGAAAACCGGAGGGCCACCTAACGGCTATGGTGCGTCCAAGTTTTGGGCGCAGCTCACCGTTCGGGGCCCTTCGCTTTTGCCAATCGATGTCGTGCGCAGACGACGCGCGTTTGCTGCTCGCGCGCTACCCGATCACGCGGTTGATAAGCTCAAAGATAGCGGGGCAGTTCTGGCGGCCGTAGTCCTTCATGGGAATGACCTCGAGCGGCACGCCCCCGCACTTTGCCTTGACGCGGTCCTTGAGGTAGGAGATCTGGGGCCCGAGAAGCACGATCTGGTAGCCGTTCTCGGCCACGTTCTTGACCTCGCCGGCACCGCGCGCCGCAATCTCAAACGGCTCGATGCCGTGCTCGGCAGCGTACGCCTCCATCTTCTTCATGAGCACGCTCGTAGACATGCCGCCCGCGCATACGAGAAGCACTTTCATGGGGACCTCCTATCCCACGGGACCCGATACAAAGATCATCGCAGGCAGAGCCCCTGCGAAGGCCGGCGCGACCTGCCTTCGGAGACCTTTTTCACCAGCATCTCAATATGTTCCCGTTTTGGAGAAACGCTTGCGTCAGATGAGCCCGCCGTGCCAGCAACGAAAGAGCGCGCACAGGAGAAGAGCGCCCGCAGGCGCCCTTCTCCTTATGGCAGGGATTTCCATTATTTCTCGGCGCCCGCTCCGTACGGGCACCGACCTACCGCGAAGGCTAAGGCCTACTCGAGGCCGAGGTACTCGCGCATGGCCGTGGCGTAGTTGGACGCGGTCATGCCGTAGATGATCTGCACGCCACCTGCCACGTGCACGATGCCGCGGGCGTTGAGCTTCTCGGAGAAGACGCTGTCGTCGGCCACCTTGCTGCAGTCCTTGAGCTGCAGGCGCAGGCGCGTGAAGCAGGACTCGGCGTTGGCGATGTTGTCGCGGCCGCCGACCGCCTCGATGATCTGCGGAATGAGCTCGGCCACCGACCCGTCGATCGCTGTGGCGCCGGTTTCGTCGGCATCGTCGTCGGTCTCGCGACCGGGCGTGTGCAGGTCGAGCTTGTTGATGAGCGCCTTGAAGGCGAAGAAGTACGTTGCGAAGTAGATCGGGCCGACGATGAGCAGGATCCACCAGTTAGAGCCCTTGCTCGCGCCGAGGATGCCGTTGAAGATCGTCGAGAGCAGCGGTCCGCCAAAGGTCGCGGAGCCCGCGACGTTGAAGTCGAAGAGGAAGCACAGGGCGTACGAGAGACCCGCCATAACCGCATGCACCGCGTAGAGCACCGGCGCGATGAAGAGGAACGAGTACTCGATGGGCTCGGTGATGCCCGAGATGACGCACGGAATGACCATGGCGATCATGAGGGCGGCGGTCTTCTTGCGGTTCTTGGCGTACGCGGTCTTGTAGAACGCGAGCGCCGCGCCGGGCAGGCCGAACATGGCGAAGATGACCTTGCCGTTCATAACGAAGCGGCTCACGTTGGCGTCGAACATCGTCTCGGGCGAGCCGAGAATGGCGTTGTAGATGTTCACCGCGCCGGTAACGGTCTCGCCGTCGATGGTGGCCGTGCCGCCGAGCGAGGTGAAGAAGAACGGCAGGTACACAAAGTGGTGCAGGCCGAAGGGCAGAAGCAGACGCTCGCCGGCGCCGTAGACGAACGAGCCGAGCGCGCCCGTGGCACCGATGAAGGCCGAAAGCGCGTTGAGCGCGCCCTGGATCGGCGGGAACACGAACGACATGGCCAGGCCGAGCAGGCTGCAGCCGAGCAGGGTGACGGCGGGGATGAACTTGGTGCCATTGAAGATCGACAGCGCCGCCGGGAGCTCGATCTTGTAGAAGCGGTTGTGCAGGTAGGCAACCAAGCCGCCGGCAACCAGGCCGCCGATAACGCCCGTGTCGAGCGTAACGGTGCCGAGGATGCTGCTCTGGCCGGTCGCGAGGTTCGTCGGGTCAATCACGCCGGTCGACGTGAGGAACGTGCCCATGACGGCGTTCATGGTGAGGTAGCCGAGAAGGCCGCACAGCGCCGCCGTGGCCTTCTCGGACTTGGCGAAGCCGTAGGCGAGGCACACCGCGAAGATCATCGGGATGTTGCTCATCACAACGCCCGCCGCCGCCTTCATGAGCGCAAAGAGCACCGCGAAGACCGGGGAGCCGAGCCACGGCACCGCGGCGAGCAGCGTGGGGTTGGTGAAGGCGTTGCCCACGCCCTGGACGATGCCGGCGATCGGAAGAATCAGCACCGGCGTCATGAGAACCTTGCCGAGTCGCTGGAACTTACCCAGCAGCTCATCTTTAGTCATACGTTCCCTCCCTTGAGGATGACGAGGAGCGCGGGCACCACAGGCGCAGCGGCGCCCGCGCATTCAGAGTGCGAGAAACACGTGCCCCTCTGGGGCAAGGCGCTCTGCGCGCAGGCCGGGCGGATCTCGCCGGAAGGCTCGCGAAGGTCCGCCCGCCTGTTTGCGCTAGCGTTAGCGCAGCTCGGGCCAGTAGTCCTTGTTGGCCTCGATAAGCGCGTCGAGAACCTTGCGGGCCTTCTTGGCGTCGCCGACCAGGCGGTTGAGCGTGAGCGCCTGCAGGGCCTTCTCGTACGAGCCCTCCATCCAAGCCTCGACGGTCAAACGCTCGTAGGCGTACTGGTTCTCCATGAGGCCGCGATAGAACGTGCCGATCTTGCCCACGGCGAGCGGCTCGGGGCCGTTGGAGCCCACGCGCGCCGCGACCTCGACCATGGCGTCGTCGGGCATGCCCTCGATGATGCCGTCGTTGCGCACCATCACGATGAAGGTCTGGCCCGTGTTGCGCAGAATGGCCGACGAGACCTCGACGATCATGTCGCCGTGCGCGTCGTTCTGGACCACGGACGAGCCCTTGGCGGTTCCGGCCTCGGCAACGCGGCGGCACTCGGCGAAGACGCGCTTCTCGCGGCCGTTGATGACCTCGTCGGAGCGGGTGTAGTTGGGGTCGAGGTGCGCGAGCTTGTACTCGGGGTACAGGTAGTACTGCAGGTAGGTGTTGGGCAGGTAGTCCGGGAAGTCGGCGAGCATGTCCTTCACCATGGCGTAGGTGTCGAGCCACGACTGGTCGCGCTGCTCGGCGTCGGCCGGCAGGAAGCCGTTCTCGGCGGTGAACTGCTTGATCTGCGGCACCAGGTCGCTGCCGTCCCTGTCGTAGATGTGCGTGAACCAGCCGAAGTGGTTGAGGCCGAAGTAGCGCGGCTCCGTGCCCGCCATGCTGCGCCCGAGCAGGCGCCCGTAGGAGCGCATGAGGTTGACCGGCTGGTCGCAGATGTTCAGGATGCGCTTCTCGTTGGGGAAGATGCGGTCGAGGCCGTAGGCCACGATGGCCGCGGGGTTGGTGTAGTTGATGATCCACGCCTCGGGGCTGCGCTTGCGCACGTCCTCGACGATCTCGACCATGTCGCGCATGGAGCGCATGCCGTACGCCATGCCGCCGGGGCCGACCGTCTCCTGGCCGATGATGCCCATGGACAGCGGAATCTTCTCGTCTTTGTTGCGCATCTCGTAGCCGCCGGTGCGGATCTGGCAGAGCACAAAGTCCACGTCGTCGTAGGCAACGTCCTTGTCGGTGGTGTAGTCGAAGGCGACCTCGGGGGCCTCCTCGCGGAACAGGACCTTGCCGAACTCACCGATGGGCTCCTGACGCTCGGCGTCGATGTCGTAGAGAACCACGCGGTTGAGCGGGAAGATGTCGAGGTTCTTGGTAAGGGCCTTCAGAATGCCGGGGCACCAGGTAGAGCCGCCGCCTACGATAACGATGTTGAGCTTGTCCTTGCTCATGTTCTCTCCTCTGACGAGTGTGTTGTGGCGCTCGCACGCAAGACTCCGCGGTTGCCCTACAAGCGTTCGCTCGCTTCGAGAAGTATTGTGCGCCGCCGCCCCTGCGCCCCCGGTGCGCACGGGCGCCTTCGGGAGCGCGACACCAAAGAGGTGTTGCGACACATGAGCGTGTCGCGCAACACACGACCCGCCGTTCGGCGATGGGGTGCCGCGACGGGGCGGGTAAGGCGGTACTATTAAGCTACGCAACACATCGAAGGGAAACGATGAACACGACCGCGAGCTTCTACGATCACGTCAAATCGGGCGAGGCAAAGCTCAACGATCTCGAGAACGAGATCATGCGCTACCTCATCAACCTGCGCGAAGACATCAACGAAGCCACGGCAAAGGGCGTGGCGGCGCACTTCTTCGTTGCGCCCAACACCATCACGCGCCTCACCCACAAGCTCGGGTTCTCGGGCTTTACCGAGTTCAAGGCCTCCTACCTGGCCTCGCTGGCGCGCAACCAGTACACCATCGAGCACACATCGCTCGACCTGCAGCTCATCCAAACCAAGGAGCTCGTGAGCGACCTGTTGGTCGACCGCGCCGCCCGAGCGGTGCGCGACGCGCAGACCGTGCTCTTCCTGTGCTCGGGACTCTCCAAGTACCCCTGCTTCGAGATTGCCGAGAAACTCCAGATCATGGGCAAGAAGACCGACACGCTCTACGAGCGCCACGTGATGCGTCACTACACCGAGCGGCTCGAGCCGGGCGACGTGGTGTTTGCCGTGAGCATCAGCGGCGAAACGGCGGTCTCGATCGAGGCGGCAACCATAGCCAAGAGCCGCGGCGCCACCGTCGTGACCCTCACAGGCCTCTCCAAGAACCCGCTTGCCCAGCTGGCCGATATCCCCTTCTATACCGTTGAGAAGCAGATCTTCTACGACAACATGGACCTCTGCAGCCGCCTCATGTTCTATTACGTTTTTCAGGCGATCTTCGAGCGCTTCTTTGAGCTGAGCCAGGAGAAGGCTGCCCTTGAAGGCGGGCAGCGCATCCGATAGCTTGGTGTGCTGCGGCACTGCTGCTACGCGTGCCGTGCCATGGGCGCCGGGTGCGCTTCCCCCCTGCGCTGCAGCTGCTGGGCGCGCCCCCTGCTCCGAAGTTCTACGCATTCGCTAACGCTTTACGCATCCGCTAACGCTTGAGAGCCGTTTTGGCCTGATAAGCGTTACTACTTGCGCAAAACGTTAGCGGATGCGTAGAACGCCGTCGAGCGCGTGAGGGCGCCGGACATGCACCGCACACCGCGCGCCCTCACGCACCCTGCAAACAACCTATCCCAGATCAACGTGCGAGAGAACGTCTTTGAGCGCCGCGGCGGACTGCATGAGCTCGGACTTCTCGCCCTCGTCCATGGGGATCGGCACACGGCAGACCACACCGTCGCGGCCTACGACCGTCGGCATCGAGAGGCACACGTCGTCGATACCGTACTCGCCCACCATGAGGCTCGAGATGGGCATGACCGCGCGCTCGTCGCGCATGATGGCCGCGCAGAGGCGGCGCACCGACATGGCGATGCCGTAGTACGTGGCGTGCTTGCGCTCGATGATCTCGTAGGCGCTGTTCTTGACCTCTTCGGCAATGCGGTGCTCGGCGGCAACGTGATCCTTGTGGCCGAGCATCTCGCAGAAGTCGTTCAAGGGAACGCCCGAAACGTTGGCGCTCGACCAAACCGCCAGCTCGGAGTCACCGTGCTCGCCGACAACCCAAGCGTGCACGTCGCGCGCGTCGACGCCCAGGTGCCGTCCGAGCATGTACTTGAGGCGCGCGGAGTCGAGCACGGTGCCCGAACCGATGACGTGCGACTCGGGAAGGCCCGAGAGCTTGAGCGCCGCGTAGGTGAGCACGTCCACCGGGTTCGAAACGATGAGAAGAATGCCCTCGAAGCCCGCGTCTTTGATCTGCGGGATGATGGACTTGAAGATGGCCACGTTCTTGTTGACGAGGTCGAGACGCGTCTCGCCGGGCTTCTGCGCGGCGCCCGCGGTCACTACGACAACGGCGGCGTCGGACACGTCGGCGTAGGTGCCAGCGTAAACGCGGCAAGGGGACGGACCGAACGGCACGCCGTGGCCGATGTCGAGCGCCTCGCCCTCGGCGCGCGCCTGATCCACGTCGATCAGGACGATCTCGGAGAAGAGCCCGCTCTGCATGAGGGCGAACGCGGAGGACGACCCCACGAACCCGCATCCCACGACGGCGACTTTGCGATTGTTGACAGCCATTGTTGCTCCTCGCATGTTGTGGGTCGCGGCCTCAACGACAGGGCAGCGCACCCGAGGCCCTTGCGGCCTACCAGGTCTATACCCTTATGTGCTATCTTTTTTATGATATTTTGCGGACGCACAATTCCGCCACGTAGGCAGCCCGCAGCACCGGGCAAAGCCCGCGGCCGACCTCTAAGGCTAGAATCCCAACGCCTCGCGCGCCAGCGCCACGACGAACAGGCCGCCGATGAGCCAGCACACGCCAAAGAGCAGGGCGCCGCGCGACGTCCAGCGGACCTGGCGCGCAAAGCGCCGTTTGAGGCGCCTTCGGTCGACAGATGCGAGAAGCGCCGCCGTAAAGAGCGGCCACAGGTATCCCAGGTACTCGACGGCGAGAAACCATTGGGGGCGATTAAGGTCTGCCGGCGCGGGGTCCGCCACGGCCATCACGCAACCCATGAGGCAGAGGGCGTACAGGACGAGAAGGACGGCGTTCCAGATGCGTCCGACCCAGGCGGGCACGCGATCGGACGCCCAGGCGGCGAGCCGGTCTACCTGCGCCGCCGCAGCTGCGCGCACTCCCGTGGCACGCCGGGACGCTGGCACATCGGGAGCCGTGTGCTGCTCGCCCGGCGCGGCGGCGCCCCATGTGTGAGACGCTGCGACATGCGGCCGGCCCGTGGGCCGAGTGATCTTCTCGGCGGCAGGGGCATACTCAGACAAGACCCGTTCGGGAGCCGGCGCCGTTGGCGACGTGCCCTTCTCGCCCAGGGCATACATGGCCGCCGGCGCGCCCTCCCCTGTAGCCGCGGCCCGGTCGACCTCGGCCAGGGCGTCCTCGAACGCGCGCCGCAGCTCCGATGCCGACGCAAAGCGCGCCGCGGGGTCAAACGCCGCCGCCCGTACGATCACGCGGCGGAGCGGCTCGGGAACAGCCGGGTCGGTGTAGAGAAGCTCGCGGTCGGAGGTGGTGGGCGCATGGCCCACGAGTCCGAACCACAGCACGAGGCCGAGCGCGTACACGTCGGAGCGGACGTCGGTTTGGCCGAACCCGTACTGCTCGGGCGGCGCGTAGGCGGCGGTGCCAAAATGCACGGTATCCGTTGCCGCCTCGCTCTTGTACGAGCGGGCGATGCCGAGGTCTATGAGGACAGGCGTGGCGCCGCCTGCCACGATGATGTTCTCGGGCTTGATGTCGCGGTGAATGACGGGCGCGGGCAGCCCCTCGTGCAGCTCGGTTGCCGCGTCGCACACGCCCGGAAAGATTCTCCGCACCAAGCCGAGCCGTGCCGCGGGCTCGGCCGCATCGGCAACCAGCGTGGCAAACGTGCTTCCCTGGACATACTCCATGAGGACCACGCGCTCTTCTCCCGCCGCGTGCACGTCATAGAGGTGAGGCAGGTGGCGCGCACGAAAGCCGCGCGCCTGAGCCGCAAAGAGGTCCTCGTACGCGCCTCCGATGCCGCGGCCGCGCACGATGCGCTTGCGGATGAAGGGCCCGAGCTGGGCACCGTTCTCGCCTACGTACGACACGAGCTCGGTAGTCTCGATCTGCGAAGTCTTGAGCACGCGCTCAACCCGCAGGCAGTTGTCGCGGGCCAGCGCGCCGAGGTACGCGTCCAGCTCGCTTGCGGTGTCGGGTGCGTTGTGGTTCTCAAAAGTAGTCATGCTGCTCATGGTAGCAAAGCGCGAGGCGTTCCCGCGCCTTGCCGCCACGACCCGACCCGCCTAGCAGATGGTGTCCTCGCCCAAGCGGTAAAGTTCCTCGTTTACGCTGCGCAGCGACGACCCCTTGTCGATGCAGAAGATGATCACCGCGTCGCGGCGATCCTTGCAGTACAGCTGGTTCACGCCCGCCGCTTGCAGCAGGCGGTTGGTCTCGCGCAGCGTGCAGCCAAGGGCAAAGGCTAGCTGCAGCACCTTGTTGCGGCTCGCGTGGCGCTGGCCGGTAAAAATCTGGTAGCCGAAGGTCTCGTTGAGGTTGGCCTCGCGCACCACGTGCACGCGCGAAAGGCCCTTCTCCTCGAGCATCTGGTTCAGGTACTCCGAGAGCGTGCGCGAGCGTTCCGGCAGCGCCGCCTCGTCGATAAACGCATCGGGCGACGGCGCCTCCAAAAGCTCGTCGAGAAGCTCCTCGGTCAAGCGCTCTTCTT
>CASEEV010000066.1 GCA_949287065.1 uncultured Collinsella sp.
AGCGTGCCGATCGTGGCGCCCTCGAGCGTCGCGATGTTGTAGTTCTCGGGCACCGCGGCCTCAACAGAGCCGGACGCCATGAGCGTGGGCTCCACCGCCGCCGCGTAGCCCGTGCCCGAGGCGCGGCCGTGCAGCATGAACTTGACCATGAGGCCCTTCTCGCGCAGGCGGCCGAGCAGCTCGGTCGTGAGCGTGCGGATGCCGAAGCACGGCAGGTCCAGGCGGCAGGGGGCGCCAAAGCAGGCTGCGGCCGTGATAACCGCCTTGTTCTTGAGGTCGTAGCCGTCGATGTCGGCGGACGGATCGGCCTCGGCAAGGCCCAGGCGCTGGGCGTCGGCGAGAACCTCGTCAAACTCCACGCCCTCGCGCGCCATGCGGTCGAGCAGGTAGTTGCTCGTGCCGTTGAGGATGCCGCTGAACGACGAGACCTCGTCGATGCGGCGCGCCTTCAAGATCGAGGCGATCCAGGGAATGCCGCCGCCCACGCAGGCCTCGACGTAGAGATGCACGCCGTGCTCGTCGGCAAGGCCGATGAACTCCTCGAGGTGCGCGGCGACCACGGCCTTGTTGGAGGTGACTACGTGCTTGCCGGCGGCGAGCGCACGGGCAATGTAGGTGTGCGCGGGCTCGATGCCGCCGATGGCCTCTACCACGACGTCGATGGCGGGGTCGTTCACGATGTCGTCGAAGTTGGCCGTCATGCGCGGCTCGGTGAGAAACTCGGGCAGAACCAGGATGCGCGCGACCTCGAGTTCGGGGCAGCGCTGCTCGACGATGCGCGCAACCGCGCTACCGACCGTGCCGTATCCAAGCAGTCCGATCTTCATAGGGGCGAGTACCTTTCGTCGGGCGCGGGCGGGCGGGCGGCACCGCGCGGGTTGGCAGAGCCTGGGGCGAGGCAAAACCGGTGCGGCGTCTCTGTTAACACAGCGGCCGGACGCGAAGACGCGCCCGGCCGAGCAGATTCGCCGACCTGCTATGATCAAGCAAAAGCGCGCGCCCTCAAAGACGTTTGGCGCGCCCGTCGTTTTGCCAAAGGAGCTGCTATGCGCACGTATCACAGCACGCGCAGCGTTACCCCGGTATCTTATAGCAAAGACGCCGTACGGCGCGGTATCGCCCCGGACGGCGGATTGTTTGTTTCCGATTGGTTAGGAAACGTTGGAGTTGATCTGGGGGATCTCGCGACCAAGAGCTACGCCGATATCGCCCGCACGGTGCTCGGCGCGCTTCTGCCCGACTACACCCCCGACGAGATCGCCGCGTGCGTGGAACGCGCCTACACGGGCACCTTCGCAAGCGCCGAGGTCACGCCCGTGGTGCCCGCCGGCAACACCTGGGTGCTCGAGCTCTTCCACGGCCCCACCTGCGCCTTCAAAGACGTGGCCCTGCAGATGCTTCCCCAGCTCATGGCCTGCGCGAGCAAAACCGAAGCCGAGAAGCACGGCGGCGTGGCCGACCACATCATGATCGTCACCGCCACGAGCGGCGACACGGGCAAGGCGGCGCTCGCCGGCTTTGCCGACAAGCCGGGCACAGGCATCACGGTCTTCTACCCCGAGGGCAAGGTCAGCGCCGTTCAGCAGCTGCAGATGACCACCCAGGCAGGCGGCAACGTGGCGGTGTGCGCCGTGCGCGGCAACTTTGACGACGCCCAGAGCGCCGTCAAGCGCACCTTCGCCGACGCCGAGCTCGCCGCGCGCCTGGCCGAGAAGGGCGTGGTTCTCTCCAGCGCCAACTCCATCAACATCGGCCGCCTCGTGCCGCAGGTGGTGTACTACTTTGCCGCCTACGCGCAGATGCTGCGCTCCGGCGCCGTGAAGCTCGGCGACGAGGTCGAGTTCTGCGTGCCCACCGGCAACTTCGGCGATGTTCTCGCCGGCTACTATGCCAAGGCCATGGGCCTGCCCGTGCGCCGCTTCATCGTGGCGAGCAACGCCAACAACGTCCTCACCGACTTCTTCACCACCGGCGTCTACGACCGCAACCGCCCGTTCTTCACCACCATCTCGCCCTCCATGGACATCCTCATCTCGAGCAACCTGGAGCGCATGCTCTACCACGCCTCTAACGGCGACTGCGAGCTTATCGCCCAGCTCATGGACGACCTTGCGCGCACCGGCCGCTACGAGGTGCCCGCCGACCTTAAGGAGCGCCTCGACGCCGACTTTGCCTGCGCCTGCGCTACCGACGAGGAGCAGCGCGAGGCCATTCGCTCGTGCTGGGAGAAGCACGGCTACCTGCTCGACCCGCATACCGCCTGCGGCTGGGTCGCGCTCGAGAAGGTCCCCGAGATTCCGGGCGTGCCGCGCGTGCTGCTCTCCACGGCGAGCCCCTACAAGTTCCCCGAGGCCGTGGCCGGCGCGCTGGGGCTCGATGTGGCCGCTGCCTGCGCCGCCGCGCCCGAGCGCGAGGCGGGCTTTGTGGCCATGGACGTGCTGCAAAAGGCCACCGGCACCGAGGCGCCCGAGCAGCTTCGCTCGCTCGAGACCGCCGAGGAGCGCTTTGCCGACGTGGTGGACCCCGAGGGCATCGGCGCCTACGTAGAGCGCGCCGCCGCCGAGAAGCTCGCGTAAAGGAGGCCCGCCATGCCGCGCATCACGGTACCTGCGACCTCGGCAAACGTTGGCGTGGGATACGACTGCCTGGGCCTTGCGCTCACGCTGTACGCCCACTTTGACGTAGAGCGCGCCGACGCGCTCACCATCACCGGCTGCGACGAGGCCTACGCCGGGCCCGACAACCTGTTTTACGTCAGCATGTGCTATGCGCTGCGCACTTGGGGCATCGAGCCCTTCCCCATCCGCCTGCACATCGAAACCGACGTGCCGCTCGCGCGAGGGCTCGGCTCGAGCTCGACGCTCGTGGTAGCGGGCATCTACGCCGCCGCGCTTCTCACCGACCGCGAGCTCGACCGCTCCGAGGCTGTAGCGCTCGCCACGCGCATGGAGGGCCACCCCGACAACGTGGCGCCTGCGGTGTACGGGTCGCTCGTGTGCTCGTTTACGCCGGCGGGCGTGAGCCCCGAGGGCTGCGACAACGAGCTCGAGCCCGAAGAGCCGCGCTGCATTCTGTACGACGTAGCCAGCAACCTGCGCTTTGTGTGCGTGATCCCGCCCTACGAGGTGCGTACGTCCGAGGCGCGCCGCGTGGTGCCCAAGACCCTCGCGCTCGGCGACGCCGTGTGGCAGATGGGCCGCATCGCCGGCATGACGCGCGGCCTCGAGACCGGAGACGCCGAGCTTATCGCCGCCGCCAACGACGACCGCCTGCACGAGCCCTACCGCCGCGCGCTGATCCCCGACTACGACGCCGTGCGCGCATGCGCGCTCGAGGCGGGCGCCTCAACCTTATGGATCTCGGGCAGCGGCAGCACCATGTGCGCCGTGGTCTCCGAGACCAACACCTCGTTCTGCCCCGTGTCCAAGCGTGTGGCCGAGGCGCTGCGAAACCGCTTCCCCGGCTTCGGCGTGCACATTCTCTCGTGCAACGCCACGGGCGTTAAGGTGGCGTAAGGGTTTTAGCACCGCCGCCGGCCAGCCCCTCGTGCTACCCGCAACCACACGGGGTCGGGGCGTCGTTGCCCGCTCAAGCACATCCTGATTCACGACGGAG
>CASEEV010000067.1 GCA_949287065.1 uncultured Collinsella sp.
AGGGGCCGTCGTGGCGGCGGTGCCCGGCAGGTTCTCCATTCACTCGGTGCCGAGGCTGCTCGCGTGCGTGGCCGGCGGCATTGCGCTCATCGCCGGCGCGCTTGCCGCCCCACTGCCGGCACTCGGGACCTTCGCGGCGCTTTTCGCCCTCTACCTTCCCACGATGGCCGTCTGCATGTGCATGAGCGTCGTGGCCACGAGCTGGCTCCAGACCGAGAGTCCCGGTACCCTCGTGGGCAAGGTCATGGCGCTCGCCCTCATGCTGGCGAACTTCGCCACACCCTTGGGTCAGCTTGGCTACGGCGTCGCGCTCGACCTCGTCCCCGCGTGGGTCATCGCGCTCGCGGCAGCCGGCGCCACCGTCGTCGTCGCAGTCTGGCTCGCGCGCTCCGCGAGGCGACAAGATTGAACCTGGCACCAACTTGTCGCTAGCGCAGGGCGCGCCAGTAGGCGATGGCGATCTGCGTTCGGTTTCGAAGGTGCAGCTTCGCCAAGACAGAGCTGATGTGGTTGCGTACGGTGCCTTCTCCCATGTAGGCCGCCTCGGCGACCTCGCGGTTGTCGAGGCCTTCGGCAATGAGCGCCACGACCTCACGCTCGCGCTCGGTGAGCTGCGGGAACAGGCTTCCCATGTCGGGCTTGCCGGGTGTTGTCGCCTTAAGCGATACCGCGCGCTCGAGCACCTCTCCCTCAAGCACGCTTTGGCCGGCAGCGACCGCGCGCAGGGCCGGTGCCACGCCGGCGACGTCCTGCTTGATGAGGTATCCCGCGGCGCCGAGTGCCAAGGCACGCACGATGTACTCGTCATCCGAGAAGGTGGTGAGGAACACCACGCGCGGCGGATTCGGCGCGGCGAGGATCCGCTCGGCAGCGGTGAGCCCGTCGGTGCCGGGCATCTGAATGTCGAGAAGGACGATGTCCGGGGAGAGTTCCGCCGCGAGGCGCGCAGCTTCTTCTCCACTCGACGCGGTGCCTGCGACTTCGATATCGGGCTGCGCTCCGAGCACGATAGCCAGCGACGACACGACCACCGCGTCATCGTCGCACACGATGACCCTCATGCGGGCCTCCTCTCAGGTCTGGGTATGCTCGCGAAGACCGTCCAGCCGCCATGCTGTCCGGGGCCTGCGTGGAAGGTCCCGCCGAGTGCCCGCACGCGCTCCTCCATGGAGGCGAGTCCCATGCCGCCCGCCGTATCGTCGGGCGCTGTTCCCGTCCCGTTGTCGACGATCGTGAGGCGCCAGAACCCCGGGTGCTCGACGAGCTCCACCGCAACCCGGTTTGCGTTCGAGTGGCGCAGCACATTGGACACGGCCTCGCGCACGACCGCGGTGAGGCAGCCCGCTATGGCTGCCGGTGCCTCCCCAGCCTCCACGTTCACCGAGGACGAGATGCCCGTCCCCGCGCAGGCGCGCTCCACGACGGCGCGCACCTGCACCGAGAGGTCGCTGGCGTCGTCACGCAGATTGTGGACGCTCGTGCGGATCTCATCGAGCGCCTCGTGCAGCGTATCCGCCACGGCGGCAAGGTCCTGCTCAACGGGTTCGCCGGTATGGACGACGCGGAAGGCCTCCACCTGTACCGTCGCTCGCGTGAGCAGGTGACCCACGTTGTCATGGATCTCTCGGGCGATGCGGGCGCGCTCGTTGAGCGTGGCGAGACGAACCTCGTAGTCCTGTGCGTTCAGGAGCTCGCGGTTTTTCGCTTCGAGGGCGAGTTCCCTTTCGCGCAGCTTGTCGGCGCGCAACAGGGTTTGGCTTCGGGCACGAAGGGTCGATTCGGTGCGCAGCGAGAGCGCGACGGCAATCGCGCAGGCGAGCAGGCCACACGCGCCGGCACCCGGGTCGACTGCGCCCGTCAGCAAGGCCATGGCGGTGGGGGCTGCGGCGGCGAAGGAGGCGGCTGGCGAGACGCGCGCGAGGTCGTACGCGGCGGGTGCGGTGAAGACGGAGCCGGCGGGGAGAACGCATGCGAGCACGCAGTACAGGGTGACAGGGGCGATCCGTGCCCGTTTGGGCAGCAGCTCGGCAAGAAACGCGCACGTCACGGCGGCAAGAAGGGCGCCGGTCGCCGCGAAGCCCGTGCCCGCGAGCGCCAGCGCAGGCACGCAGCACGCGAGCGCGATGACTTTGTCGACGATTCTCTCCATGACACAAGTCTAAGGTAGGGCGCCCGCCCTTCATAGATGACAAATGTCACATGCCCCGCGATAACTCGTGACAAAGCTCACTTCCCGATGTTCGCCTCGCGCCATAAGGTGGTGTCACGAACGAACAAGAAGGAGGCAGCGATGTCCGACATCGTGAACGTGCGGGGACTCGTCAAGCGCTATGGCGAGAAGCTCGCGCTCGACCACTTCGACCTGCGTATCGCCCGCGGCGAGATCTTCGGCCTTCTGGGCCCCAACGGCTGCGGCAAGACCACCGCCATCAACTGCATGCTCCAGCTGCTCACCTACGACCGCGGCGACATCGAACTCTTCGGCGAGCCGATGACGCCCGCGCGCTACGACCTCAAGCGCCGTGTCGGCGTGGTGCCGCAGCAGGTGGCCGTCCTCGACGAGCTCACCGTTCGCGAGAACGTGGACGCCTTCTGTGCGCTCTACGTGGCCGACGCTCGCAAGCGGCGGCGTCTTGTGGATGACGCGCTCGACTTCGTGGGCCTTGCTGACCACGCGCGGCAGCGGCCCCGCAGGCTCTCGGGCGGCCTGCTGCGCCGCCTCAACATCGCCTGCGGCATTGCGCACAAGCCCGAGCTTCTCTTCCTTGACGAGCCCACCGTCGCCGTGGACCCGCAAAGCAGAAACGCCATCCTGGACGGCATCTGCCGCCTGCGTGACGAAGGGGCTACCGTGGTCTACACGAGCCACTACATGGAGGAGGTCGAGCAGATCTGCGAGCGCGTGATGATCATGGACGCGGGCAGGTCGGTTGCGGAGGGCACGCCCGATGAGCTCAAGCGCCTGATCGACCTTGGCGAAAGGATCGTGGTCGAGCTCGATGCCCCCGGCGAATCTTTGCTCGCGAGGGTGCGTGACCTGCGCTGCGTCACGCGCGCCTCCTATGCGGATGGCGAGCTTCGCGTGGACTGCGCCCCGGCGGCCCATGCGCTGCTTGACGTGCTCGCCGCTCTCGAGGAGGCGGGTGCTGAGCCCGGCCGCGTGTGGTCCGAGCCGCCAACCTTGAACGACGTGTTCCTCGAGCTTTGCGGCCGCGAGCTGCGCGACTAGGGGGTGCGCTATGAACGCTTCGAACGGTTTGCGCTCCGCGTTTCGCCTGGTGCGCTTCGATCTGGTCCAGGCGCTGCGCAACCGCGGTATTGTCATCTGGGTCATGGTCTTTCCCATCCTGCTCTCAACGGTCTTCATGTTCATGTTCGACGGCTACGAGTCCGGGGAGGCGATTGCTGGGGTTCCCGTCGGCCTTGTTGAGGACGGCTCGATTGAGGCGCGCGGGCTCGCGGAAGCGCTCGAGGGCGTGTCGCGGGGTGAGGATGCCTTGCTCGACGTCACGCCGTACGCGGACGAGGACAAGGCTGCCGTGGCGGCGGACGCCGGTGACATCTGCGCCTATGTGGTGGCACAGGAGGGCGAGGACCCGCGGATGGTGGTGCCCGCGCGCTCGGCGGGAGGCACGGACCAGGCTATTGTGCAGCTTGTGCTCGACCGGTACCTGCAGGTGAGCGAGGCGATCGAGGTCGTTGCCGAGAAGGATCCCTCTGCGCTTGCCGCTCCCGGCGCCGTCGAGGAGCTCACCGCCTCCCTTTCCGGAGACGACATCGTGAGCGAGCGCATCTCCGTCCTGCGGACGCAGTCGAGTGAGTTTTCGCGCTACTACTACGCCATGCTGGGGTTTTCGAGCCTCATGGGCGCGCAGGTCGCCCTTCTGCTCGTGATCTCCAAGCGGGCGGACGGGTCCCCTGCGGGCATGCGGAGGCAGGTTTCCGCGGCGGGGCCCGCCACGCAGCTTGCCTCGGGCCTTGTTGCCTCGTGGATCGTGGTCTTCTGCTGTCTTGTGGTGTCGCTCGTCTACATCAGGATGGTCGCGGGGGTGATCCTGGGCGGCCGAGAGGGCCTCGCCGTGGCAGCCTGTGCCGCCTGCGCGCTCGTGAGCTGCGCGATTGGCACGTTTATCGGTGCGATCCCGCGCCTCTCCAGCGAGACGAAAGATGTCATCTGCACCGTTCTCACCATGGGGCTCTCGCTGCCGGCCGGCCTTTTCGGCACGCCTTCCCAGCGCCTGTGCGATTGGCTTTCGGCCAATTTCCCGTTGGTGCAGCTTGCAAACCCTGCCGTCCAGGTGGGGGAGGCGTTCTACCGGCTTACGTTCTACGACTCGCTCGTTCCGTTCGCGGGCTCGCTTGCGACCCTTGTCGCCATTTCCGCGGTGCTCTTCGCCGTGGCGGCTCTCTTCATGAGGAGGCAGCGCTATGCATATCTTTAAGCTTGCCGGGCGCGTGGCGCTCCGCCATCGTGGGCTGCTGGCCCTCTATGTGCTCATGATGGCCGCCTTCGGGTTTCTCATGGCGTCCTACGTGGGGGACGACACCTCCTCCTTTCAGGAGACGCGGCCTACGGTCGCCGTCATCGACCGCGATGGTTCTGCGCTCTCGGGTGCGATCGCCGACTTCGTGCTCGGAGCCGGCACGCCCGTGGAGCTTCCCGACACCGCCTGCGCCCTGCAGGATGCCGCGGCGAAGGATCTGGCGACCTACGTTTTGGTGATCCCCGAGGGCTACGGCGACGCGCTCGTTCGCGCTGCGCGAGAGGGTGGCGCCATGCCTATCCTCGAGCGCTCGGTGAGTTTTCAGGGTGCCCAAGGGTCGCTCATGGACGAGCGTGTGCGCGCTTTTGCGCAGCGTCTCTTCGCGCTTCTCGAGTGCACCGACGCCGCGCCGAGCGAGGTCGTTTCCTGGGCTGCTGAGGCGCAGTCTGCTCGCGTCGAGGTCGGTGTCACCGAGTCTCCGACAACGGGCATCCCATTGGGCTACCTTGTCTTCATGCAGTTCTCGACCTACGCGCTTTTCGGCGGAACGGCGGTGCTCATCGCCTGCGGCATGCGCTCGCTGGCGTCCGACCAGCCGGTGCACGCGCGCCTGCGCGTCGCTGGCATCCCTGACGTGTCGCGCGAGGCGCAGCAGGCTCTTGCTTGCTTGGGCATCGGCGCCGCGGTGTGGGCTGCCATGGGCGTCCTCGGCGTGCTGTGGTGCTCCGGCAGCCTCGGCGGATCGGACCCCATGCTCATCGCGCTTGCGCAGGTGCCGCTGCTCGCCCTCGCGTGCGTGGGGGCGGCCTACGGGTACCTGCTTTGGGGGCTTGGGGCCAAGGGCGACGCCGTGCACGCTGCGGGCAACATGGGTTCGATGGTGCTGACGTTTTTGGGCGGCACGTGGGTCTCGCAGGCGAGCATGGGCGCGGCGGTGACGGCGGTTGCGCGCCTCACGCCTATCTGGTGGGTGATCCACGCGCTCGGCGAGGTCTACGCAGCGACGGAGGCAACCGGTGCGTTCGTAGCCTCCGTCGCGGCGCAGGCGGGGCTCGTGCTGCTGTTCGCCGCGGCCATCGCTGTCGCCGGCGCAGCAATCGCCCGTGCGCGTGCCCGCGCATAGCGACAAGTTGGGGCCAGGTACAAACTTGTCGCGGAAACGACAAGTTTGGACCGGGTCCAATCTTGTCGCGCTTTGCATAGCGATTCGCCCCAAAGCGGCGACTTGGGGCGCGTTCTATCTTGTCTCAAGGCTGGTGGAGGTTCCCTTGTGGGGCTCTGCATGCAAAAAGTCGAGACTTTAGATGGATTCTAAGTCCCGGGTTCAGACAGATGCCTTTCTGACCTTGTGTTTTGGCGGGTAGAAAGATCGCCGATACGAGCCCGTGCCGAAAAACCCGTCCAAAGCCCTCAGTTTTTGCAGTGGGGAGTATCGCTAGGATGCGGCTTTGTTATTTCTAGGGGATGAGCGACGTGCTGTTTGGTTTCAGGCGGTCAGACACGATGTTTCTATTGTGGGCGTGGGCGATTTCCAGGGTTGTACGCAGGCTGATGTTGCGGCGAAGTCGACACAGCTGTTCACTGCTCGCGTTTTACGCCACAATGGACGTATTGAAATCCTCAGAGGTGTGGAGCACGACATGGCGCGGCAACGCATCGCATCAGGCTGGGAACGGTTCTTCTCGGAAACGTATCTGCAGCGGGCGCGCTCGTATGTCCGTTCGGGCCGCGTGGCGCGTTTGGAGAAGAAAGGCTCGGGCTGGGAGGCAGTCGTCAACGGCTCGAGCACGTATCGGGTTTTCGTTCCCGCTGAGGGAAGCGTGCCCTTCGACAAAGGCGCGACGTGCACTTGCCCGTGGTTCGCGAAAGGACACCTCTGCAAGCACATAGCGGCGGTGTGCTATGAGGTTGAGGCCGAAGCTGCTAATGGGGCGTCTGGGCAGAAACCAGAGGGGGAGGGCGTTGCCCTGCAAGCTTCCGAGGAGCGTGAAGCTGCCAGCGCGCTATCCTTTGCCGAGCAGGTCAACGACTTTGTCACCCAAGCCTCCGATGCGGACGTTCGTGCGTTTCTCACTCAGGTACTGCTCTCAGACGAGCGTTTGGTCTATCGGTTCCGTTCGCAGTTCGGGGCGTTCGACGCCAAAACGGCTCAGCGCGATCTTCGGCACGAGCTGAGCGCCATTAAGAAGGCGTATACATATCGAGGTTGGATCGACTATCGCTCAGCGTTTTCGTTTTCAGGCGAGTATCTCGATGCGGCTGAGCGCGCGCTGCGACCTCTTGCGGAGCGTGGGGACGCTGACGGCGTGTTCGCGTTGACGAGCGTGCTCGTTACAAGCCTGCGGACGGTCCATATCGACGATTCGGACGGGTTCTTCTCAGATGCGGCGGCGGTAATCCGCTGGGCGTGGGACGCGTGTCTCGATGCCCTCGCGGGCGACCCCGCGAAGCGCGCCGCTGCGGCGAAAAACCTGTGTTCCCTGTCGCGCAAGGTTTCCGATGCCAAACGCGAGGGAGACATCGACTGGTTTCTCATCGACAGCATCGACGAGTACGCGGCGAAGCGCCTGGTAGACGATCCGGCATGTGCAGATGTGGTGGTTGATCTTGCGGATCGCCGTATCGAGCAGGCTCAGCGTGCGTATCGGAAAAAGCTTGCCGAGGCGGAGTGCAGAAACGCCTTGCCACATGGTGGCTATGGGGGATTTTCCACCTACGTGCCCTTCGACTACGAGACTCCTCGTTGGGTGTCGTATCGCGTGCGAGCGATGTACACAGCGGGTGCGTCCGTGCAGGAGACGATGGAGTTCGCGGAGCCGTTTCGCTCTTCGTATGAGGTGCTTGACGCGCTTGCGGGCGTGCTGACGACGACCGGCGATGTTTCCGGAGCGATTCGGCTGTTCGAGGATGCGTGGCATAGCGAGGAGGGACAGGATGATTCGCGGCGTTTCGCGCTGCGTTTGAGGGGGCTGTACCGAGAGCACGGCGATGTCGAAAAGCTGCGACCCCTGTTGGAAGAGCTGCTCGCCGACGTCCATCCCAACGATTCGAATCCGAGCGCTTCGCAATTGCTTGATGAGCTGCATGCCATCACGCCCGCCGATGCATGGCCGCAGGTTCGCGATGCTGTGTTGGAGCGTATGGCGTCGGGTGAAGCTCGCTGTGATTGCCTCGCTGCGGAAGGATTGGTGGAGCGTCTGGTCGACGAGCTCGGGCGTGGTACGGTGCGACTCCGGTCCCCTGCATCATATGAAGGCCTGCTCGTGGATGACCATCCTGAGCTGCTGGTTGCCTGGTATGCGGAGGATGCCCGGAAGTCGATGGGGAGCTATGCGGCGGGACGCAAGGCATATCGGGCCGCGGCGGAAAGGCTGCGTCACCTTGCGGGCCTACCTGGAGGGGCAGATTCTGCGCAGGAGATCGCTGACGAATGGAAGCGTATGTATCCTCGTCGCCCCGCGATGTTCGAAGAGCTCGCTCGGGTGGGTTTTGCGTGATGGCCTTGGGGCGATGTGGTTTTTGACTCAGTGCGCCTCGCCGACCAAGTGCCCTCGCTTTTTCGCACAGAGCTCAACGTATGGATGGATTTCAGGTTACTGTCGTCCCGTTCCGGGTGCGCTTAGGGTAAGAAGAGGGGAGTAAGCGATGAGTGCCACTGTACTGCGGGATGCCGAAGGACCCTCGTACGATCAGGTTCAGGAGCTCGCGTGCCGGGCGCCGCTGGACGAGTCCGGCATCGCAGTGCTGCCGTCGGATTGGGATGACGATGATGAGTAGCGAGCTGCCGGCTCCCTGGGAGGTCTGGCATGCCCGCTTCAATTTCGATGGAAAACGGGGCGAAAAGTATCGTCCCGTCATCGTTATCGGCGTGCGAGACAACGGTTCGCATGTGATGATGGTCACCAGTGCCACTAATAAGCTCAAGTTGGAACACGACTACCCTCTTCGAGACTGGAGAGATGCCGGTTTGGATAAGCCGCCGATAGCCCGCGCCGATCGCATAGCCGAGATTCCGCCAAGCTATGTGGGCGCTGTGGGCAGAATCGGTAGGTTGTCAGTGCGCGATGAAATGGCGTTCAAAGAGTTGCCGACAAGCATGACGGCGGAAGAGCGAGGTTGGCTATTCGCGAGTGCGACAAGATTGGACCTGGCCTCAAGCTTGTCAGCGCGCCTCGCCGACCAGCTTGAGGCCGATGACGCACGCAACGAGGCCCGTGATGAGCAGGAGCTTTGCCCATGAGAACGGCTCGGCTCCCGTAAGGACGCTCCACGCGACCGTGAGCGCGGCCCCGATGCCGACCCAGGCGGCGTAGGCGGTGCCCAGCGGAATCGTACAGACGGCATGGCTGAGTCCGAACATGCTCGCTGCGAGCGCGGCGAGAAAATGAGCGTGGGGACGGGCTGCGAGAAGCCCTCGGAACGGTCAAGCGCTTGGGCCCATACGGCCTCCATCGCTCCCGACACAATAAGGATGACCCAATCCATGGCAACCTCCCAGATCATGCGCCGTCTTTGCGGTTCTGGTACGGCTGCCCTCGTCAGAGACCCGTCGGGTCGAAGCCATCTTAGCACGCCTCGCCGTTGTCATTCCCGAAACATCGGGCGCACCGCCAGCAGGTATTGCTCAGCTATGTATACCGGGTCTTCGGCAAACCCGTCGCGTGCCCATCGCAAGGCGGTATCGAGGAAGCTACCTGCCAGGAACCTCACCACAAATCCCCGGTCCATGCTCCCGGCGTTTCCAGGGAGTGCGTGGGGGAGCATGTCCTCGATATGGGCGACGAGCTGCTCGCGCAGGTAGCGGGCGAGCACGTCGG
>CASEEV010000068.1 GCA_949287065.1 uncultured Collinsella sp.
CTTCGGCGTGCGCAAGCTCGTGCACCGCGACGAGGCCGACGCCCGCCCGATCTTCTCCGAGAAGATCGAGACCCCCTACGGCCCGGCCGCCGGTCCCAACACGCAGCTCGCCCAGAACATCGTGGCGTCCTACGTGGCCGGTGCGCGCTTCTTCGAGCTCAAGACCGTTCAGATCATGGACGGCGAGGAGCTCTCTGCCTGCGTCAACAAGCCCTGCCTCCTGGCCGAGGACGAGTGCGACAACTGCGCGTGGTCCACCGAGCTCACCGTGCCGCAGGCGTTTGACGAGTACGTCAAGGGCTGGTTTGCCTCCAAGCTGCTCGCCCGCGAGCTCGGGCTCGGCAGCCCCGACGGCTTCGTGTTCAACATGAGCGTCGGCTACGATCTCGAGGGCATCAAGAGCCCCAAGGTCGACGCCTACATCGAGGGCATGAAGGACGCGAGCGGCACCGAGGCCTGGGCCGCCTGCCGCAGCTGGGCGCTGCGCAACCTCGACCGCTTCAAGAACGTCGACGCCGCCTTCGTCGAGTCCATCAGCCCGCGCATCTCGGACTCCATCACCGAGTCCACGCTGCACGGCTGCCCGCCCGACGAGATCGAGCGCATCGCCACCTACCTCATCACCGAGAAGGGCCTCAACACCTACATCAAGTGCAACCCCACGCTTCTGGGCTACGAATACGCACGCGCGCGCCTCGACTCCCTCGGCTTCGACTACATCGCCTTCGACGACCATCACTTCGTCGAGGACCTGCAGTGGGCCGACGCCGTGCCCATGATGCACCGCCTCATCGACCTCGCCGCCGAGAAGGGCGTTGAGTTCGGCGTCAAGCTCACCAACACCTTCCCCGTGGACGTGGCCGCGGGCGAGCTCCCGAGCGAGGAGATGTACATGAGCGGCCGCTCGCTGTTCCCGCTCACCATCCATCTCGCCCGCAAGATCTCCGACGAGTTCGACGGAGCCTTGCGCATCTCGTACTCCGGCGGCGCCGACGCGCACAACATCGCCGCGCTCTTCGGAGCGGGCATCTGGCCCATCACCATCGCCACCAACGTGCTCAAGCCCGGCGGCTACGAGCGCTTCAGCCAGCTCTCCGACATTCTCGGCACCGTGGGCACCGAGCGCTTCTCCGCCGTCGACGTCGAGGCCGTGCGCGCGCTCGACGAGGACGTTGCCGCCAACCCGCTCTACAAGAAGCCCATCAAGGGCACCCCGTCGCGCAAGATCGACGAGCCGCTGCCGCTGACGAGCTGCTTCACGGCCGCGTGCCGTCAGGGCTGCCCCATCCACCAGGACATCCCGGCCTACCTCATGGCCGTTGACGACGGCCGCACCGCCGACGCGCTCAACATCATCATCGAGCGCAACGCGCTGCCCAACATCACCGGCACCATCTGCCCGCATCCCTGCGCCACCAAGTGCGTGCGCAACCACTACGAGGAGGGCGTGCGCATCCGCGACTACAAGCTCCGCGCCGCCACCGAGGTGTGGGACGAGGTTCTCGGCGCCCTCGAGGCTCCGGCCGAGAAGGTCGCGGGCAAGAAGGTCGCCGTTGTGGGCGGCGGCCCCGCCGGCATGGCCGTGGCGTATTTCCTCTCGCGCGCCGGCGTTGACACCACCATCTTCGAGCGCACCGGCGCCCTCGGCGGCATCGTGCGCCATGTGATCCCTGAGTTCCGCATTGCCTCCGAGCGCATCGACCGCGACGCGGCGCTCTGCCAGGCCTTCGGCGCGCACGTTGAGCTCAACGCCAACGTCGAGTCCATCGCCGCGCTCAAGGAGCAGGGCTTCACCGACGTCGTCGTGGCCACCGGTGCATGGGCTCCCGGCCGCGCCGGCTTGGAGTACGGCGACGAGATCGACGTCCTCGAGTTCCTCGAGGCCGCCAAGTCCGCGCCCGAGACGCTCTCGCTCGGCACCGACGTCGTGGTTATCGGCGCCGGCAACACGGCCATGGACGCGGCGCGCGTGGCCAAGCGCCTGCCCGGCGTCGAGAACGCGCGCATCGTGTACCGCCGCACCAAGCGCTTCATGCCCGCCGACGAGGAGGAGCTCGAGCTCGCCATCGAGGACGGCGTGGAGTTCATGGAGCTTCTCGCCCCGGTCGGCGTGAAGGACGGCGTGCTCACCTGCAACGTCATGCGCCTCGGCGCACCCGGCGCCGACGGTCGCCGCGTGCCCGAGCCCACCGGCGAGACCCTCGAGGTTCCCGCCACGGCCGTGATCTGCGCCGTGGGCGAGCGCATTGACCCGGCGCTCTACGAGGAGGCCGGCGTTGAGCTCGACCGCCGCTGCCGCCCGGTTGCCGGCACCGCCACGGGCGCCGAGGGCGTCTGGGCCGTGGGCGACTGCCGCCGCGGTCCCGCTACCGTGGTCGAGGCCATTGCCGACGCCGCCGAGGTTGCCCGCGCCATCGCCGGCGTGTGCTTCGATGCCCATGCCGAGAAGAACATCTGCGCCGACGTTGAGAAGCCGCGTGCCAAGAAGGGCGAGCTCTGCCTCGACTGCGACGCGTGCGACACCAGCCGCTGCCTTGGCTGCGCCACCGTCTGCGAGGTTTGCTGCGACGTGTGCCCCAACCGCGCCAACGTTGCCGTGCACGTCCCGGGCCTCGCGCAGGAGCAGGTCGTGCACGTGGACGGCATGTGCAACGAGTGCGGCAACTGCGCCGTGTTCTGCCCGTGGAGCGGCCGTCCGTACAAGGACAAGCTCACGGTGTTCTGGAGCGCCGAGGACATGGCCGCGAGCGAGAACAACGGCTTCCTTGCCACGGCCGACGGCTTCAAGGTCCGCATCGGCGAGACCGAGGGCCTCTACAACGTCGACGACCCCGCGTGCGGTCTGCCCGACGACGTGCGTCAGATCATCGTCGCGGTGCGCGACAGCTACAGCTACCTGCTGGGCTAAGAAGTGTTTGCCGGGGTGCGGGGCTTTTGGCTCCGTGCCCCTTTTACGCGCCGGCGAGAGCGCCTGAGCTTCTCGCCGGGCGCTGCTTGTGCGAGACGCGGCGGGGAAGGCCCTGCCGCTTGCCATGACAAGAGCCGCCGGCATGTTCGGCGGGCGCAAAGAGAGGAGGCTGCCATGGACGGTGCTCAGCACCAGATCTGGGTTGCCGACGAGGGCTGCATAGGCTGCCGCATGTGCGAGCGCGTATGCCCGGCAGGTGCCATGCACGTGGTTGAGAAGCAGGCGGTCATTGACTACGACCGCTGCATCAGCTGCGGCATGTGCGCCACCAAGTGCCCCAAGCACGTGATCCACCACACGCTCGGCATTTACGCGAGCAAGTAACCGAGAGGAGGGAACCATGGCCAAGCAACCGGTCAGCTACACCTTTACGGTCAACGGCATCGAGCGCACCGTTACCGAGAAGAAGCCGCTTCTGCGCTACCTGCGCGACGACCTGCACATTCACTCCGCCAAGGACGGATGCTCCGAGGGCGCGTGCGGCACCTGCACCGTCCTGGTCGACGACCACGCCATCCGCGCCTGCGTGCTCACCACCGAGCTCGCCCAAGGCCGCGACATCGTGACCGTCGAGGGCCTGCCCGAGCGCGAGCAGGAGGCCTTTGTCTACGCGCTCGGCGCCGTGGGCGCCGTGCAGTGCGGCTTCTGCATCCCCGGCATGGTAATGGCGGGCGCCGGTCTTATCCACCATGTGCCCGACCCCACCGAGGACCAGATCAAAGAGGCCATCAAGGGCAACGTCTGCCGTTGCACCGGCTACAAGAAGATCATCGAGGGCATCCAGCTCGCCGCCAAGATCCTGCGCGGCGAGGCCGAGATCGACCCTGAGCTCGAGCGCGGCGACAATTACGGCGTGGGCGAGCGCGCCTTCCGCCACGACGTGCGCCGCAAAGTGCTCGGCTTCGGCAAGTACCCCGACGACATCGACGAGACCGACTTCCCGGATCTCACCTACGCGAGCGCCGTGCGCTCCAAGTACCCGCGCGCCCGCGTGGTCAAGATCGACGCCGACAAGGCCCGCGCGCTTCCGGGCGTGCTCGCCGTGCTCACCGCTGCCGACGTGCCCGTGAACGCGGTCGGCCACCTCATCTACGACTGGGACGTCATGATCGCCGAGGGCGACATCACCCGCTGCGTGGGCGACGCCATCTGCCTCGTGGTGGCCGAGGACCAGGCCACGCTCGAACGCGCCAAGAAGATGGTCAAGATCACCTACGAGGAGCTCGAGCCCGTGCGCTCCATCGCCGAGGCCCGCGCCGACGACGCCCCGCTTCTGCACGACAAGTTCCTCGCGTTCGGCAACTGGGTCGAGCTCGAGAACAACATCTGCCAGCAGCGCCACGTGGTGCGCGGCGACGCTGCCGCCGCGCTCGCAGGCGCCGCGCACAAGGTCACGCGCACCTTCACCACGCCGGCGACCGAGCACGCGTTTTTGGAGCCCGAGTGCGCCGTGGCGTTCCCGTACAAGGACGGCGTGAAGGTCTGCTCGTCCGACCAGGGCGCCTACGACTCGCGCAAAGAGATCGCCCACATGATGGGCTGGGACGCCACGCCTGAGAAGGTCGTCGTCGAGACCATGCTCGTGGGCGGCGGCTTCGGCGGCAAGGAGGACGTCTCCGTCCAGCACCTGGCCGCGCTCGCCGCGCTCGCGGTGGACCGCCCCGTCAAG
>CASEEV010000069.1 GCA_949287065.1 uncultured Collinsella sp.
AACGAGCAGCGCAACGGCAAGACCCCCGACGACATCATGGCGGGGCTCGCCCGCTCCATCATCGAGAACGTCTTCACCAAGGTCATTCGTCTCTCGAGCACCGCGAGCCTCGGCGACCGCGTGGTGGTGCAGGGCGGGACCTTCAGAAACGACGCGGTGCTGCGCGCACTCGAGCAGCACCTCGGCCAAGACGTGATCCGCGCTCCCTACCCTGGCCTTATGGGCGCCATCGGCATCGCCCTTCTCACCAAGGAGCGCATGGAGGCCGCAAACGAGCGGACGGGCAAGCTCACGTCGTTCATCGGCCTCGACGAGCTCGAAGGGTTCTCGTACACGCAGCAAACGGGTGTGCGCTGTCCGTTCTGCGGCAACCACTGCAGCCGCACGCTCGTGACGTTCTCGGACGGAACGGTGTGGGTGACCGGAAACCGCTGCCCCCGCGGCCAGGTGGTGGGCGACCCCAAGGACCCCGCCGTGCGCGAGCGCGTGCGCGCCGCCGAGGACGCCTCGTACGGAGCTCCGAACCTCTTTGAGCTGCGCCGCGAGCTGCTCTTCAAAGACTACCCGGTGAGCCCGGTGTGCGAGAAGCGCGGCACCGTGATCGGCCTCCCTCGCGTGCTCGCGCTCTGGGACAACGCGCCGTTTTGGACGACCCTGCTGCGCGCCCTCGGCTTTGAGGTGCGCCTGAGCCCCTTGAGCACCCGACACATGTACGAGGACGGTCTCTCAGCCGTTCCCTCGGACACCATCTGCTTCCCGGCCAAGCTCGTGCACGGGCACGTGCGCGCGCTCGCCAAGATGGGCGTCGACCGCATCTTCATGCCCACGGTCACAACGGTTCCCACCGAGAACCTCGCTAGCACCTCCGAGTCGATGTGCGCCGTGGTCAAGGGCTACTCCATCGTGATGCGCAACTCCGATAATCCCGAGGAGCGCTTCGGCATCCCGCTCGACACGCCCCTCTTCCACTGGTTCAGCGACCGCGATCGCACGCGCCAGCTCACGCGCTGGCTCGCCGACACCTTGGGCGTTGCCGCCCGCGATGCGCGCGCGGCAATAGCGCAGGCAGATGCCGCGCAGGCCTCGTTTCACCGGCAGATGGAAGAAGCCGGCGAGAAGATCGTGGCCGACGCCGAGGCGCACGGCTCTTACGCTGTGGTTCTCGCCAGCCGCCCCTACCACGCTGACCCGCTCGTGAACCACAACCTGCCCGAGCTCTTTGCCGCGCAGGGCATCCCCGTGCTGCCGCCCGACGCAGTCCCCGGCGTCAACGAGGTCGACCTCAGCCGCAGCCGGCTCGACATCGTGAACAACTTCCACGCTCGCATGCTGGGATCCGCCCTCATAGCCGCCGGCAACCCGGCGCTCGAGTACGTGCAGCTCGTGAGCTTTGGCTGCGGCCACGACGCGTACCTCTCGGACGAGATCAAGCGCCTTATGGCGCTCGCGTCCCACAAGACGCCGCTTATCCTCAAGGTCGACGAGAGCGACGCCCAGGGCCCACTGCGCATCCGCGTGCGCTCCTTTGTGGAGACGGTCAACATGCGCCGCGCCGCTCTGGCAAGCGAAGGCGCGCGCGAGCTGCCGGACCCCTATCCGGCCAAGTACACCAAGGCGGACCGTACCCAGCGCGTGGCCCTCATCCCCAACACGAGCCATGCCTTCAGCCTCCTCATGGCCGCGGCCTTTGCGCGCCAGGGCGTACGCGTGGAGTCGCTTCCCCTCGGCCGCGACGAGGCCACGCGCCTCGGCAAGCAGTACGTGCACAACGACATCTGCTTCCCCGCGCAGATCGTGATCGGCGAGCTGCTCGAAGCGCTCAAGAGCGGCGCCTACGACCCAGACAAGACCGCCGTTATGACCGGCAAGTACATAGGCGACTGCCGCCTCACGCACTATGCGGCGCTTCTGCGCAAGGCGCTCGACGACGCCGGTTTTGAGCAGGTGCCCATCGTCACCAACGACGACGTTGACGCGCACAACCTGCACCCCGGGTTCCGCCTCAACCTGGAGGGGTCGCTCTGCATTGCCGCCGGCCTGCCCATGATCGACGCGCTCGAAGAGCTGCTGCGCAAGATCCGCCCCTACGAGCTCGAGAAGGGCTCTGCCGAGCGCGCCTTTGACGCGGGCGTCGCCGCCGTTACCGACGGCGTCAGCGCGGGCGGCATCGCAGGAGCCCTCAAGGGCTTCAGCCGCGCCATCGACCTCATGAGCGAGGTGCGCTACGACCGATCCAAGCTGCGCCCGCAGGTTCTCATCGTCGGCGAGTACCTGCTGAACTTCCACCCGGGCGCCAACCGCGAGGTCGAGCGCTACCTCGAGGACAACGGGCTCGAGATCATCGAGGCGCGCATGACCGACGTGATACGCAAGACGTACTTCTACCAGCACGCGCAGGACCGCGAGTTCCACGTGTCGCGCCCCGTCAAGGCCAAGACCTGGAACGCCGTGGCTGACCGCGCCTTCGACGTGGCCCATGCGCTCACGGACCGCATAGCAAGCCGACACCCGCTCTACGAGCCCGCCACGCGCATGGAGGACCTCGTGCGCGATTCCGACCCCATCGTGCACCACACCTTCGATGCGGGCGAGGGCGTGCTCATTCCCGGCGAGATCCTGCACCACGCCAAAAAAGGTTGCCGCGCGTTCTTGATTTTGCAGCCCTTCGGCTGCCTGCCGAACCACATCGTGGGCCGCGGCATCGTCAAGAAGCTGCGCGAGCTGCACCCCGAGGCGCAGATCCTCTCGCTCGACTACGATCCCGACATGAGCATGGCCAACATCGAGAACCGCCTGCAGATGCTCGTCATGAACGCCCTCAAGTCGGGCGGCAACGAGGCGGAGACCCGCTGAACGAGAAGCTCCGAGAACCTCGCGGCAGACAAAAGCGCCGCCGCTGCTCGTGTGGCAGCGGCGGCGCTTTGCGCAGCAAGAAACTCTTAGCAGGCGCTTAGCCCTCGATGTAGTCCTTGAGCTTGCCGGAGCGGCTCGGGTGGCGCAGCTTGGCGAGCGTCTTGGACTCGATCTGGCGGATGCGCTCACGGGTGACGCCGAACTCGCGTCCGACCTCCTCGAGCGTGCGCGGATGGCCGTCGACCAGGCCGAAGCGCAGCTCGATGACCTTGCGCTCGCGCTCGGCGAGCGAGTCGAGCACCTGGCCGAGCTGCTCGCGCAGCATCGAGAAGCTCGCAGCGTCCGGCGGAACCTCGGCGTTGGAGTCCTCGATGAAGTCGCCGAGCTGGGAGTCCTCCTCCTCGCCGATGGGCGTCTCGAGCGAGACCGGCTCCTGCGAGATCTTCTGGATCTCGCGCACGCGGTCGGCGCTCATGTCCATCTCGGCGCCGATCTCCTCCGGGGTTGGGTCGCGGCCCAGATCCTGGAGCAGCTGGCGCTGCACGCGCACGAGCTTGTTGATGGTCTCGACCATGTGCACGGGGATGCGGATGGTACGGGCCTGGTCGGCGATAGCGCGCGTGATGGCCTGGCGGATCCACCACGTGGCGTACGTGGAGAACTTGAAACCCTTCTCGTAGTCGAACTTCTCGACCGCGCGGATAAGACCGAGGTTGCCCTCCTGGATGAGGTCGAGGAAGAGCATGCCGCGGCCCACGTAGCGCTTGGCAATGGAGACCACGAGGCGCAGGTTGGCGCTGATCAGGGCCTGCTTGGCCTCGAGGCCCACCTGCTCGATGCGCATGAGGCGGCGCTTCTCGGCGCGCGTGAGCTCGATCTCGCCGTCCTCCTCGGCCTCGAGCTTCTTGGTGGCGTCGAGACCGGCCTCGATCTTCATGGCGAGGTCGACCTCGTCGGAGGCAGTGAGCAGGTCTACCTTGCCGATCTCCTTGAGGTACATGCGCACCGGGTCGCCCGTGAGCATAACCGTGGAGGCGTCGACGCCGCGAGCGCGCGTGCGGTTGGCGCGCGGACGGACGCGCGAGGTCTTCTTGGGCTTGCTGGCCGAAAGCTCGATCTCGGCAGTCTTGGCGGCTTTGACGTCCTCGTCCTCGTTTTCGTCGTCGTCCAAGTCGCCAAGACCCGACACGCTGTCCATGTCGTCGTCGGAGTCCTGTACGTTGTCTACGTCCTCGTGCTCGACGATCACTTCGACGCCCTTGTCGCGCAGGAACTGGTACACGGCGTTGAGCTGAGCGTCGGTTACGTCGATGTCTTTAAGAACCACCTGGATGTCGTCCTCGGTGACGCTGCCACCCTCGGCACCCATAGTGACGAGCTTCTCGATGCACACGTCGAGGTCAGAAGCATTTTTCTTCTTCGGCACACATGCCCCTTTCTCATCGTCACAGAGGGTTTAACTATAGCAGAGAAAACTATACCCACGCGTGACGGATCATAAGCGCTTCACGGTATCCGCACGCCTTTTGAGCAGCGATTAAGCCGTTGGCAACCCCTGGCTGGCTCCGGGCGCGCCCAACGAGGCGAACGGGTCGGCAACCGAGGCCGTGGCGCGCTCCAGCTCGCGGATCCGCGCGACCTCGCACGCTGCCGACGATGCGAGCTCGCGGCGCTCCTCGGGGCTCAGCTCGTGGGACCTCCTGAGCTTTGCCTGTGCGGCGCGCAGGCTGCGCTGGGCGGCGTAGAGCTCGAGCGTGTCGAGCAGAAAGGCGATGTTGGTCTCGGTGGGATGCCCCGAGGTCACCCCGATGACGCCGGCCGACACGAGCTCCGCCGCGTCCGGGCACACCGCGCGCGCCGCCGCCATGCACTCTGCCGCCGAGCTCCCCTCGGGCGTGGCGAGCACGGCCCAGGCAACGGCCTCGTTGCGCGGGTCGACCCACGGGATCTCGGTGATGCGGTCGGCAAAGGGCCTGAACGCGTCGGGGTGGCTCGTCATAAGGGTGAGAAGCTCGCGCTCGCAGCGCAGCGACCGGCGCTCCTGCTCGGTAAGGACCTCAAAGCCCGCGGGCGCTCCCCCGTGCGCGTCGGGCGCTGCGGGCTCTACAGGCACGGAGCCGTACGCGTCGGGCGGAACCTCGTCGGGGGCGTACGCGTCTGCAGGCACGTACGCGTCAACCTCGCCGTAGGGCACCACGTCGCCCTCGGCCGAGCCCTCCTGGAGAGGTGCCGGGAACGACGATGGGCCCGCAGGGGCTTGCGCACGCTGCCCAGAGGCTGTCGCACCGCTTGCCGCGCTGCGCTCAGCGGCACGGGCACGAGCCTGCTCGCGGCGCTTGCGCTCCGACTCCTCGCGCGCCACGTCGCGATACGTTGCCTGCGCCGACTCGCGCACCGTGGCGAGGTCGATGCCCAGCCGGTCGGCGATCTGCATGTAGTACGTGTCGATCATGTAGCTCGCGCGCACCGGGTACAGCAGGCGGCATGCGTCGCCGAGGGCCTTGGCGCGCCCGCCCGGCGTGCTCACGTCGGCCTTCTCGGTAAGCCGGCGGAAGACGAAGTCCATCAGCGGCTCGGCGTGGTCGAGAAGCTCGCGCATGGCGTCGCCGCCGTGCGCGCCCACGTACTCGGCAGGGTCCTGCCCTTCGGGCAAGATGACGCAGCGCAGGTCGGTCGAGGCGTTCTCGATGAACTGGATGGCGCGCTCGGCCGCGCGCTGCCCCGCCTCGTCGCCGTCGAAGAGGTAGGTGATGCGCTTGGCAAAGCGCGAGAGCGTCTTGACGTGATGCTCGGTGAGCGCCGTGCCGAGCGTTGCCACGACGTTCTCGATGCCCGCCTCGCGCAGCGCGATGGTGTCGGTATAGCCCTCGGTCACCACCACGCCGCCTGCCGCTACGATGGCGTTCTTGGACCAGTTGAACGCATAGAGGTTGCGCTTCTTGTGAAAGAGCGCCGTCTCGGAGGTGTTGAGGTACTTGGGCTGACCGTCGCCCATGATGCGGCCGCCGAAGGCGATGCAGCGCCCCTGCTCGTCCATGATGGGAAACATGACGCGGTCGTAGAACCGGTCGGAAACCCCGCGCCCCCGTGACACCGCGACGTTGGCGTCGATCATCTCGCGCGGCGTGAAGCCCTTTGAGCGCAGGTGCGCCACAAGGCTGCCGCGCCCCGGCGCAAAGCCCAGACGGTAGCGTCGGCACACGCCGGCGCCGAACCCGCGCGACTTGAAGTAGTCGCGCGGACGCCCGTCTTTACCGCGCATGAGCATAGTGTGGTAGAAGTCTGCCGTGGCCTCGCAGACCTCGATAAGGCGCGCTCTCTTGGTGCCCCGGCGCTCGTAGGTGCCGTCGTCTGAGAGCTCTATGCCCGCACGGTCGGCAAGGTAGCGGATGGCCTCGGGAAAGCTCAGGTGCTCGCGCTTCTGCACGTAGCTGAAGCAGTCGCCGCCGGTGCCGCAGCCAAAGCAGTGCCACACCTGCGTGGCGGGGATCACATGAAACGACGGGGTCTTCTCGTCATGGAAGGGGCAACAGCCCCAGAACTCGCGACCGCGCTGCCTGAGCTCGACCGTCTCGCTCACCAGCGCGACCAAGTCGGTGGCGGCGCGTACCTTCTCTTTTTCTTCCTCGGTGATCATGGCAGGCACCTCACCCCGGCGTCACCGAAGAGGAGGCGCACATCGTCGATGTTGCCTCGCACGGTGGCGATGAGCTCTTGAAGCGTCGGGAACTTTACCGGGGCGCGCAGATACTGGGCAAAGGCAACGCGCACCTCGGAGCCGTAGAGATCGCCCTCGAAACCGATAAGGTTGGCCTCGAGCCGCGCCGATGAGGCGTCGTCGGCAAAGGTCGGCGGAATGCCGACGTTTATCGCGGCCGGGTACGCAACGGAGCCCGCCTGCACGATGCCCGCGTAGACGCCGTTGGCGGGAAACTGCATGACGAGAGGCACATCGATGTTTGCGGTGGGAAAACCGAGCGAGGAGCCCTCTCCCCTTCCGTGCGCCACGCGACCGGCAAGCACGTGATCGCGCCCGAGCTCCACGGCCGCCTCGGCAACCTTTCCCTCGGCGAGCAACGCGCGAATGCGCGTGGCCGAGACGACTTGCTGGCCGTCGCGCACGAGGCGATGACCCGTCACCGTCATACCGCGCGCAGCGCCCCATGCGCCGATGACCCCGACCGTAGACGTGCCGCCGGCGCCGAGCCTGAAGTCCTCGCCCACGTGCACCGCCTCGATGGAGAGGTACGGGCCGAGCACCTGGGTGAAGAACGCCTCGTGCCCCATACCCGCGAGCTCGCGGGTAAACGGCACGACGAGCACGCCGTCGACGCCGCTCAGCGAGAGCGCGCGCAAACGGTCGTTAACGCTCAGCAGGCGCTTAGCGGGACGAGGCGCCACGACGCAGTCGGGATCGGGGTCAAAGGTCACGGCAACCGCGGCAACACCGCGGGCGCGGGCGTCGCGAACAAGGGCGCGCACGAGCGTCTGATGCCCGGTGTGGAACCCGTCGAACGCGCCGATGCTCACCGCGCAGCGCAGGCCCCGCGGCAGATCGCCCGCGGCACCCATTTGCCACACGGGCGCAGGGTCTCCCCCGCACATAAAGTCACGCCGCACGCGCTCTTCGGTCAGTCCCTGCATATAACGCCGCCGATCCCTTCTGGAAACACGTCTTTGAACACCAGCTCCGCCCCGTCGAACCACGCGAGCGCCATAAGCCGTCCGCCGATAATGATGGCACAGCGCTCATCGGCGCCAAATGGCTCAGGGACCAACCCTTGGCCCACGATCTTCCAAGCGGGAACGCGTTTGCCGCAGAGAACATCGACGAGCACGTCCTCCGGAAGCACCACCGCAGGAACACCGAGCGCGGCAACGGGGTCGAGCGCGAGATCGACCTCGCCAAGGCCTTCGAGACCCTCCACGTGGCGGCAGACGGCGAGACCGACGGTTCCGGATGCCGTGCGCCTAAGCGCGCCCACATGCGCGGCGGACGCGGCCGCGCGGCCGATGTCTCGGGCGAGCGCGCGGATGTAGGTGCCCTTGCTTACCGTAAAGGCAACGTCCCAGGCCACCTCGTCGCCCTCGGCATGAAGGCCCAGGAGCACCGCCGACTCGACCACGATGGGTCGCGGCGGAAGCTCGACCTCCTCGCCGTTGCGCGAGCGCTTGTACGCGCGCACCCCGTTGACCGAGATGGCCGAGAACTGCGGCGGAACCTGTTCGGACGGCCCGAGAAAGCTTGCGAGAAGCTCCTGGGCATACGGCTCGTCGGCACAGGCGGAAGGAACGGGCGCGGTGCGCGTGACCTCGCCCTCGGCATCGTCGGTGTTGGTCTCGGAGCCAAAGACGATGCGCGCGATATAGGACTTCTTCTCGAGCGTAAGGTGACCCAAGAGGCGCGTTGCCTGGCCCACGCCGAGCACCATGACGCCCGAAGCCATGGGGTCGAGCGTTCCGGCATGGCCGACGCGCCGCTCGTGAAGGACGCGCCGCACCTGCGCGACGACGTCGTGCGACGTGCAGCCGACAGGCTTGTCGACCGCGAGCAGGCAATTGATACGACTTGTTCTGCGACGGCCCACAAGGCCCCTCTCTCTTTGATGCGAATGTTCGGGCGAAGCTGGTGCCGGCTAGCCGAGGATCTCCTTGAGCAGCGGCTCGGCGGCGGCGCGCGCCTCTTCGATGGTGCCGGTGAAGGTAAAGCCGGCAGCCGCGACGTGCCCGCCGCCTCCGAGCTTGCGCGCCACCTGCGAGACGTCGAGGTCGCCCTTGGCGCGCAGGTTGCCCCGGACCGTGCCGTCGGCCTTCTCGCGCAAGAAGAGACAGGCCTCGACGCCGCCGACCGAGCGCACGATGTCGACCAGGCCGTCGCACTCGTCAACCTGGACGCCGCATGACTCGAGGTCGCTTGCGTACGCGTAGCTGTAGGCCACCTTGCCGTCCACAATGCGCTCGATGCGGCCCATAACGATTGCCTGCAGGTGCAGGTACTCGAGACGCCAGCTCTGGTAGACGTTGAGCGACACCTCTGCGGGAGAGGCGCCGGCGTCGACGAGCGCCGCCGCGGACCGGAAGGTGTCGGCAGTGGTGTTTTGGTACTGGAAGCGCCCGGTGTCGGTTTCGATGCCGCAGAGCAAGCACGTTGCCGTCTCGTAGGTGAGCGGGATGCGGCAGGCGTCGAGGAAGCGCTCGATAATGGCGGAGCACGCCGCAGCCTCGACGTCGCGCACCACCGCGTCGGCCTCCTCGTGATCGGCCGGGTGATGGTCGAAGACCGCCGTCGTGCGGGCGCGCTCGAAGACCGCCTTGCCGTTGGCGATGCGGTCGGGCGTGGGCGCGTCGACCATGATGAAGAGGTCGGGATCGCCCTCGTAGGCCGACGCCGGCTCGAAGAGGTCGGAGCCCGGCATGAAGCGGTACGCCGCCGGAACCGGGTCGTCGTCGGCGAGCAGGAGGCTCACGCGCTTCTCGGGAAAGAGCTCCCTGAGCGCGAGGCCGAGTCCCAAAGCGGAGCCGAGGGCGTCGCCGTCGGGCGACGTATGCCCGCAGATGGCAATGGTCGAAGCCAGTTGTATGAGCTCGTAGATACGGGCGCAACGCGGACTGCCCGAAAACTCTCTCATGTCGTGCTGCCTCTCAGATCGATACCCACCGCAAAACAACCGGCCGGGGCAAGCCCGGCCGGTGGGAATCAAAGCGATTACGCCTCGCTGAGCGGGGACTCCTCCGTACGCGCTGCGTCATCGGGCGCAAGAGGGTAACCCTCCTCGTCCTTCTCGACCGCCATCGTCTCGGGCACGTTCTTGAGCGCCGCGGCGATGCGCTCCGCCTCGTCGGTGGAGCGGTCGATCTTAAACGAAAGCTCGGGCGTCACGCGCCAGTCGAGCGAGCGTGAAAGCAAGCTGCGGATGCGGCCCTTGGCCGATTGGAGCGCCTCGAGAACCTCGTCGTAGCGGTCGGCCTCGCACGACACGTACACGCGCGCGAAGGCCCGGTCGACCGAGACCTCGACGCCCGTGATGGTCACGAGGTCGAGCCTCGGGTCGGAGATCTCGAACAGAAGGATGCTCCCGAGCTTCTCGCGCAGCTGCTCGCCGGTGCGGCGCGTTGCCGGTGTCTGCTTCATGGCAGCCTCCTACTCCGTACGGGCGATCTGAACGATCTTGTAGCCCTCGAGAACGTCGCCGACCTTGATGTCCTGGAACTTCTCGAGACCGAGACCGCACTCGTAGCCGCTCTTGACGGTGTTGACGTCGTCCTTGAAGCGGCGCATCGATGCAAAGGAGCCGTCGTAGATAACCACGCCGTCGCGGACCACGCGCACCTTGTCGGAGCGGTGCAGCTCGCCCTCGGTGACCATGCAGCCAGCGATAAGGCCGATCTTGGGCACGCGGAAGGTCTCGCGAACCTCGGCGGAGCCGGTCTGCTGCTCCTCCTCGGTGGGCTTGAGCATGCCGATACGGGCGGCGTCGATGTCCTCGATCGCCTTGTAGATGATCGAGTAGGTCTTGATCTGCACGTTCTCCTTCTCGGCGAGGTCGCGGGCCTTGCCCTGCGGGCGCACGCCGAAGCCAATGATGATGGCGTTGGAGGACGCAGCGAGCATGACGTCGGTCTCGGTGATGGCGCCGACCGCCGAGTGGATGATGTTGATGCGCACCTCGGACTGGTCCATTTTGCCGAGCGCGTCGGCGAGCGCCTCGATGGAGCCCTGGACGTCGGCCTTGACGACGAGGTTGAGCTCCTTGAGCTCGTTCTCGCTCATCTCGGAGAAGAGCGTCTCGAGCGTCACGTGCTTGACCTTGTTCTGCTCCTCGATGCGGGCCTTGAGGGCGCGCTCGTCGGCGAGCTTCTTGGCGTCGCGCTCGTCCTCGAAGACGCGGAACTCGTCGCCGGCGGAGGGCACGGAGGCGAGGCCGAGGACCTCGACGGCGTCGGAGGGACCGGCGGCCTTGGCGTGCTCGCCGTGCTGGTCGAGCATGGCGCGGACGCGGCCGTAGCTCATGCCCGCGACGAGCGAGTCGCCCACGTGCAGGGTGCCGCGGTTGACGAGCACCGTGGCAACCGGGCCGCGGCCGCGGTCGAGCTTGGCCTCGAGGATGTAGCCGGAGGCAAAGGTGTTGGGGTTGGCCTTGAGCTCGAGCACGTCGGCCTGGAGCAGGATGGTCTCGAGCAGGTCGTCGATGCCGATGCGCTTCTTGGCCGACACGTTGACGAACATGTTCTCGCCGCCCCACTCCTCGGGGATGACGCCGTACTCGGTGAGCTCCTGGCGCACGCGGTCGGGGTTGGCGTCGGGCTTGTCGATCTTGTTGACCGCGACGATGATCGGCACGCCGGCGGCCTTGGAGTGGTTGATGGCCTCGACGGTCTGGGGCATGACGCCGTCGTCGGCGGCCACGACGAGCACGACGACGTCGGTCACCTTGGCGCCGCGGGCGCGCATGGCGGTGAACGCCTCGTGGCCCGGGGTGTCGACGAAGGTGATCTGACGGCCGTTGATCTCGACCTGAGAGGCGCCGATGTGCTGGGTGATGCCGCCCGCCTC